>NZ_JBFRFP010000007.1:0-185755 GCF_052114885.1 Paenarthrobacter sp. 2TAF44 | reverse complement strand
CCCGACCACATGTGGTCGGGGCCGCCGTCGTCGTTAATGCCGCCGTCATCGTACGGCTGCGGGATCACTGAGGATTTGCGGTCGTTGGAGCTACACCCGGGCCCGGCGCCGCTTGGACATCAGGGCGAAGCCCGCGATGCAAAGTACGACTCCTGCAGTTCCGACGGAGGCAAAACCTCCGGACGGGCCCACAGTGTCAATAAATATCCCGGCAAGGGGCGCGCCGAAGGCAATGCCAGCCGTTAGCGCGGACCCGTACCACCCCATGGCCTCGCCGCGGCGCTCCTCATCCACGAGGTCCGCCACCTTCTCCGACGACGCCGACAACACCGGAGCGCAAAGAAGGCCCGGGAGAATCGAGAGGAGTGCAAGCGTCCAGGTGTCGTGTGCGAAACCCATCGGGATGGTGAGCGCGGCCATGCCCAACAACAGCAGCATGGGAGAGACCGAACGGTTCATGGCTCCGTAGATGAGTCCACCCACAACCGATGCCGCACACCAGAAGAAGAAGACGATGCCGATCTCGTTCTGGTGGCCGCCGCGCTCCAACAGGCCAACGATGCTGACGTCGGAGCCGCTAAGTACCATCCCCGATCCCGCAGCTACGGCGAAAAGGGCCGCAACGGAAACTGTAAACCAGGTGAAATTGCGGGCCACACGATTCCGAAGGCCGGCTGTGCGGGA
Organism: Paenarthrobacter sp. 2TAF44; assembly: GCF_052114885.1. NCBI lineage: Bacteria > Bacillati > Actinomycetota > Actinomycetes > Micrococcales > Micrococcaceae > Paenarthrobacter > Paenarthrobacter sp. 2TAF44. The sequence goes on along the minus strand of NZ_JBFRFP010000007.1, from coordinate 185,071 downwards.
CACGGCTGCCGGCGCCATTTCAGACGCCGCCTCCTGCACGTGACCTGGTGCGGAGGCCACCATAGCCGCCTCGGCAGCGGCAAGGTCGGCGGCGGCCCGTGCCGCAGATTCCTCCGGCGTGCAGTTGGGATCGCTGCGGGTGGGAGGATTGAACCAGATCAAAAACAGGCCAGCCACGGAAACAGAGATTCCCACCGCGGTGAGTCCCACTGCCGAGAAGCCGCTCGTGGCGACGATCGCACCAACAGCCGGACCGATCATGAACACGAGCTCAGTGGCGATGGAATCCAGCGCAAACGCCGAGCGTCGCTGGTCCCCGTCCACCATGACACCCAGCGATTGACGCACCACGCTGAAGATCGGCAACGTGAACAAGCCCCCCACGAAGACCAAGGGAAGCAGCCAGGCGTACGGGACGTGCGGAACAATGGACCAAATCACTGTTTCCGAGATGACGGATGGGATCAGGGCCTTCCGCAGGCCCACCATGTCCACGCGCCGACCACGCCAAGGCGCCCCCAAGGCAATGCCAATGGTCATGACGGCGGCAGCGGCGCCCGCGGCGGCATAGCCCTCCCCCAGCGTCAGGACAATGTGCAACGTCAGGAGCACGCCAGCCGCCGAATGTGGGATGCGGGCGATCATGCCCACCAGCAGGAGCCGCCGGACAGGGCGGATAGACAGCATCTCTTTGTAGAGAGCGAAGTTCACGGACTAATTCCTCTTGTTCCCCCGGGGCAGTCCCCGGTGGCGGGTACTGCCGCTAGTGCAGCCCAGGCTCCTGCGCCGCACGTTGCAGTTTTACTTCGATGGAGTCGACGCCCTCGGCAAACGATTCCAGTTGCGCCCACGCCTCATTCAGGTCAGCCACCAGCGACTGGACGGATGCGGCGTCGAGTCCGTCCTCAAGGAACAGCACTATCCGCAGTTCCGGGCCAGCGCCTCCGCCCGGGACCGTCCGGCCATCCGCAGTCTGGCAGGCGACGCCACCACCGGCCTGTGTTTTGAGCTGGCGCACCGCCGGAAACGCCTCGGCCTGCGAAGCGAGAGCAGACTCCAGTTGATCATCAAGGTAAGACGGCGTCCAGTCCCGCTGCTGCGCCAACGCCCACATGGCTGGCCGCCGAACCACGAACGTGAACGCAGAACCGGGGTCCAGCACCAGCAATTGTGCGCCTTCGGAAACGGCCGAAAGGGCCGCCCTCGCCGCATATACAGCTACCGGCCGGGCGTCCGCATGCCAGGCTTCAAGAGCAGCGGCCGTGGTGAACACCGGCATGGCCTTCCGACCATCGGGGGCTTTGAGTGTGACCAATGCCATATCGGCCTGCTTGTCCGCGTGCAGCCCATCAACACCTTCGGCTTCCTCGGCGAGCTGGGCTACCACGGGAACGAAGACCCGGGCGGTCGCAAGTGAAGCTACAACCTCCGCCTCACTGCCCGTCCCATTCAGCAGTGCAGCAACGGCAGCGAGGTAGGCTGAGTCCGCCGAACCGTCGTCGTCCTCAAAATTGTGGATCTTGGCATCGTCACCACTAAGGCTACGGCCTTCCCAGGGCTGCCCCGCAGAGTCAGCGGCTCCCCCGGCACCGGCCAAGGCAGCGGCAATATGGCCCGGAAGTTCGCGTCGTGAACCTGTCATCAGCGACGACCGGCTACGTCCAACGCTTCGGGCAGGGTGAAAGCACCTGCATAAAGGGCTTTGCCGACAATCGCACCCTCAACGCCCAGGGGCACGAGTTCACGAAGCACGCGAAGATCCTCAAGGCTGGAGATACCGCCTGAAGCCACCACGGGCTTGCCCGTTTTCTGCACCATCTGGCGCAGCAAGTCAACATTCGGACCCTGCAGGGTTCCGTCTTTGGTGACGTCGGTGACCACGTAGCGTGCGCAGCCAGCATCCTCCAGACGGGCAAGAACTTCCCAGAGGTGGCCGCCTTCTTTGGTCCAGCCGCGACCGGCCAGGGTGGTACCTCGGACATCGAGGCCGACGGCGATCTTGTCACCGAATCGGTCGATGGCGCGCCGTGTCCACTCAGGGTTCTCCAATGCTGCTGTACCGAGGTTAACCCGCTCCACGCCCAATTCCAGGGCGCGTTCCAGCGACTCGTCATCCCGCAGTCCGCCGGACAACTCAACCTTGACGTTGAGCTGGGACACGACCTCGCTGATGAGGTCCGCGTTGTTGCCACGGCCAAAAGCGGCGTCGAGGTCCACCATGTGCACCCACTCAGCACCGGCGTTCTGCCAGTTCAAGGCAGCTTCCAGAGGCGTGCCGTAGCTGGTTTCCGAGCCTGCCTCGCCTTGCAGCAGGCGGACTGCCTGGCCATCAACGATGTCGACGGCGGGGAGGAGTTCCAGAACGGACTGGGCAGAGGTGGTCATGTGTGTCCTAGGAGTTGATGGGGACGCGAGGGGTTCAGTTGCCCGGCGGCGTCAGGAGATAGGCGGCCAGCAGGGACATCCCCGCCAGCACGTAGAAAGAGACGGAAACCCACAGTGGCTTTTTCTGCTGGTGGAAAGAGATACCTCCACCCACCAGCACGCCGGCAAGGCCCATGAGCACTACCGACCACATCTAGGCTGCACCACGATCGTCCGCTGCCGGAGCCTGTGCCACCGTGGATCCAGGCTTGCGAAGGCCATCCACCCAGTTGCGCAGGAGGCGCGCCCCTGCGTCTCCGGATTTCTCGGGGTGGAACTGGGTTGCGCACAGGGGGCCGTTTTCGACGGCGGCGATAAAGCGTGCACCGTGCTCGGACCAGGTCACCAGAGGTGGGGCCATCCGAGGCTGGACGACGTCGAAGTTCCACTCCTGCACGCCGTATGAGTGCACAAAGTAGAAGCGTTCCTGCTCAACGCCCGCGAAAAGCTTTGATCCTTCAGGGACGTCCACCGTGTTCCAACCCATGTGGGGAACCACAGGGGCGGGAAGGAGTTCAACCTTGCCCGGCCATTCGGCCATGCCCTCGGACTCGGTGCCGTGCTCGACTCCGGCTTCGAAGAGCACCTGCAGCCCAACGCAGATTGCCAAGACAGGCCGCCCACCTGCGACGCGGCGGCCGATCATGCGGATGGCATCGACGGCCTTGAGTTCCTTCATTACCGTTTCAAAGGCGCCGACGCCGGGGACCAGCAGCCCGTCGGCATTCAGGACATCCTCAGGCTTGGAGCTGAGAACCACTTCGGCGCCCGCACGCTCAAGGGCGCGAACGGCTGAACGGACGTTGCCCGAACCGTAGTCCAGCACCGTAACCGTGGGCTTACCTTCAGGCGACTCCGGCTTGAGGTTAGCCGAAGCGTCAGTAACCGCACCGTCCTTCAGGATTTGCCCGCTCATAGCGCCCCCTTGGTGGATGGAATGCCCTCGACTCGGGGATCCGACTCCACTGCCGAGCGAAGAGCCCGCGCGAAGGCTTTGAACTGGGCCTCGACGATGTGGTGCGGATCGCGGCCTGCAAGGACGTTCATGTGCAGGCAGATACCGGCGTGCAACGTGATGGCTTCAAAGACGTGACGGGTCAACGAACCCGTGAAGTGGCCACCGATGAGGTGGTACTCCTGCCCCGCGGGTTCTCCTCCGTGTACCAGATATGGGCGCCCCGAAACATCCACGACAGCGTGCGCCAAGGCTTCGTCCAATGGAACCGTAGCTTCACCAAAGCGGCGGATTCCGGCTTTGTTGCCCAAGGCAGTACGCAAGACCTCACCAAAAGTAATGGCCACATCCTCCACGGTGTGGTGGGCATCGATGTGGGTGTCACCCGTGGCCTTGACGGTCATGTCGATCAGGGAGTGCTTGCACAACGCCGTCAGCATGTGGTCATAGAAGGGAACCGTGGTGCTGATGTCCGAGACACCGGTGCCATCCAGGTTGATCTCCACCAGGACGGAGGATTCGCTGGTGGTGCGCTCCATGCGCGCAGTGCGGTCAGCGGACGGCGTGGCGCCGGTTTCGCTCATTGGGACGTCCTTATACACGAAGAATGGGGTGGGTCTATTGACAAGTTTAGTTGGGCTGGGACGCAGGGCTGTCCAGAAGGGCTTCCAAGGCCTCAAGGAAGGCCGTTGTTTCCTTTTCCGTTCCCGCAGTCACCCGCAGGTGTCCTGGAATGCCGACGTCACGGATCAGGACGCCCGCATCCAGCAGGCCCTGCCAGATCGCGTGCGGGTTCGAAAGCCCACCGAAGAAAACGTAGTTTGAGTCCGAGGCCGCAGGCTTGAGTCCCATTCGGAGGAGCTCGGTCACAATGCGGTCGCGTTGGACCTTGATGTCCTCGACGTCGGCCATGAGCGCTTCGCGGTGGTTGAGGGCAGCCAGGGCCGTGGCTTGCGTGACCGCTGAGAGGTGGTAAGGCAGCCGGACGAGCCTGATGGCGTCAGTAACCTCAGGTGCGGCAGCCATGTAGCCCAGGCGCGCACCTGCCAGGGCAAAGGCCTTGCTCATGGTGCGTGAGACGATCAAACGCTCCCGCCCGGGAAGCAGCGTCAGCGCGCTGGGCGTGTTGTCGTGCGCGAACTCGTGGTAGGCCTCATCCACGATGACGATAGCTTGGCTGGCATCGCCGGCTTCGTACACAGCTTCGACGACGTCCAGCCCCAAGCCCGTTCCCGTGGGGTTGTTCGGAGAGCACAGGAACACGATATTCGCGCCAGTCTCCTTCACCTGGGCAGCAGCGGAAGCCGCATCCAGGCCATAGTCATCAGCTCGCACTCCACGGACGTACTCAGTGTCCGTGCCACTGGCAAGCAACGGGTACATGGAATACGTGGGAGGGAAGCCCAATGCCTTGCGCCCCGGACCTCCGAAGGCCTGCAGAATCTGCTGCAGGACCTCGTTGGAGCCGTTGGCCGCCCAGATGTTGTCCGCGGAAAGCCCGTGACCGAGGTAATCGGCGAGGGATTCACGAAGTTCGGTGAACTCGCGGTCAGGGTATCGGTTCAGGCCCGTGGCCGCAGCCGCAACGGCCTCGGTAATGGCCGCTTGCACATCGGCCGGCACGCCATGGGTGTTCTCGTTGACGTTGAGCAAAATGGGGACATCAAGCTGCGGCGCGCCATAGGGGCTCAGTCCACGCAGGTTGGTCCGGAGGGGAAGTCGGTCAAGTCGCTCAAGCTGGTCACTCACCAAGACAGTTTAAGGTGCCGGTGCGACTGCAGAGTAACTGTGACGCCAGGGACGGTGACCCATAGCCCCCTGGCCACTCAATTCGCGGGAACGAACAGCTGCTGGCCGGGCTGGATGCGTCCTCCGCGGAGATCGTTCAACTGGATGATTTCTGCGATGACATCACGCGGGTCCCTCTCCGGCGCGGCCGCACCGGCGATGCCCCACAGTGACTGCCCGGGCTGGACAGTAACCGTGACGGCCACCGGCGGCTGCAGTTGGGACTGGGAATCCGAAGCCTTGGCCGGAGAGTTGATGAAGCCGGCAAGGCTCAGCAGCGCGGCAAGCAGCAGCATGGCGGGGATGCCGAAGAACACGATCCTGCCGCGCCGGGTAAGCCGGAGACGCGTAGGCGCCGGGGTGTTGCGGAATTCGTGGAACGTAGAGATTGCGGACATGAGCTGAGCCCTTCTGAGCGATTGCCTGCATCGGATGCCCGTTGCCGGCTGCCAATTCCTTGTGTTCGTTGGACCGCCCCGGATATTCGAACACTTTCTTCGAACATCCGAGCCAGGTTCAACTTTTATAGAACACATATTCGAACCTTGCTATGACATTTTTAGCACTTATCAACGAACGGTGTCGAGACTCGCTAGAACGAATGTTTGATAAACGCCTGTGCCTGGCCTAGGTTTGAGTGAAGAAACAGGCACTGTTTCAGTGGAACAGGAGGGTCTGACATTTTTTCAGATCCAACATCCCCGGGCACACTTCAGACCGTGACCGGGCGGAACAGAAGGGCATTGGCGAACATGGCAGCGAAAGCCACCGGCGGCGGGGCACCCCTGCGGAGCCAGCAGCCTCAAAAGAGTCCCAAAAGCCTGACTGTCCGGCAGAAGAAAATCCTGGAAACCATCCAGCGGTCCGTCAATGACAACGGCTATCCGCCCAGCATGCGCGAAATTGGTGACACCGTTGGTCTGGCGAGCCTGTCCAGCGTCACCCATCAGCTCTCCCAGTTGGAGAAGCTGGGCTACCTGCGCAGAGATCCCAAGCGCCCCCGCGCCATGGAAGTCCTCATGCCTTTGACCCTTGACGGCGGGACAATTCCCGGAGTCGAAGCAGCTACCACACTGCGTAGCGCAGGTGGACTCGCCGTGACGGAGTTGGCCAGTGCCAGCGACACCGCCATGGTGCCCCTGGTGGGACGCATCGCGGCCGGTGGCCCCATCCTCGCAGACCAGACTATTGAGGACGTCCTGCCCCTGCCCCGGCAACTGGTGGGCCACGGCGAACTGTTCATGCTGAAGGTCGCTGGTGACTCCATGATCGATGCCGCAATTTGTGACGGTGACTGGGTAGTTGTCCGGCGCCAGAATGACGCCATCAACGGTGACATCGTGGCAGCACTCCTGGATGACGAAGCCACGGTAAAAACCTTCCGCCAGCGGGACGGCCACACGTGGCTGCTCCCCCAGAACACGCAGTACGAACCGATACTGGGAGACCAGGCCACCATTATGGGCAAGGTCGTCTCGGTCCTGCGCTCCCTTTAGGGCGTTTGCCTACGTTTTCTTTGCGCCCAAGCGTTCCAGGACGCCGCGCACAACATTGCGATCCGTCGTTGCCCAGAAGGGTGGCAAAGCTGCACGCAGGAACGCGCCGTACCGTTCCGTGGAAAGCCGTGAGTCCAGGACGGCGACCACGCCTTTGTCGCCAGTGGAGCGAATGAGGCGTCCTGCCCCCTGCGCCAAGCGAATTGCCGCATGCGTAGCTGACACCGCCATGAACCCGTTGCCCCCGGACTGCGCAACAGCTCGCGAGCGTGCGGTCATCAGCGGGTCGTCCGGCCGCGGGAACGGAATGCGGTCAATCACCACAAGGCGGCATGAACCGCCAGGGACGTCGACGCCCTGCCACAAGGACATCGTGCCAAAGAGGCAGGTGTCCGGTTCGTCGGCAAACTGCTTCACGAGCGCTGCCATAGTGGATTCGCCTTGGCAGAGGATGTCCACATCCAGACGTGGTCGCATCGCCTCTGCGGCTTCCTCGGCCGCCCGACGTGAGGAGAAGAGGCACAGGGCTCCCCCACCGGAAGCACGGATGAGGTCTTCAAGCTCATCCAGTGCCTCGGGAGAAGTGCCCCTGCCGGGCTTGGGCAGGTGCTTGGCCACGTAAAGGACACCCTGCTTCGGATAATCAAAAGGCGATCCGACGTCCAACCCAGTCCAGCTCGGTGCACCCTCTCCAATCAGCCCCAGGCCACCGGCGGCAGGCTCAAAGGCGGATCCAATAGCGAGCGTGGCAGAAGTAAGCACCACTGTGTGCCCTGCGAAAAGGCCTTCCCGCAGCCGGCCGGCAACGCTAAGCGGAGCGATGTTGATCAGTGCGGGCGCGGTCTCATCCGGCGGGGAGTACCCCTGCTGGGGATCGAAGGTGCTGTTCCTGGAGAACCACACCACTTCACGGTTCTCCTTGGCTGCGAGCATCCGCTCGCACAGTTCCAGAATGAGCATGAGCCGTGAGCGCGCAAGCTGCCGGCCGCCGTCGACCGCGTTTGAAGAGTCAGTCTTCGAGTCAGACAACGCAGCGCGTGTGGCATCACGCAGTTGGTCCAGGCAGTCCAGTTGTTCGTCGTTTAGCCCGTTGGGCAGCAGTCCGTTGGGGACTCCGGCAATGGCCATGTCCAGTCGGTCGGCTGCCGCGTTCAGGGCGTCTACGGTAATGGCGGTGTGCTTACGCGCGCTCGAAGCCGCAGCATGCACCATTGCTACGGACAGCTGGCCCGTGACGGCCCCCGTGACCCTGTCCTGCAGCTCATGAGCTTCATCAACCACAACGACGTCGTACTCGGGCAGTACAGCAAGCCCTTCGAAGGCACTGACTGCAAGCATGGCATGGTTGGTGACCACGACGTCCGCCTCGGCCGCCCGGGCACGTGCCTGCTCGCTGAAGCATTCCTCAGCGAGTGGGCACTTCTGTGCCCCCAAACACTCCATTGACGTCACGGAGACCTGCCTCCAGGCCCGATCCGTCACCCCCGGCATCAGTTCATCGCGGTCGCCCGTGGCCGTCTTTTCGGCCCATTCACGGAGCCGGATGACTTCCTGGCCCAATTGCGACGACGGGCCGCCAACCGCCGCTGCGAAATGCGGCACGCTGGTGTCCTCACCCAGGGAAAAAAGTTGGCCCTCGGATGGCTCTTCGCTGGGGAAGCCGCCCTCCAGCTTTTGCAGGCAAACATAATTTGCCCGGCCCTTGACGAGTGCCACGTTCACGGGACGCTCGAGGGCCGGGCTTATGGTCTCCAACAGCCGGGGCAGGTCCCGGCCCACAATCTGTGTTTGCAGGGCCAAGGTAGCGGTGGACACAAGCGTCGGTTTGTCGCTGTCCATGGAATGGGCGATCAACGGAATCAGGTAAGCCAAGGACTTACCCGTTCCCGTTCCGGCCTGGACCAGCAGATGTTCACCGGACTCGATGGCCCGGGTGACTTGCCTTGCCATCTCGTGCTGGCCTGAACGGCTTTGACCGCCCATCCCGTCAACAGCTTTGTCCAACAGCTCGAGGGTGAACTTCTCCCCCACTGACTCGACGACGTCCGCCGCCACCTTCTCAACCATTGCTGACGAATGACTCCAGCTCGGCGGCCAATCCTTCACGAACCATGGCCACCACGCGGGTTCCGTTTTCCTCGTGCTCGAGGCTCAGGATTTCCGAATCGGAGTTGTGCAGCTTGTTGACCATGTCACCACGGTCATACGGGATGAGGACCTCGAGGCGGACTCCCGGCCGGGGAATCGACCGGCTGATCTCTTCCAGGAGTTCAGGTATGCCCTGGCCCGTGCGGGTGGAAACCACGGCGTGCCGCGGCTCCTTCTGCTTCAGGCGTTCCACGACGAAAGGATCCGCTACGTCGACCTTGTTCAGGACGATGATTTCCGGAACCTTGCGGGCGTCGACCTCGGTGAAGACAGCACGCACTGCCGCGATTTGCCCTTCCGGGTCCGGGTGGGAGGCGTCCACGACATGCAGGATCAGGTCTGCGTCCGCTACTTCTTCCAGTGTGGAGCGGAAGGCTTCCACCAGCTGCGTAGGAAGCGAGCGGACGAATCCAACGGTGTCAGCCAGCGTGTAGCCGATGCCATCCGGGGTCTGTGCCTTCCTGACGGTCGGGTCCAGGGTGGCGAACAGGGCGTTTTCCACCAGCACCCCAGCATCGGTCAGCCGGTTCAGGAGCGAAGACTTTCCAGCGTTGGTATAGCCGGCGATTGCGACCGAGGGTACGGCATTACGACGGCGGTTGGCCCGCTTGGTCTCGCGCGCCGGCTTCATCGCGGCGATCTCCCGACGCAGCTTGGCCATGCGCGTCCGGATCCTGCGGCGATCGAGCTCGATCTTTGTTTCGCCTGGACCACGGGAACCCATACCGGCACCGGCTCCACCCACTTGGCCACCCGCCTGGCGGGACATGGAGTCACCCCAACCACGGAGCCTGGGGAGCAGGTACTCGAGTTGTGCGAGTTCAACCTGTGCCTTACCTTCGCGGCTCTTTGCGTGCTGGGCAAAGATATCCAGGATCAGCGTTGTCCGGTCCACAACCTTGACCTTGACGATGTCCTCAAGTCCGCGTCGCTGCGAGGGGGAAAGCTCGGTGTCGACCACCACGGTATCGGCGCCAGTGGCGGCCACGATGTCCTTGAGTTCCTGTGCCTTGCCCGATCCGAGGAACGTGCCGGGGTCCGGCTTTGTGCGCCGCTGAACCAGGCCGTCAAGGACCTCGGATCCTGCTGTCTCTGCCAATGCTGCGAGTTCGCGAAGCGAATTCTCGGCGTCAGCCAAAGTGCCTTCTGTCCACAGGCCAGCCAGGACAACGCGCTCCAGGCGCAGCTGCCGGTACTCAACCTCTGTGACGTCTTCGAGTTCGGTGGAAAGGCCCGCGGTGCGGCGGAGCGCACGTCGTTCCGCCAAGTCTTCCTGGTCGCCGTCGTAAATGCTGTGTTCGTGGTCAAGCGTGGAGATCGCTTGTGCCCTGCCGAAAACACCTTTGGCATCATTGTCATCGGATGCCTGTGCAGGTACATCCTTGGAAAGAATCCGGTCAATGACAGCCTGGATTTGTTCAGGACTCATGTCCTGGGCGTCGGAATCGGATCCGGAGTGCTTCTGGGTGGTCATGGTCTCCTTAGACTGTTCGGCATATCCAGAATAGTGCTGTTTTGCGTCCAATGGGACGGTATTCGCGGTGGGCTGACGAGCTTCGGCCATATAGGGCCTCCTGTGGTGCTTGGATCGAGCGGGTTGGTCCGCGGGAGGTCCTGTCCTGCAGGAGAATTCATCGCCAAACCCATAAACCAAGAGCTGACAGCAGATGGCAGGGCCACTGCTTTCGCGACAGCTGGGGTGGGACATGTTCTACTGAGCAACCGCGATCAACCAACAACGGGCGATTGCGGAGTCTGCCGGACGGAACCTGCGGGCGGAATGGCCATGAGCTGGGCTGATACGCCAAGCGGGCCTGCATCGCGGGCAGGTGCCTTGCCGACGTGAAAGGGTCGGCTCGGGCTGATTACTCAAAGATCAAGAACATGCCTTCCACATTAGCAGCACTGTCAAACTGTCCCGGCCCGAGGGCAGTTTCCCAAGCCGCCGATAGCCAACTAATCTGGCAAATTATGGAGTCTGCACACTATTTCAGCGCCCAACCGGCCGGTCCGTTCACTCGCAAGCCCCTCACTGTGGAACTGGCTGGAGCTACCCGTCATGTGCAGACGTCGTCGGGCATCTTCAGCCCCGACGGTGTGGACAAGGGCACCAAGGTACTTTTGGCCGAGGTTCCACCGCCTTCGCCCCGGGGCAACCTGCTGGATATTGGGTGCGGTTGGGGTCCTGTTGCCCTCACGATGGGGCTCATGGCGCCCCTGGCACAGGTCTACGCCGTGGATGTCAACGAGCGCTGCATCGCCTTGACCAACGAGAACGCGGCTGCCCTTGGCTTGAACAACGTGAAGGCCAGCCTCCCGGATGAGGTAGACCCCGGCGTCGAATTCGACACGATCTGGTCCAACCCGCCGATCCGCATCGGCAAGGACGAACTACACTCGCTGCTCCTGACGTGGCTGCCCCGGCTGGCACCTGGCGGCAACGCGTGGATGGTGGTTCAGAAGAACCTGGGCTCGGACTCCCTCCAACGCTGGCTGGCCAACGAACTGGACAAGTCCTTCACGGTTTCCCGCGAGAGCACTTCGAAGTCTTTCAGGATCCTTCGCGTCAGGAAAGCGTCCCACTAGCCACAATGACTGCGGGGCCGCTGAGCTCAACGTGTTCCCGGCCATCCTCACCCGGGAAGAACTTCACGTCCACCACGCCACCGGGAACGTTGACGTGCCAAGAGTTGGGGGCGCTGCTGCCAGCCCAATGACGGATCGCGACGGCGGCGGCACAAGCCCCGGTGCCACACGATTGGGTTTCGCCGACTCCACGCTCGTGGACGCGCATAGTGATGGTTCCCACGCCGTCGTGAACCAGCGGCTCTGCGGGTACTACAAACTCGACATTGGTGCCGTTGGCAGGCTTGGGATCCACTGCCGGCGCGGTGAATAATTTCGTAGCGGAGAGTTCGCTGAGCTCGGCAAGCGCAACCACAGTGTGCGGGTTGCCCATGCTGACGGAGAGGCCGGGCCTGGCCACTTCCAGGCCGTCTGCGCTGACCAAGGCATCCATGGCTTTGCTTTGTGCTTCTGCAGGGAAAATGAATTCCCACGGGCCCATATCCACGGCATAGCCGTCGGCCGTGCACACAATCTTCTTAATCCCGCCACGTGTTCCGATGGTCAAGGACTGGCCCGGACCAAGCTCCACCAGGCCTTCGGCAATCAGGAAATGCACGAAGACGCGGACGCCGTTGCCGCACATCTCGGACAGCGAACCATCGCCGTTACGGTAGTCCATGAACCATTCCGCAGAGGCGTCCTGCTCAAGCAGGACGCGGCCTTCGGGCAGATACCGCGAAGGAACAGCACGGATAAGACCGTCGCCACCTATCCCCCGATGCCTGTCGCACAGCTGTGCTACTTGCTCGGGAGAGATCTCGTGGACATCACCGGGATCAGCAATCAGGACGAAATCATTGCCCGTTCCATGGCCCTTGGAAAACGCCAAGCCGGAAAGGCTGGCAGTGGGCACGGGGGCGCCGGCAGCGGCGGACTGCTGGGCGGGAACTGCGGCGGTTTGATCCATGGGACTAGGCTACCCGCCGGGCAGGTTCGGCCAGAAATTGCTGTCGTGAGCGCCAGCCCGGCTAGGCCAGCGCGACTGCTTTGGACACGAGCTCCGAATCCTGCCAATCGAGCCACGCGATCCGCGGATCGGCCCGAAACCACGTCAATTGTCGCCGGGCGAACTGCCTCGTGGCCACAATGGTTTCTTCAGCTGCCTCCGGGACGCTGACTTCGGAGTCGAGCACCCTGAGGAATTGTGCATATCCCAGTGCACGCGAGGCTGTCTTGCCGCGTCGCAGGCCAGCCGCATCAAGCCGTTCCACTTCCTGCAGCAACCCCGCATCCACCATCCGGTGTACGCGGATCGCCAGCCGCTCCCGCAGGACCTCGCGGTCCACAGACAGGCCAATCTGCAGGGCCGGCTGGAAGTACTCGCGTTGTGGCATGAACGAGCTGAACGGGCGCCCTGTCATTCCGTAAACCTCCAGGGCCCTGATCACCCGCCGGGCATCCCCCAGACGGCCTGCCGAGACGGGATCCACCTTTTCAAGCCGGGCCCGCAACGGCGCCAGACCGAAGGTTTCCCATTCATCCTCAAGCCGTTTTCGCAAGTCGGGGTCCGTGCCGGGGAACTCCAGTACATCCAGGGCGGCCCGCACGTAGAGGCCAGAGCCGCCCACCATGATGGCCCGCTTGCCCCGGGCGTGGATGTCATTGATGACGGCGCGGCATTCCGCTTGGAAGTCCGCCACGCTGGCTTCCTCCGTGACGTCCTTTGTGTCCAGCAGATGATGTGGCACGCCCTTGCGTTCGTCCACAGTGATCTTGGCCGTACCGATGTCCATGCCGCGATAGAACTGCAGGGCGTCAGCGTTGATGACCTCGCCATTGAGTGCAAGGGCCAGCTCGACGGCCAGGTCCGATTTACCGGACCCGGTTGGCCCGACGACGGCAATCACCGGCGGCGCGGCATGGGAGAGGGCCATTCGATCTCGAATAATCGACGTCAGGCGCCGCGAACAGGCAGCGACGGCATGCCTAAGGACACACCCTTCTTGCCCGAGGCCGCACCAGCACTGGGAACACCGCAGGAATCTGCCTGCGAGCGATCCCAGGCGTCACCCGCCCTCGACCGGCGCAACATGTAATCGTCCAGGCTTGCAGGATCGGCAACCAGGTGGAATGCCGCGGCTTCGGTAATGGTCACGGTGACAAAGTCCCCGGGGCGAGGGGTTTGCGCACCGTCAGGTACTGAGAAATGAACGAGTCGCTGATCCTTGGATCGGCCAGACAACCGATGCGTTTCCTCTGCTTTGCGGCCGGACTGCGCTGTCACCAGCACTTCCACACGGCAACCCACTTGCTTGGCGTTCTCCTCCGCCGCGATACGGTCCTGCAGGGCGGTCAGACGTTCAAAGCGCTCCTGGACCACTGCTTTGGGAAGTTGCTCCGGGAGCTCGGCGGCCGGCGTACCAGGCCGTTTGGAGTACTGGAAGGTGAAGGCTGTGGCGAACCGCGATTTCTCCACGACGTCAAGCGTCGCTTGGAAATCCTCCTCGGTTTCACCCGGGAAGCCAACAATGATGTCCGTAGTGATGGCCGCGTTGGGGATCCGCTCACGAACCTTGTCCAGGATGCCCAGGAACTTGCTGGACCGGTACGAGCGCCGCATGTCTTTGAGGACCTTGTCCGAGCCCGATTGAAGGGGCATGTGCAGCTGCGGCATCACATTGGGTGTCTCGGCCATGGCATCAATGACGTCGTCAGTAAATGCGGCTGGGTGCGGACTGGTGAAGCGCACGCGCTCAAGGCCTTCAATTTCCCCACAGGCCCGAAGGAGCTTGGAGAAGGCCTGGCGGTCACCGAACTCAACGCCGTAGGAATTCACGTTCTGGCCCAGCAACGTTACTTCCACGGCGCCGTCGTCCACCAAGGCCTGAATTTCCGCCAGGATTTCTCCCGGACGGCGGTCCTTCTCCTTGCCACGAAGGGAGGGCACGATGCAGAACGTGCACGTGTTGTTGCAACCTACTGAAATCGAAACCCAGCCGGAATAGACGGAGTCGCGCTTGGTGGGAAGGGTGGAGGGAAAGACGTCCAGCGATTCCAGGATTTCGAGTTGGGCCTCGTTGTTGTGCCGCGCCCGCTTCAGTAGTGCCGGAAGTGCGCCTACGTTGTGGGTGCCAAAGACAGCGTCAACCCAAGGAGCCTTCTTGACGATGGTTTCCCGGTCCTTCTGGGCGAGGCAGCCACCAACAGCGATCTGCATGCCAGGGTGGGCTGCTTTGACCTGCCGAAGCTGGCCAAGGTTTCCATAGAGCTTGTTGTCGGCATTTTCCCGAACGGCGCACGTGTTGAACACCACAATGTCCGCAACCTCACCGTCCGCGGGCACGTAGCCGGCGTCCTCAAGGAGGCCGGCCATACGTTCGGAATCGTGGACGTTCATCTGGCAGCCGAAAGTCCGGACCTGATACGTCCTCGGTTCAAACGGGGCAGGCTCAAACGGGGCAGAGGCATCCGTCACTTGGGCATCAGCACTGGTTGCCAATGCTAGGGCCGAAGGCGTGGATTCTGCTGAGGGGGAAGGAATGGTCAAACTCACTACTCAAGGGTACCGGCTTGGGCAAGTACCTCACCGACGATCCGGAAGGCCATTGAAGGGGCATAGCCCTTCCGTGCCAGCATGGACGCCAACCTGCGGGTGTACTTGTCACGTTCTGCGCGATCCGAGAGATCCATGCCGGGCCTCAGTTTGCGCTCCACAAGCTCGCGGGCGGCGATTTCCTCATCTTCATCGCTGAGCTGTGAGAGTGCTTCCTCGGCATCATCGAGATCGATGCCCTTCTCCGTCAGCTCACGACGAATGGCACCCTTGGCCAGCTTCCTGCTTTGGGAACGGCTGCGCACCCACATTCTGGCAAACTCAGCATCATCAATGAGCTGGACTTCCTCGAAACGGTCCAGCACGGCCTCTGCAACCTCTTGGGGAACATTACGTTCTGCCAGCTTGCGGGACAGCTGCAGCCGACTCCGTGGCGCCATCGTCAATTGCCGCAGGACGATGGCGCGGGCCACGGATTCGGGATCAGGCTCAGGATCGCCGGATACGGAGGACTCCGGGTCCGGCCCGCTCCTAGCCGTCAACGGCCTTCAGCTTCGGGGAATCTGCCTCCGGCTTGACACCCACGCCAAGCTTTTCCTTGATGAGGCGCTCAAGTTCCTGGGCCAGCTCCGGGTTATCACGCAGGAAGCGCCGTGAATTCTCCATACCCTGGCCCAGCTGATCGCCGTCGTACGTGAACCACGAGCCGGACTTCTTGATGATGCCGTGCTCGACGCCCATGTCAATGATTCCTCCCTCGCGGGAGATGCCCTGGCCGTAAATAATGTCGAATTCAGCAATCTTGAAGGGCGGGGCCATCTTGTTCTTGACGATCTTGGCCTTGGTGCGGTTACCGACGGAGTCGGCACCTTCCTTCAGCGTCTGAATGCGGCGGACATCGATGCGGACTGAGGCGTAGAATTTCAGGGCCTTACCACCGGTGGTGGTTTCGGGCGATCCAAAGAAGACGCCGATCTTCTCACGCAACTGGTTGATGAAGATTGCGGTGGTCTTGGTCTGGCTCAAGCGGCCGGTAATCTTTCGCAGGGCCTGGCTCATGAGCCGAGCCTGGAGGCCGACGTGGGAATCGCCCATCTCGCCCTCGATTTCAGCACGCGGAACCAAAGCAGCCACGGAGTCAATGACGATGACGTCCAGGGAACCGGAGCCCACCAGCATGTCCATGATTTCCAGGGCCTGCTCACCTGTGTCCGGCTGCGACACGAGCAAGGCATCCGTGTCCACGCCCAGCTTGGCTGCGTAGTCAGGATCCAGGGCGTGCTCGGCGTCGATGAAGGCCGCTATGCCACCGTTACGTTGCGCATTGGCTACAGCGTGCAGGGCCACTGTGGTCTTACCAGAGGATTCCGGGCCGTAGATCTCCACGACGCGGCCTCGGGGCAACCCACCAATGCCAAGGGCGACGTCCAGTGCAATGGATCCGGTTGGAATAACTTCGATCGGTGCGCGGGTGTCATCACCCAAGCGCATGATGGAGCCTTTGCCGAACTGCTTGTCGATCTGGGCAAGCGCTGCTTCGAGCGCCTTCTCACGATCCGGGGTTGCCGCCATGGTTCACACCTCTGATGCTTTCTCGCTGTGGAGTGGCCTGAATGGCCGCTTTCCTGTCATGTCAGACGCTATTACGGCTCCCTGACATTTTTTGAAGCCGACGTGGGCTATGTGGATAACCACGCCCTCCGATTGCCTGTGGAATGCGTCCTTCAGGAACAATTTTCCTCTCACAGGAGCATATCCCCATCCGAACAGATATTCGAACAATGCATGCGGGCGTGTCACCACCATGGAGCCTGGAAGTCCCTCGGCAAACGTGGCTGGACTTTAGTTGGCCGCAGGCTTGATATCCCTGCCGAGCCTCCGCTCCGGCGGGACATCCTGGACTTCGCACATTGCCAGCCAGACGTCCCGGGGCTGGTAGCCGGCAGCCAGGGCCTCCACGGCGGTCCGCCCTCCCACGCCGGCCAGCACCAGGGAATTGGCCAGGACGCGGGAATAGCCTGCCCCAAATTCATCGTCCATTAAACGCCAGAAGTCACTTGCCCTCACGGATAGAGTCTCTCACGACGCCGGACTCTAGAATGGTTGCCATGAGCAATCCTCTCCAGAGCACGCCCCCCGAGGCCGTGCCAGGTGACACCACAGACGACGCCCTTCAGCAGGTGGAACACCAGCTGAGCCTGCTCTGGCGCCGTGCCCGTTCCATCTCGCATCAGTTATCCCGCCAGGTCCACCCCGACATGGAGCCTGCCGCGTACGGCCTGCTGACGATCATTCGCCGCGAAGGCCCCATCCGCCTGACGGACCTTGCCTCGTGCATCGGAGTGGGCAAGCCTTCAGTGAGCCGCCAGATCGCATTTCTGGAAAGTATTGGCCTGGTCTACAAGGAGGCAGATCCGCAGGACGGACGGGCTCAGTCCATCCGCCTGACGGAAAAAGGCGAGGAGAAGATGCATCAAGTCCAGGACGCGCGCCGCCAGGTGTTCCGTGAGCGACTCGGTGAGTGGCCGCTGGAAGACGTCCAAACCTTGGCCGACTACATGGGCCGGCTCAACGCCGTCTATGGCGAAAGCATCATCAAGGACACCACCCTGAAGGACACCGAGTCCGGGGAGACTGCCAATCCCACGCAGGACTGACAGCAGCACCAATGCGAAAGGTCCCCAGCCAGAGGCTGGGGACCTTTCGTGATAATTCCTGGTCTGACCGTTACCGGGCTCCGGAGAGCATCCCCTGCGGGAAGTCGTCGGTAAGGTCAAGATCGCGACCGTAGCGCTGGGAGAATTCCTGCGGAACGGTGTCCGGAACAGCTACGCCCTCCGCAACGGCCACGCGGTCGCTGACTTCGCGGAGCATGCTGGACAACGGAACGTCCAGGGCGGTGCAGATAGAGGACAGGAGCTCGGAAGAAGCCTCCTTTTGGCCGCGTTCAACCTCACTCAGGTATCCGAGTGAGACGCGGGCGCTGTGCGAGACCTCGCGGAGGGTTCGGCCCTGACGCTGGCGGACATCGCGCAATACATCACCGATTTCGTGGCGTAGTACAACCATCTTGCGCTCCTTCTGTTCGCTCTGTGCCTGCTTAGCCAAGCCCACATCCTTCCAGCGGACAACGCCGTTTACGGATACGGGCTGCTTTACCATCTGTATCGCCTTGCTCCCTCGTTCATCCGGTTCGCTGGCTGGCGGACCGGTATGGTTTTTTACATCCTAGGCGCCCCGGCTGTTCCGAAGCGACACAATGACACAACTATTGGCAATGAGTTTTTGTTCCCGGCTACTTTACGAACGGTAACCAACCCCTTCCAGTGCATCAATCAGATGCGCCAGCGCAGCTTCGCAGGCCTTTTCCCTGATACTTTGCCTGTCCCCCGAAAAGCTGAATTCAAACGAACCAGTGCCAGTACTGGTGGCGACCCCAACGAAGACTGTTCCCACGGCTTTGCCGTCGTGGGCCTCCGGACCGGCCACACCAGTAGTGGATATTCCGACGTCGGCCGTACAGGCGCGCCTGGCACCTTCGGCCATGGCCGCCGCTACTCCGCCATCCACTGAACCAACGGCAGAAATCAGCTCCGTCGAAACACCGAGGATTGAGACCTTCACGGAGTTCTGATAAGCAATCACGCCGCCCTGCAACATTCCGGACGCACCGGGTGTGTTGGCCAGGCTGGCCGCCACCATTCCTGCTGTCAGCGACTCGGCGGTGGCAACGGTAAGGCTCTTTCCCAATGCCAAGGCAACTGCCGCCGTCGCTAGTTCCGAGGCTTTGGCGGCGTCCACGGGGTTGCTCATGCGCGGCGGCCCGCAGCCCGAAGGCGGAGCGCCTGGACGACGTACTCCGCTCCGGTCCATAGCGTGATGGCAAGGGCGGCCATCATGACCCAGAAGGCCACAATGACCAGCCACGGCGCGATGGCCTCAAGCGGCAGGATGTACAGGAAGATGGCCACTGTCTGGATGACGGTCTTGAGCTTTCCGCCGCGGGAAGCCGGCATAACGCCGTATCGGATCACAAAGAACCTCAGTGCCGTGATGCCCCACTCGCGGACCAGGATGAGGATAGTCACCCACCAGGGCAGTTCCCCGAGGATGGACAAGAGCACCAGCGCTGAGCCGATCAGCAGTTTGTCGGCAATGGGGTCCGCAATCTTGCCGAAGTTGGTGATGAGGCCACGGGCACGGGCGATATCGCCGTCGAGCTTGTCCGTGTAGATCGCTACGGCGAAGGCCACGACAGCAGCCCACCGCCAAATACCTTGGTGGTTGTCATCCGCCACCAGGAACCAGACGAAAAACGGAACCAGGACGATGCGGAGCATCGTGAGGATATTGGGAAGGTTCCAGACGTCGGAGCTGGTGGAAGAGGCGTTGTCACCCTCGGCTGTAGTCACCCCTCTAGGCTACCGTCCGGTGAGCGACCAGGCGTCCTCGCCGCCTTCGTCCTCGTCATCGGGACCGTCGGCGCCGTCGAAATACTCAACAGCTTGGGTCCGGTTGTCCAGATCTGCTGCCACGAGGTCCTCGGCATAACCGCCGACGGCGATGTTGGAGTTCGCGTTATCGCTCAGGGCGGCGGTGTGGGCGTCAGGCGCAGCCGGGGATTCCTGTCCCTTCATGGCCGCAAGCACGGCAGCGAGGTCATCCGGCTTGACCAGGACATCCCGGGCCTTGGAGCCTTCGGAGGGACCCACGACACCACGGGACTCAAGGAGGTCCATGAGGCGCCCGGCCTTGGCGAAGCCGACACGAAGCTTGCGCTGCAACATCGAGGTGGAACCGAACTGGGTGGTGACCACCAATTCGGTGGCCTGCAGCAGCACCTCGAGGTCGTCTCCGATGTCGTCGTCGATCTGTTTCTTGGGGGCCTCAGCAGCGACGTCGTCGCGGTACACGGCCTGCAACTGGCCTTTGACGTGTTCCACAACCTTGTGGATTTCGGATTCCGTCACCCAGGCACCCTGCACACGCATGGCCTTGGAAGCACCCATCGGCAGGAAGAGCGCGTCACCCTGGCCAATGAGTTTTTCGGCGCCCGGCTGGTCCAGCACCACGCGGGAGTCTGTGACGGACGAGGTAGCGAACGCCATGCGGGAGGGCACGTTGGCTTTGATGAGGCCCGTGACGACATCCACCGAAGGTCGCTGCGTAGCCAACACCAAGTGAATGCCCGCGGCACGCGCCAGCTGGGTGATCCGGACGATCGAATCTTCGACGTCGCGTGGCGCCACCATCATGAGGTCCGCGAGCTCGTCCACGATGACCAACAGATACGGGTAGGGCTTCATGACACGCTTGGAGTCAACCGGCGGGGTCACCTTGCCTGCCCTGACCGCCTTGTTGAAGTCGTCGATGTGCTTGTAACCGTAGTTGGCGAGATCGTCATACCTGGCGTCCATCTCGCGAACCACCCACTGCAGGGCTTCGGCGGCCTTCTTGGGATTGGTGATGATGGGCGTGATCAGGTGTGGAACGCCCTCATACGCAGTCAGTTCCACACGCTTTGGGTCCACCATGACCATGCGGACTTCGTCAGGCGTTGCGCGCATCAGGATCGAGGTGATCATGGAGTTCACGAAGCTTGATTTACCAGCACCCGTAGCGCCGGCCACCAGGAGGTGGGGCATCTTGGCAAGGTTGGCGACGACATACCCACCTTCGACGTCCTTGCCGACACCCATGACCATGGGGTGATCGGTCCGGCGTGCGTTCTGGCTCCGCAGCACATCGCCCAGGGAGACCGTTTCGCGGTCCGTGTTGGGAATCTCGATGCCGATTGCGGACTTGCCGGGAATCGGGCTCAGAATACGTACATCGCTGGATGCCACCGCGTAGGAGATGTTCTTGGACAGCGCCGTTACGCGCTCCACCTTGGTGCCGGGAGACAGTTCGATTTCATAGCGTGTCACTGTGGGGCCGCGACTGAAGCCGGTTACGGCGGCATCGACGTTGAACTGCGTCAGCGTGTCCGTCAGGGCGGCCACGACGGCGTCATTCGCTTCGGTGCGCTCCTTCGGAATGGAGCCGGGTGTCAGGAAGTCCGAGGCAGGCAGGGTGTACGTGACATCCCCGGCCAGGGACAGTTGCTCTGTGCGCTGCGGAATCGGCGTGGGCGGCGGAGGCGGCGTTGCCGGCCTGGCCGGAACCTGCGCCGTTGTGGGTGCTGTCATCTCCGGAGTGAGGACAGGAATGGCCTCTGTGGGGTTGTCGATGCCGGGAGCAGCGCCCAAGCCCTGGGCAGCCTTGATCTTACCCACCGCTATCTCGGCCTGGGTGGGGCGGCGTACGCCCGGCGGAACGCGCGGGGCAGACGTTTGGGGAGTTTCGTCGTCGTCGACTATTGCATGCTCAAAAGCTTCGTCACCGACGTAGCCTTCCAAACCGGCGTCGGTATCCTCATCCTTGCCGAAGAAGCGCATCCGCTTCTTCTTCTTGGGCTTTGCAACCGCCCCGTTTTCATAGAGGTAGCTGCGATCATGGGCATCCTTGCCGGACTCGGCATCCATGAGGTCCACGCCCATGAGGTGCTCGTAGGCGGAGCGGATCCTGGAGGGGATCGCCCCGAACGGCGTGGCCGTAACGATCAGCACTGACACGAAGGCCAACAGGCTGTAGAGGATCACCGGGACGGCGGCATGAATTGCAGCAAGTGGCGACGCTGCAAGGAAGCCCAGCATTCCGCCCGCCCTGCGCAGCCCATCGAAGCCATCGGCCACGGTGGGCTGGCCGCCGATGATGTGGGCCAAGCCGGAACCGGCAAAAGTCATGATCATGAAGCCGATGCCAACGCGGTTGTTGCCGCGGCCATCCTGCGGTTTGCGGAAGAGGCGGAAAGCACAGATGAAAAGCATGAAAGGCAAAACAAGCGACATCCAGCCGAAAGTGCCATTGACCACGCTGTAGACGGCGTCAGGCAGCCATCCGGTCAGGCCCCACCAAGCGAAGGTGGCAATGCCGATTCCCAGCACGAGGTTGAACAGGGCTGCACCGTCGCGGCGATCGGCGGGATCGAGATCGCTGACGTCGTATCCGATCCGGCGGACTCCTGCGCCAACTACGTGCCCAATGCCCTGCCAGACGCCCGCCAGCATGCGCACGGGCAGCGGCGCATGGGGCTCGACGGCGGCCGGCTGCTTTGTGCGGGAGCTGCTGCCCCGACCGTTCCTGGGCGTGGCTGCGGTGCTTTTGGATGCAGCTGCGCCCCGGCCTGTGCCGCCGGATTTACTACTGGAGCTGCCTCGTGGCGTGGAGGAAGTACGGGTCGCCATGCTTGCCACGCTACCCCAAGGGGGCCCGAAATCCGCGGATTTCAGACCCCCTGGGATGCATGTTGCCGGTGGACTACGCCTCCAGGACCACCGGAATGATCATGGGACGGCGACGAAGCTTCCGGTTCACCCATGTTCCGATGATCCTGCGCACTACCTGCTGCAGCTGGTGGTTGGTGTGGTCTGCGTGGTTGAGCACAGCTTCTTCCAACGCGGCGTTGATCTTGGGAATGATTTCGTCGAAGACGGCGTCATCCTCCGCCACTCCGCGCGCATGGATTTCCGGTCCGGAGACGATCTTGCCGGTGGTCCGGTTAATAACCGTGATGATGGAGATGAAGCCTTCGTCGCCGAGGATACGCCGGTCCTTCAGATCCGCATCGGTGATTTCACCCACGCTGGAACCGTCCACATAAACAAAGCCGACCTCTACCTGGCCAACGATGTTGGCCTTGTGGTCCTTCAGGTCAATAACCGTGCCATTATCGCTAAGGATGATGCCGTCGGAGGGCACCCCGGATTCTTCGGCGATATTTCCATTGGCAATCAAGTGACGCGTTTCACCGTGGACAGGCATCGCATTGAGGGGCTCAAGGATGTTGTAGCAGTACAGCAATTCGCCGGCAGCTGCGTGTCCGGACACGTGAACCTTGGCCGTTCCCTTGTGAATCACATCGGCACCGAGCTTCAGCAAGCCGTTGATGATGCGGAAGACTGCGTTCTCGTTGCCTGGGATGAGGCTGGAGGCCAGGATTACGGTGTCGCCCTGGCCGACAACCACTCGGTGGTCGCCGTTGGCCATGCGAGATAGTGCCGCCATGGGCTCGCCCTGGGAGCCGGTGGACATGAGGACCACCCGGTTATCGGGGAGGTTGTCAATGTTCTTGATGTCCACCAGGATCCCGTTGGGCACGTCAAGGTAGCCCAGTTTGGCCGCGATGGCCATGTTCCGAACCATGGAACGGCCCACGAAGGCAACGTTGCGGCCGTGCTTGGCTGCGGCGTCGAGAACCTGCTGGACGCGATGAACGTGGGAAGAGAAAGAAGCCACGATGATGCGCTTCTTCGCCTGCCCGAACAATCGATCAAGCGTGGGGCCGATTTCCTTCTCGGCGGTAGTGAACCCGGGAACGTCGGCGTTCGTGGAGTCTGCCATGAAGAGGTCCACTCCTTCTTCGCCCAGGCGGGCGAAGTGACGGAGGTCGGTAATGCGGCCGTCCAAGGGCAGTTGGTCCATCTTGAAGTCGCCCGTATGCAGGACAGTGCCGCCCTCGGTGCGGATGAAGACTGCCAAGGCGTCCGGGATCGAGTGGTTCACTGCGATGAATTCGCATTCGAACGGGCCGAACTGCTCCACTTGGCCCTCGGTAACGGTCAGCGTGTAGGGCTTGATCCGATGTTCCTGGAGCTTCGCCTCCACCAAGGCTAGCGTCAACTGGGAGCCGATCAGGGGGATGTCGGCTTTGAGGCGCAGCAGATAGGGAACAGCACCGATGTGGTCTTCGTGGCCGTGCGTGAGCACCACACCGACAACATCCTGCAGCCGGTCCTCGATGTAAGAGAAGTCGGGAAGGATCAAATCAACGCCGGGCTGCGTTTCCTCGGGAAAAAGTACGCCGCAGTCAACGATCAGCAACTTGCCGTCGATTTCGAAGACCGCCATGTTGCGGCCTATCTCCCCCAGTCCACCCAGCGGAACAATCCGCAGTGTGCCTTGCGGCAGTTTCGGCGGAGTAACCAGTCCAGGAAGGGCTGTTTGGGTCATATTGTGCTTCTTTCCGGCGGAACCGTCCTAGACGTTGAAGTCCATTCCGGCTTCCGCCAAATCCCCGCGGATGGTTTGGATCTCGGCCTCGTCCGGCTCCACGAGGGGCAAACGGACAACCGAGTTGGGCAGGACTCCCTGCCACTTGAGAATCTGCTTGGCGGCTACAGCGCCTTGGACCCGCGTCATGGTTGCACGCACCACGGGTTCCAGTTCAAAGTTGATGGCCCGCGCCTTGGCGAGGTCATTGGCATTGACAGCGTCAATGAGTTCGCGGAAACGTCGGGTGGCCACGTGCGTGGTTACGCCCACGAGGCCTACCGCGCCGAGCGCCATCCACTGCAGTGTGAGGCCGTCGTCGCCGGAGTAAAAGACCAAATCAGTCTCGGCCATGACGCGGGTGGCTGCGGCGAAGTCCGCCTTCGCGTCCTTCACGGCCACGATGTTCGGGTGCTTCGCAAGCCCAATCATGGTCTCGGGAGCGATGGCAATGGAAGAGCGTCCGGGGATGTCGTAGAGCATGACCGGCAGGTCCGTAGAGGACGCAATCGTCTCAAAGTGGGCCCGAACGCCGGCCTGGCTGGGCTTGTTGTAGTAAGGAGTGACGATCAGAAGGCCGTCGATGCCAATCTGTGCCGCACGCTGGGACAGGTGCACCGAGTGCGCGGTGTCGTTGGTGCCGGTTCCGGCAATGATGGCAGCTTTGCCCCCCACGGCTTCCTTGACTGCACGGAACATGCCGAGGTTTTCTTCGTCAGTAAGGGTTGAGGTCTCTCCAGTGGTACCGGTGACCACGAGTCCGTCGCAACCGTCCTGGACCAGCTTCTCCGCCAATGCTGCAGCTTGGTCGTAGTCGACCTTGCCATCCTCGGTGAACGGGGTGACCATGGCGGTCAACAGGGTACCAAGTGCGGGAATGTGGGCGCGGGAGTCAGACATAAGAAAAACGTTACCTTGTCACGGCCATGTTCCGGGAATGGGTTCCGCGTGATGGTCGTCATCGGCACTGCTGACTATGCCGGCTTGGGCGTCTTCAGCGTCCCTTCCGGACGCGCCGTCCCCTCCGAGCAATACTGCGCCACCGCTTTTTCCTTCAGCTGTTCCGCCCACGCAACCAGGCGTTGGGAAGCGCGGACGTAGTCGAAGAGTTCCCTTGGTGTGAGGGCTTCAAGGTCTGTTTCAGCCAGGCGACGTGCAAGCTCAGCACCCGGCGGCTGCTCGATCAGGACCGTGCCCTCGCTGCGCCACTGGACGTCCTCTGGCGGCTCGCCTGCCACGAGTTGCCTGAAGAGGAAGTCGACCACACCCGGACTCATCGCCTTCATGGGTCCGTGGAGGCCTTGCCGAGGATTTTGAGGCCGAGGATTTGGAGGCAGAGGACTTGGAGCATCGTTCATGCAGCCATATTATTCGAACATATATTCGAAGACAAGGCCCTTGAGTCGGAGCCGCGCGCAATTCCGCTATGAGACGTCTGTCCCCGGAGATGCTTCCAGCCCGCTTCACAGCGGGGCCATAGTCGCTTGTGAGACGATCGCAGCATGACTTCGCAAGAGACGGCGCCAGCCCGGAAGGTGCCCAGGGGACGCAAAGTCTCCACCCGCCTCACGGGCATTGACGCCGCCCGCGGCCTGGCCCTGCTGGGAATGATGGCCACGCATCTGATGCCGACCTTCGGCCCCTCCCCCCAGTGGGAACCCACCTGGGTGGGACTGGTTTTCTCGGGCAGGTCCGCTGCGCTGTTCGCAGTCCTCGCCGGAATCGGGTTGGCACTAACTACCGGGAAACAAGAGCCGCGCCAAGGCATGGACCTCTGGGCAGCGAGAAGCGGTGTTGCAATGCGCGCCTTGGTGATTGCCGTCGTCGGGCTGACTCTTGGGGGTCTGGACGTCAACATCGCGATCATCCTGGTGCACTATGCCGTCCTGTTCCTGTGCGTCCTGCCGTTTCTGGGATTGCGACTGAAAGCGCTCTTCTTGTGGGCGCTCGGCTGGGTCCTGGTGTCACCCCTGATCGCCTACCTCGTCCGCCCGTGGCTTCTCGACGCCACCCCTCCCCTGCAGTTGGGCCACAATCCAAACAGCGAGGACCTGGAGACGCCGGGACGCCTTGTCGCGGACCTGTTCTTCACTGGCTACTACCCCGTGTTCCAGTGGATCGCTTATTTGCTGATCGGACTGGCGATCGGACGTTTGGCGCTCACGACGGCGAACGTCCAGTTGCTGCTCTTCACCTGCGGATTCGCCGTGGCCGCTTTGGCGAAAATCGCAGGAACCCTGGCCATGGAGGTATGGGGCGGTCGTGCCGCCCTGGAAGCACTTCCCGGAACACGCGGATACCCGCTGGAGAGCATGCTCCAGGTGAACCTGACCGGATTGCAACAGGTAGATTCCTGGTGGTGGCTGGCAAGCGCGGCACCACATGCTGGCACCGCCCTGGACCTGCTTCATACCGGCGGGGTGGCTGCCGCCGTCGTCGGGTTCTTCCTGATGCTCGGCACGCTGGCCGAACGCATCAAGGTCAACTTCCTCATACTCCTCAGCGGTCCGGGTGCCATGACCCTCACGCTGTATTCACTCCACGTGTGGGTGGTCTCCGGTTTCCACAACAAGCCACTTCCAGCGGGGTGGACCGACGAGGGAATGTATTGGACACAGGCGCTGGCCGCCGTAAGCATCGGCGTGTGCTTTGCCCTCTTCCGACGCCGGGGACCTCTGGAGTGGCTGGCACACCAGGCCTCGCGTTTGGGCAGTTACCGCCCGGCTGCCGTGGGCTGAGAACGGAACAGTTTCACGGCGTCGCGCATTGAAGCGCGGGCACGTTTGCGATCTCCAGAGGCATCGTAGGCACAGCTCAACCGGAACCAGGAACGCCAATCCCCCGGCGCTGCCTCGGCCTCCTCACGGTACTTTTCGAACTCGGCGTCCGCGGCAGCACGGACAATGCGGCCACCGGGCGTGCGCGGCAGGGTATCCACAGGCAGTCCGCCCTCGGCTTCCAAAACCTTGGCCATCTGTTCGGTTCTCGCGCCAAACAACAGCTCACGAATGAGCGCCCAAGCGCCAATCATGGGCAAAACGAGGTAAGCAGCGCCGATGCCCTTTGCCACCAGATTGGGATCACCAAGCAACAGGATGGACCGCTGGAGGGAAACCACCAGATACAGCACCAATAGCAAGGTGATGGCACCAACCCAGATTTTGGTGCGGTTCTTCTTCACAGACTCCCAAAGAGTTCCCATGGTCCTAGAGCCCCAGGTCCAGGTAGCCATCCAGGCCCACGGTCAAGCCTGGGTGGTCCGCAACTTTGCGAAGCCCGAGCAGGACACCAGGCATGAACGAGGCACGGTCGAAGGAATCGTGGCGCAAAGTCAGCTGTTCACCAGGCCCGCCGAAGAGCACCTCCTGGTGCGCCACCAGCCCGCGGAGCCGCACGCTGTGGACGCGTACACCCTCCACGTCGCAGCCCCGGGCGCCGTCCAGGGACGTTTCCGTAGCGTCAGGACTTGCTGGCACACCGGCTTCCTGCCTGGCCTGGGCAATCAGCTGTGCCGTACGCACGGCCGTACCTGAAGGAGCGTCTACCTTGTTCGGGTGATGCAGTTCAATGATCTCCACGGACTCGAAGTACTGCGAAGCCTTCGCCGCAAACGCCGAAGCCAGCACAGAACCCAAAGCAAAATTCGGGGCGATCAGAACGCCTGTTTCCGGCTTCTGTTCCAAGAGGGTGCGCAGCGATCCAAGACGCTGCCCATCCCAACCCGTGGTCCCAACCACTGCATGAATGCCATGTTCAACCGCGAAGCGCACGTTGGCCTCGGTAGTGTCAGGAACAGTCAGGTCCACAACGTACTTGGCACCTGTGTCGAGCAGTGTCTGCAGGGAATCGCCGCGACCGAGAGCTGCTACCAGCTTCATATCATCGGCTGCTTCAACAGCCTTCACGGCTTCAATTCCCATGCGCCCGTGGGCGCCCAGCACTGCAACGGCAAGTTGTTCGGTCATGCCTTTAACCCTACCGCCGGGCCGGGGTACGGCAGGAACCGTGACTCCGCGCTTACTCTCCTGGACCGTTCCCGCTCCCCCGGGCCGTTCCCGCCTACTCCCCGGGCCGTTCCCGCTTATTCCCCGGCCCCGACCCATTCCACGGTGCCGTCGCTGAAGAACTGTTCCTTCCAAATGGGCACCTGCGCTTTGACCCGGTCCACGAGTTCCGCACAAACGGCAAACGCCTGGCCCCGGTGGGCGGCCGCAACGGCACACACCAGCGCGGGATCACCGATCTCCAGCATCCCAATCCTGTGCGCGGCCCAAATCCTGACCGGTTGCTCTGCTTCGCCGGAGTGCTCCGCGACCAGCTGCGCGACGACGTCGGGCATGATCCGGTGCGCTGTGGGATGGGCGCTGTAGCTCAGGCGGTCCACGGGCTTACCGGAATCGTGGTTGCGCACCACGCCGCTGAAGCTGACTACTGCCCCGGCGGTGTCAGACTCCACCGCGGCAATTGCCTGGTCAACGGAGATAGGCTCGGCGCTCAGGACCGCGCTAACAACTTCAAAGTCTGTTTCAGTGCCCATGGCTTCCTTCCAATTGATCGCAAAGGTGCCCGATCACCGGATCCAGGACAGTCAATCCATCCATGACGCCCTTCGGGGAGCCGGGCAAGTTAATGATGAATGTCTTTCCCGCTGCTCCTGCGTGCCCACGGCTCAGCATTGCCATGGGCGTCTTTGCAGTGCCCGCCCGCCGAATGCCTTCCATAATGCCCGGAATCTCGCGATCCAGCAGCGGCAACGTCACTTCCGGCGTCTGGTCGTCCGGGCTCAGGCCTGTTCCACCACTGGTGATGACGACAGCGGGCTGCTGCGTCAGGAGCGCCCTCAAAGCCGCGCCAACGGGCTCACCATCCGGCACCACCATGGTGGGGAAGGCATCAAAGCCATGCTCCTTGAGCCAGTCCATGATGACGGGGCCGGTTTCGTCGGCGTAGATTCCCGCTGCCGCACGGGTGGAGGCGATAACGACGCCGGCCTTCCGCGGCCCGTGGGCGTTTGGTTCGCACGCACTCATGCTTGGGCTCCTTCAGGGGCGGATTGCTGGGCGGATTCCGGGGCCGCGCTGCCCCGGTCCCAGTCACCGTGTTTCCAATCCCCACTTTTGCCACCGCTTTTTGCCAGCACCTGGATGTCTGTCAGGACTGCATGCTTATCCACGGCCTTGATCATGTCGTAGACGCTCAGCGCTGCTACGGAAGCAGCGGTGAGCGCTTCCATTTCGACGCCGGTGACACCGCGGGTCTTCACGGTAGCCAGTACTTCGATCGAGTCAACTCCCAACTCAAAATCGATGGTGACTTTGGAAATCGGCAAGGGGTGGCACAGCGGGATCAGTTCCGGTGTCTTCTTAGCGGCCATAATCCCTGCCACGCGCGCCACTGCGAGCGCGTCGCCCTTGGGGAGTTCGCCAGCGCCGAGAAGCGCCAGGACTTCGGCAGTGCTGCGCACCGTGGCCGTGGCAGTTGCCTCACGGGTGGTAACTGCTTTCTCTGAGACATCCACCATCTGGGCAGTACCGTCTTGCCGGAGATGGGTCAGGCCGCCGCTGTTGCCGGACGTGTTCGTGGGAATTTCATTCACAGCATCCATACTTCCACTTCGCTTCCCTCCGCGAGTTCCATGACGTCGCTGGGGATCTGCACCAGGGCGTTCGATCGCGCCAAGGCGTGCATCAGGTGGCTTCCCGCGCCACCTTCCATTCGAACGGAGCCGTCAGGCAGCACTGTTCCGCGGCGCACTTGATGCTTGCCCTCGGGTGAGCGCAGGGGTTCTGCCAAGCGTGCCCGCTGTACTGGCCGCGGTGCCGGGACACCATGGATCAGCGACAAGGCAGGGCGCAGGAACATTTCGTAGGAGACAAGGCAGCTGACAGGGTTGCCGGGAAACCCGAGGAACGGAACACCTTCAAAGCGGCCGATTCCTTGTGGTCCCCCGGGCTGCATCGCCACCGGCAGGAACTCCACGTGCTGGGCGGCCATGGCCTGGCGGACAACCTCGTACGCCCCCTTGCTGACGCCACCGGTGGTCACGATCAGGTCCACCGGGTGCTTGCCGTCTTCGCTTCCGACGTGGTTGCGAAGTACTGCGAGCAATCGTGCGGGATCGTCATCGGAGATTCCGCTTCGTACCACGTCAAGACCCGCTTGGCGCATGGATGCTTCCAAGAGGATTCCGTTGGAGTCGTAGATCTTGCCGGGCGTGAGGTTCCGGCCCGGTTCCAGGACTTCATCGCCCGTGGTGACCAGCAGGACCCGCAATGGCTTGCGGACTTCGACGGCGGTCAGCCCCAGTGCGGCCAACAAGCCGAGCTGCGCTGGTCCTAAACAGGTCCCCGCGGGGAGGGCCAACTCCCCTTCCTGGATGTCGCTGCCGGCGTTTCGAACATAGGTGCCCGGAGCAGTGGCGGGCAAATCAACCTCAACGTCCCTGGCCTCAGGATTCGGGAACGTGCTGGGACGCGCCCGCTCAATGGGAACCACGGCGTCGGCACCCTCGGGAATCATGGCGCCGGTCATGATGGGCACGGCATAGCCTGGCTTCAAGGCCTCCGGAGCCGCCCCCGCTGGAACCGGTGCCGCCACGCGTAGCTTCGCGCCGCCGTCGGGAATGTCGGCAGAGTTGACGGCAAAGCCGTCCATTTGGGAGTTGGCAAATGGCGGCAGGGAAAGTTGCGCCTGGAGGTCGACGGCGAGCGCCTTGCCCAGGGCTTCCAGTAGCGGCAGCTGTTCAGTTGACGTGGTCGCGGCTTGACCGCTCAGTAGTTCCACCACGGCGTCGCGATGGGCAGCAACGGATCTGGGCAAGGACATCCTCCTGTGTGGTCACGCTGTGTGGTCACGCTCGGGGCCGGAGATTATCCGGACGTACCCAGAGTAGGGCCTTAAGTGACCTTCACGTTGATGGTGTGGTACCCGGTGGCGCCGTCGGGAGCTACCGGGGTCCGGTCTTCGGTCTGTGGTTTGCCCGTGGAGTCAGTGGCACGCACCTGGACTTCATAGTTGCCGGGCGTGAGATCAAGTCCCAGCTGCCACTGGTACCAGGTATCCGTGGATATCCCCGGTGCAAGCATCGTCTGGCGCCAAGGACCACGGTTGACGCGGAGCTCCACATGGTCAACACCGCGGTGCTGGGCCCAAGCGACACCACCAAACTGCACTTTGCCTGCTTTGACCGTGCGGCCACTGCGCGGTACGTCGATCCGGGACTGCGTCTTGATGGGGCCGTGATCACTCCAGCCGCGGGGAGTCCAGTAAGCGGTATCGTCCGCGAATCGGGTGACCTTGAGTTCGGTGAGCCATTTGGTTGCTGAGACGAAGCCGTAGAGTCCGGGCACGATCATCCGCACTGGGAATCCATGTTCCAGGGGCAGCGGCTCGCCATTCATGCCAACGGCCAGGAGGGCATCGCGGTCATCCGTGAGCGCTTCCAGCGGCGTACTTGCTGTAAAGCCATCGTTGCTTGTGGACAGCACCATGTCCGCTCCTGGTTTGGGACCCGCCATGGCCAGGAGCTCCCGCACAGGCCAGCCGAGCCACAGGGCATTGCCGATGAGATCGCCGCCCACTTCATTGGACACGCACGCGATAGTGATATGGCGTT
Organism: Paenarthrobacter sp. 2TAF44; assembly: GCF_052114885.1. Classification (NCBI taxonomy): domain Bacteria; kingdom Bacillati; phylum Actinomycetota; class Actinomycetes; order Micrococcales; family Micrococcaceae; genus Paenarthrobacter; species Paenarthrobacter sp. 2TAF44. The sequence continues at coordinate 153,434 of NZ_JBFRFP010000007.1, read as the reverse complement.
CCGTCATGGGCTTGGTGAGGAGCGTCGCGAAGTCGAGTTCAATCTCTCGATCCACCATTCCGGTTACTTTCAATTTCCACTGTGGAGGGTCGATGGCCGGAACGGTCAATGCAGTGTCGATACGGTAAAAGTCAGGGTTCGGTGTCACCAAGGGGCTGATCCCTTCCAGCGGCAGTGAAGCCCCGTTAGGGATCGCCTGCTGGGTTGTCGCTGGCGCTGGCAGCGTCAAGGAGCCCCTGAAACCGGAAGCCACGGCTGTCGCGCGCGTGAGGACACTGGTGACAACGCCGCCAACAGCTGCCGCAATCGATGTGACCGCCAGTGCGTTCAGGAAGCTCCGCCTTGCCAGAGGGGCAGGCTCCGGCGAGGGTGCGGCAGTGGCTGTTGACCCTTCAGCAGATGGCACCACGCCGGATGACGCTTCACGCGGCGGCACCCAGGTGCCCAGCCGGCGAATCAGCATGCGGAGCAGCAGCATGGTGACGACGGCGGCCACGATGGGCGCGATGGCGGCTTGCGGTGTTGTTTGGGCACGGGTCAGGACTGCGCTTAGGCCCGCCGCACCTGCCAAGGCCGCCAGAACAAGTCCGAGTCCGGTTCGACGGCGCTCCAGAATCCCGGCCAGGGCAGCCAGAACAACGGCCACGATCAGGATGGAAGCGACCAGCACGACCTTGTCCGCCGTCCCGAAGAGCTGCACGGCGAGGTCCTTCACCCCTGGAGGTACGGAATCGATGACGGCACCGCCCAGGGCTGTCACCGGCGAAACGAGGGGGCTGAGGAAGCCGGCGCTCAACTCGCCTGCAGCAATGCCTGCTGCCCCGGCAGCCACCCCGGCAACCGCTGCCCAGAATCCAGGCTTTCTCATGCTGCGCCTCCTTGGCGATCCACGGCAGATCCTGCCGCAAGGGAGCCCTCCGGAAGGGAGCCGGCCGGAAGCGACAGCGCAAACCGACAACCGCCGTCGACGTTTTCCACGTTCACAGCTCCCCCGTGCGCTTTCACGATGCCAGCCACCATGCTCAATCCGATTCCTGCTCCGCTGTAGCTTCCCTGCGCTCCCGACGGGCTCCCCCGAGAAGGGTCCTTTTGCCAGCCGGTTTCGAACAGGTGGGGAAGGTCCTCCTCCGGGATGCCCCCGCAGTGGTCTTCCACGGCGACCACAGCGTTTCCGTTGTCACGCCCAACGCTGATGTGTACCTCGGTGTCCGGCCTGCTGTAAATAATCGCGTTGAGCAGCACGTTCCGGACAGCCCGGGCCATGCTCGGCCCGTCGGCTACGGCCATGCATTCGCGGTCTCCGCCGCCGGTGAGCGTAATGCCGCGTTGGGCGGCCAGCGGCGCCAGATCGGACAACGCATCGCTGACAAGGTCATAGAGGTCCAGCGATTCGGCGCGCAAGCGAAGGCTTCCGGCCTGGATCTTGGACAACTCCAGGAGGTCGTTGACCATGGCGGTCATTTGTTCGGTCTGCCCGATGATCTTCCGGTAATACTCCGGGACGTCGGCGGCCATGCCGTCCTCGAGGGCTTCGGTCATGGCGCGCATGCTGGCAAGTGGGGTGCGGAGGTCGTGCGAAATCCACGAGACGAGTTCGCGCCGCGCGGTTTCGATGGCGGCTTCCCTTGCCCGCGATTCCGCCAGGTTTCGGCTGCTGGCCTCCAGTTCCTGGGCCAGTTCAGCGAGTTCTGAGGTCATGGCAGGCTCGGCCCGCTTTCCATCCATACTGTTGTGGTCCAGGGTTTCGCCCCGGCCGAGTCTCCTGGCCACGGCTACAAGGCGCGCCGCATTCCGGGATACCCCGGCTCCCAATACGAGCGATAGCGCCACTGCAACTGCTGAAGCCATGGCCAGGATGTACCACATGACCTCAAGATCCCGGGCAGAAATGAACATGGCGTTGAAAGCACTGACCATGCCTGCCACAAGGACAGCCACTGTAGCCACCACAACCAGGCAAATCTGGGCCAGCACCGAGGCACGCCGGAGGACGCGTAACAGCACCAGCGTGATGGCACCGATAACCACTGCCCACAGGAGCACCCAGGCAAGGATGGTGGCAAGCTCAGTACCCTCCATGGCCATCCTCCTTGGCGTCGAATCTGTAGCCAACGCCCCAAACCGTCTTGAGGAGCTCAGGTTTGGTGGGGTTGTCCTCGATCTTCTCGCGGAGGCGCCGTACATGGACGGTCACGGTGGAAAGATCGCCAAAGTCCCAGCCCCAGACTGCCTTGATGAGTTCTTCCCGGCTGAAAACCTGGTTGGGCCTGCGCAGCATGAAGGCCAGGAGATCGAATTCACGCACTGTCAACGTTAGCGGCGTTCCACGGTGAGTGACGGTCCGGGATGCGGGATCCAGTTCAAAGCCTGCCAGTTCGACAGGTGGTTCGGGAGAGAATTCCTTGACGCTGCGGCGAAGCACAGACTTAACGCGAAGGACCAGCTCCCGCGGCGAGAACGGCTTGGTGACATAATCGTCCGCGCCCATCTCCAACCCCAGGATGCGGTCATCTTCGGTTCCCAGCGCCGTCACCATAATGACCGGCACGCTCATGCTTTGGCGGAGCCGGCGACACACTTCCACACCGTCCAGTCCTGGCAACATACGGTCCAGGATGACCAGATCCGGCTGGCGCGTCGCGGCGAGCCTAAGTGCCGTGAACCCGTCCCCGGCCATGTCCACTTGGAATCCGGCCTGCAGGAGATAGTCGCGGACAACATCGGCAATGGTCTGCTCGTCTTCGACGAGGAGGATGCGGCGATTGCCAGGCTCTGCCGCTGATGGTGCCGATTGCATGCTCACGCTTTCAGCATAGGTACGCCGGCGCTGCCCGGCACCGGATACGTGCCACTTCCGGGCGAATGTCCGTATTCCGTAAGAACTGCCTACCGCACGGACATGTCCCGGGGCACCTGAACGAAGCGTCCGATGAGTGAAACGGAATGTAGCCGGTATCACTCTTCACGCCATGGTGGCGTAGCCTGAATTTATGAGTGTTCAGCTAGGCATGCCTGTGCCTCCTTCGGGCAGCGCTGCAGGGGGCCCGGTTCCGCCGCCGCGTCCGGCTGGGACGCCCACGGGCTTGTGGGACCGCTACGGCCGCCGGGCGACCGATATGCGCCTGTCCCTGACGGACAAGTGCAACCTCCGCTGTACGTACTGCATGCCTGCGGAAGGGTTGGAATGGCTCTCCAAGCAGGCGGTGATGACCAAAGACGAAATCATTCGGATTGTGCGTGTAGGCGTTAACGCCCTGGGCGTGCGGGAACTGCGCCTCACTGGCGGTGAGCCGTTGGTCCGGGCGGACCTGGTGGACGTCATAGCAGGCATCCGGCACGAGCACCCCGAACTTCCCATTTCGATGACCACCAACGGCGTGGGCCTGGACAAGAAGGCCGCTGCCCTCAAGGCCGCGGGTCTCACCCGGATCAACGTCTCCCTTGATTCGCTTCACGAAGAAACCTTCACCAAGCTCACGCGCCGGCCTTTCCTGGACCGTGTCCTCGCCGGCGTGGACGCCGCCTGGGCTGCCGGTCTTGGTCCGGTCAAGTTGAATGCCGTGCTGATGAGGGGCATCAACGATGCCGAATCTCCGGACCTCCTCGCTTGGGCCCTGGGCCGTGGCTACGAACTTCGCTTCATAGAGCAGATGCCGCTGGACGCGGACCACGGTTGGACGCGGCGCAACATGATCACAGCGGCTGAAATCCGGGAACTGCTGTCCAAGGATTTTGTCCTCAGCCGAGATCCGCGGGAACGCGACGGCGCCCCCGCCGAACGTTTTGAAGTACGACGCCGGGACCAGGCATCCGGTGAAGCCACAGGGGCTGTCCTCGGTACAGTCGGAATCATCGCCTCGGTCACTGAGCCGTTCTGTTCGGACTGCCGGCGCACCCGCATCACTGCCGAAGGCAAGATCATGAGCTGCCTGTTCTCCCGTGAGGAGTTCGACCTCCTCGGACTGCTTCGCCAGGGCGCAACGGACGACGAGCTTGCCCAACGTTGGCAGGACGCCATGTGGGTCAAACCCAAAGCCCACGGCATGGACCACACCGGCCTCGGCGCACCGGACTTCGTGCAGCCGGACCGTAGTATGAGCGCAATCGGAGGCTGAACCCTTGCTTGTACGTTACTTCGCTGCCGCACGCGCCGCTGCAGGTGTAGAAGAGGAGATCCACCCGCTCCCGGAAGGATCCAGCCTCGAGGCGTTGCTGGAAGCTGCCCTCGCCGTCGAACGTCCTCTGCCTCCGGATGGGACACCAACGCTTGCGCGCATCGTGGCCCGTAGCAGCTTCCTCAGGAACGAAATTGCGGTTCGAGACCCTTCTGCTCCCCTGGGTGCCGAGGACGTTATCGACGTCCTTCCTCCGTTCGCAGGCGGCTAAACGGCGGAGTCAATAAACGTGGATTCACCGGCTGCGGCGCTTCCGAGTGCCAATGCCAGGACGCCGGCACGGCTGTGCGTTCCGGTTTTCGCGAAGATGCTCTTGAAATGATCCTGTGCGGTCAGGGGCGAGATCCGCATCCGGCCTGCGAGGACCTCGTTCTCCATGCCTGCCGCCAACAGGGCCAAGGCCTGCCTTTCCCGTGCCGTCAATCCGTAGGCCCGAACGAACACGCCAAGCCGGGCTGCGGGCAGGCACTCCTGGATGGTGACGGCGATGGCCGGACCATTTGGCGAGTGAGTGGGACTGTCCATCCGGGCGGCCCGCAAGGAGGCCCACTGCCCTCCACCGACATGGATTCTGGCTGCAGACGCACGATTGTCTATATGTGCTTCCTTGGCCAACAGCTGCGCCACCACGTTGTATACCTCTGCCGGGATTCCTGCGTGGGGCCGGGGCGCCCGTTGCAGAAGGGATAACCAGTTGCTGGCGCTGCTTGTCTGCCCGAGGACCTGCATGTCTTCGTCCATGACAAGAACCGCTTGGGCGGGAATGGACCCTTTCGACCCAACAGGAGATGCGGCGAATTGCCGGGCGCGGCTGCGGCGCAGTCCGCGGGTCATTGCTGGCGCGAGCGAAACAAGGAAGTCGAGCTCCTCCTCGCTGAACGCAGGATCTGTGTCCTCCCTCCAGAGATCAAGCCATGACCAGATACCGTGCTGGTCCGCCAATGCCAGTGACGCTATGTCTCCCACTCCGTAGCTGCGGAGGATGGTGTCCCAGAGCGGGTGTCGGGCGGGATCTCCATTTGTGGCCGCAAAGAGTGAGGCAGCCGGCCGTTCGGCTTCGGACAGGACTGTCCAGCGGTTTATTCGGCTGGCATATCTGGCTTTGATGACCAGCGGCACTTCGTTGGGGCACGGCACCGCCGCCATGGGCGCAACACCGGTTGCCGACTCGGGATCAGTAAGCGGCCAGACGAAAGCGCTGAAGCCCACCGCGTGCCGGAGCTCCACCACGGCAGCCTCGCGAAGGGCGTGGTCATCCCCAGCGGCGAGAAACAAGTCCTCAATCCGTTCCCGTGTCCGGTGGGTTGCCCATGTGCTGGCCATGCAGCCAGTATGCGCCGCTGCCGGCGCTTCCGGACCCCCATGAATCTGGGATATCGGCGCCTGTCATCGGCACCTAAGCTGGCAGCACCAACGTGAACCACACAGGAGGGAATGCCATGTACACCCTGTACATCGAACACGGAATCAAGGACTTTACCCAGTGGAAAGCCGCCTTCGACCGTGACCCCCTGGACCGCGCCGCCTCAGGAGTAAAGCAGTTCCGGGTGGGGACGCCCATGGAGGATCCCCGCTACGTGCTGGTTGAAATGGATTTCGAGCGTGCAGAGCAGGCAACGGACATGGTTGAGCGACTGCACGCATCTGTCTGGAGCTCCCCAGCCAACGCCCCGGCCCTCCAAGGCGCACCAAAGACGCGGATAGCCGAAACGGTGTACACGGGAACCTATTGACGCCAGTTCCTGCCTGGCCGGAGTCCTCGGCACATTCCTCGTGCCGCCGTCAGGTTTTCCGGAACACGCTCTTGAGCAAGGGACTGAACTCGGCTGTGCCCTCGAGCCGCAGTTCCGCGGTGTGCACCAGGACGCCATCTTCAACACGAAAGGTGTGCCGGGCTACCCCCTCCGGCGTTCGCCGTTCCACCGTCAGCGTCCCGTCATGCCATGTGCCGCGCACCGGGGCAGTTGGCGGCCGGCCCATACTGTCCACGTAATACCAGAGCGTGTCCCCATGGGCGGGATCCACGGTGAACATCCCGTGCCCTTCAAAGTGCGTTCCATCCGGTTCACGGTGCCGGTAGCTCTGCACGACGGCGTAGCCCCCAGCGGCTTCTGTGAAAACGGCTTCGGCCTCCGCAGTGCGCGCCGCACCCCATGGAGACTGTGCTATTTCCGTGATGCCCCGCCAATGTCCGATGAAGTCTTTCAGCAGTCCTGCGGCGTGTCCTTTGGGGGGCAGATCCATCACGACTCCAATGTGAGCAGGGCAGCATGATCGTATGATCATGCTGCCCTGTTTACCGTGCGTGAGTCCAGAGATGGTAGACAAGCTGAACGCGCTGTCTCCTAGAGACCGAAGGTTTCGCTTTCTTCAAACGGCCCGACGACGGTGATCGTACGGGGAGCTGCGGCAAGTTCCTGGGCGAGTTCCTGGACTTCGTCCACAGTGACCGCCTTGATCCGTGCCAATGTCTCGTCAATATCCTGGAACTCCCCGGAAACGAGTTCTGCCCGGCCCAGCCGGGACATGCGCGAGCCCGTGTCCTCGAGGGCGAGGACGATGCCGCCGCTGAGTTGTCCCACAGCCTTCCGGAGTTCCTCCTCAGTGATGCCCTCCTTGGCGAGCTTGTCCAACTCAACGCCAAGAAGATCGAGCACTTGGCGCACTTTTGACGGCGTGCAGCCCGCATACATGCCGAAATAGCCGGCATCGGCGTAGGCGGCGGTGAAGGAATACGTGGAGTAGACGAGACCGCGCTTCTCGCGGATCTCCTGGAAAAGCCTGGAAGACATTCCCCCGCCCAGCACCGCATTGAGCACACTCATGACGAATCGGCGATCATCCGTTGCCACGATAGTGGGGCAACCCATGATGATATTGGCCTGCTCCACGGGACGCTTGACCACGTGAAGGCCGGACGTGCCCGTGATCACGGCGCGGTTGGTGGCCCGACGATCTACCGGAGCTGCTTCCGGATCCAACTGCCAGCCTGCAGCTTCCAACGCCTTCTGCACGAGATCGCAGACGACGTCATGGTCCAAACCGCCAGCCGCGGTGATGACCAGTTCTTCCGGACGGTAGTAGCGCTGATAGTGCTCCCAGACCGAGTCCCTGGCTACCGCCTTGATGGCGTCCGGTGTACCACCAATAGGACGCGCGAGCGGGTGGCTGCCGAGTACGGCTGCAACGAATTTTTCGTGGGCTACGTCTGTTGGGTCATCGCTGTCCATCGCGATTTCTTCAAGGATGACATCCCGCTCCTGTTCCAACTCCGCCGGATCCAGGACAGCCCCGGTGATCATGTCCGCGATGACGTCGATGGCCATGGGAAGATCCGAGTCCAACACCCGGGCAAAGTAGCACGTGCTTTCCTTGGCAGTGGCAGCGTTGGACTCGCCACCCACCTCATCAAAGGCTGAAGCGATTTCCAGCGCGGTGCGCCGCTTGGTGCCCTTGAACAGGAGGTGTTCCAGGAAGTGCGTGGAACCATGCTGGCCATCGGCTTCATCGCGGGATCCGACTGCCACCCAGAATCCGATGGTGGCCGAACGCTGCCCGGGCATTGCCTCGGTGAGCACGCGAACGCCTCCGGGAAGGACCGAACGCCGTACGACGGAACCGCCCTCTGCACCATGGATCAGGTCGCCGCCGGGAAGGGTCTGCTCCAACGGCAAGGGTACGACAGTCATTAAGACCTTTCAGGTTTTCGAGTTAAGGCCGGAAGGGCCGGTGGTGCTTTTTCAAGCCCACCGGCCCCGCCGGATACTGCTTTACAGACTACTCTGCGGAAACTTCAGCTTCTTCCGGAGCTTCCTCGGAGGCTGCGCCTTCTTCCTCGGCAACAACCGGGGAGAGGGAAAGCTTTCCGCGGTCGTCGATCTTGGTGATCTCAACCTGGACCTTCTGGCCCACCGAGACGACGTCATCGACGTTGTCCACGCGCTTGCCGTTGGCCAGCTTGCGGAGCTCGGAAATGTGCAGCAGGCCGTCCTTGCCCGGGGTAAGGGAAACGAAAGCGCCGAAGGTGGTGGTCTTGACGACCGTGCCCAAGTAGCGCTCACCAATTTCCGGTACCTGCGGGTTGGCGATGGCGTTGATGGCGGAACGTGCTGCATCAGCAGACGGACCGTTGGTGGCGCCAATATAGACCGTGCCGTCATCTTCAATGGAGATGTCCGCGCCCGTGTCTTCCTGGATCTGGTTGATCATCTTGCCCTTGGGGCCGATGACCTCGCCGATCTTGTCTACGGGGATCTTGACAGCGATGACGCGGGGGGCGAACTCGGAGAGCTCGTCCGGCGTGTCGATCGCTGCGTTGATGACCTCAAGGATATGGAGGCGGGCTTCGCGGGCCTGCTTCAGTGCTGCTGCCAGCACGGAAGCGGGGATGCCGTCGAGCTTGGTGTCCAGCTGGATGGCCGTGACGAACTCGGACGTACCGGCAACCTTGAAGTCCATGTCGCCGAATGCGTCTTCGGCGCCGAGGATGTCGGTCAGAGCTGCGTAGCGGGTCTGGCCATCAACCTGGTCGGAAACCAGGCCCATGGCGATACCGGCAACGGCTGCCTTCAGCGGGACACCAGCGTTGAGCATGGAGAGCGTCGAAGCACACACCGAACCCATGGACGTCGAACCGTTGGAACCGAGGGCCTCGGATACCTGGCGGATGGCGTACGGGAATTCCTCGCGGGAAGGCAGAACCGGCACGAGAGCGCGCTCTGCGAGGGCGCCGTGACCGATTTCGCGGCGCTTCGGGGAACCGACGCGACCGGTTTCACCGGTGGAGTACGGCGGGAAGTTGTAGTTGTGCATGTAGCGCTTGCGCGTTACCGGCGACAACGAGTCGATCTGCTGTTCCATCTTGAGCATGTTCAGCGTGGTGACGCCCATGATCTGGGTCTCGCCACGTTCGAAGATGGCAGAGCCGTGAACGCGGGGCAGAACCTCTACCTCGGCGGTCAGCTGGCGGATGTCCGTCAGGCCACGGCCGTCGATGCGGACCTGGTCCTTGAGGATGCGCTGGCGGACAACGTGCTTGGTGACCGAGCGGAAAGCTGCGGACAGCTCCTTTTCACGGCCTTCGAAGTTACCGGCGAGTGCACCGAGGACTTCGTCCTTGAGCTCGTCGGAAGCGTTGTCGCGCTCCTGCTTGTCGGCGATCTGGAAGACTGCGGCCAGCTTGTCGGCAGCAGCGGCTTCCACAGCTGCGTAGACGTCATCCTGGTAGTCCAGGAAGACCGGGAACTCGACGGTCGGCTTCGCTGCACGGGCAGCAAGATCGGCCTGGGCTTCGCAAAGAGCCTTGATGAACGGCTTTGCGGCTTCGAGGCCCTCGGAAACAACTTCTTCGGTGGGAGCAGTTGCGCCCTGTTCCTTGATGAGGTTCCAGGAGTTGTCGGTTGCTTCGGCTTCAACCATCATGATGGCGACGTCGTCACCTGCAATGCGGCCGGCAACAACCATGTTGAACACGGCGTTCTCAAGCTGCGAGTGCTTGGGGAAAGCAACCCACTGCGAACCCTGTTCGTCGGCGATGAGGGCAACGCGGACGCCACCGATCGGGCCGGAGAACGGGAGGCCGGAGAGCTGGGTGGACATGGAGGAGGCGTTGATTGCCACGACGTCGTAGAGCTCGTCCGGGTTGATCGCCAGGACGGTAACGACGATCTGGACCTCGTTGCGAAGGCCCTTGACGAAGGCCGGGCGCAGCGGGCGGTCCATCAGGCGGCAAGCCAGGATGGCTTCCGTGGACGGGCGGCCTTCACGGCGGAAGAACGAACCCGGGATACGGCCGGCAGCGTACATACGCTCCTCGACGTCAACCGTCAACGGGAAGAAGTCGAAGCCTTCGCGCGGCTGCTTGCCTGCGGTGGTTGCCGAGAGGAGTGCGGTGTCTTCGTCGATGTAGACCATCGAAGCGCCGGCAGCCTGCTTGGCAAGGCGGCCGGTTTCAAAGCGGATGACACGCTTGCCAAAACGGCCGTTGTCAATAATCGCTTCGGAGAACTGGATTTCGGGACCCTCCATTGAGAGTCACCTCCGTTTCTGATTTAGCGGAAGTCCGCCGCATCAACCCAGGCCTCTTCTTTATTCCTGGCCTGTACGACACCCGGTCATCGATCGAGATCCACGGGCTTCATCGTCACCGATGACCCTCCCGGGAATCACTACCGAGGACCGCGAATGCGCGATGCGGTTGATTTCCTGTTTTTAGTTGTTTTTGAAGAAGGCGGCCCGTTCCGCGAGGGACCGGGCCGCCCCCAAAGGCAGACTAGCGGCGCAGGCCGAGGCGCTCGATGAGCGAACGGTAGCGGGCGATGTCAGTGTTCTTCAGGTAGGTAAGCATGCGCTTGCGACGACCAACCATGGCCAGCAGACCGCGCTGGGTGTGGAAGTCGTGCTTGTGCTCCTTCATGTGCTCAGTCAGATCCTTGATCCGCTGGGTCAGGACTGCAACCTGGACCTCGGGCGAACCGGTGTCGCCTTCAGAGGTTGCGTATTCCTTGATGATGGACTGCTTTACAGCGGCGTCAAGTGCCACGTGAACTCCTAGAGTTGTGCCGTGCCTCCCGGTGCAGCGCCTCGCTGACGGGTTGCTTCCGGTGCGTCTCCGCACACAAAAACAGGTCCAGCCGCCACGGACTGCAGCCGGATCCAGTAACAGTTTACCGGCAGGTCAGCATTGTTGTCGAAATACCGCTAGCGCTGGGTCAGCAGCTCGTGTGCCTGCGCTACATCCAGGCACATCTGCTCCACCAGCGCCTCGGGCCCGCGATACGCCACCATGCCGCGGAGGCGCTGGGTAAATTCGACCGCGACAGTCTGTCCGTAGAGGTCGAAGTCCTCCACGTTCTCCTCCGGACGATCAATAACGTGGGCCTCCACTTGACGGCTCACACCGTCAAACGTGGGGTTGGAACCGACGGAAATCGCAGCGGGCCACCGCGTTCCGGACTGGTCTATCAACCAGCCTGCATAGATACCGTCCGCCGGTACGTACCCCGTGGAATCATGCGCAAGGTTCGCAGTGGGGAAACCGAGGTTCCTCCCGCGCGCTGCTCCATGAACCACCTCGCCGCGCATGCGGTGGGGGCGTCCCAGAACGGCGGCAGCGGTAACGACGTCGCCTTCGGACAAGGCTTCCCGCACCCAGGTGGAGGAGCAGCGGCGGTCGGCGTCGCCGTCGTCGTGGACCGGGAAGCCTCCTGCGCCATACTCATTGACCACCTGGACGCCAAAGCCCAACTGCTCGCCGAGTTCCTGCATGGTGACGACGTCGCCGACATTCCCTGCACCGAAGCGGAGGTCGTGGCCGACCACGACGTGCGCAGCATGAAGGCCCTCAAGGAGGACTTGGCGGACAAACTCGATGGGCGTCATGGAGGCGAGGTCCAGCGTGTACTTCATGACCAGAACGGCATCCACGCCTGTTTCGCCGAGGGCGTCCAGTTTGTCCTGGAGGCCCATGATCAGCTCCGGCGCAGACTCCGGGCGGTGGACCTGGGCGGGGTGGGGATCAAAGGTAACGGCCACTGAAGGGATGTGGTGCCGTTTGGCGGTGTTTGTCAGTTGTGCGAGAACATGCTGGTGGCCACGATGGACGCCGTCAAAGTTCCCGATGGTAACGACTGTTGGTCCGAAGTCCTCGGGGACTTCGGTGGGATCGTTCCAGATGTGGACCATCAACCTCGCCTTTTACTGCAGATATTCGTTCCGCCCGGCAACCTCCCGGCGCCGGAACATTCTAAGGTTACCCGTTGTGGCTGTTCGCCTTGGACGGCCGCCTCTTGTTCAACCACAGGAGTCCAAGGATGGGCAGCACGAGCGGGACGAAACCATAACCGCGTCCAAACAGCGACCACACAGTGTCATGCGGGAAGGCCACCGGATCGAACAGGCTTATGGCCCCAACTACCAGCACTCCGACGAGTTCCACGAGTACCGCGGCCAACGACACTTTGAACCATGTGCGGCCCGGTTTTGCCAGCGAGATGGTCGCTACGACGTAGACGACGGCGGCGAACGCCGAGAGGATATGCGCCAGCGGAGCTTCGGCAAACTTGGTGGCAATCTGGTAGCCGGCACGGGCCGTGGCCGAGAGTGCGAAGACGGCATACACCGCGATCAGCAAGCGCCCAGGGCCGGTGTTCCGTGTGTCTTTTTGGGGTGTCCGGCCGGCATTTGCCTCAGTCTCGGTTCCAGTCATTTTGCGTTTTTCCTTCAAGGTCAGTACCAGATCTGGTTCATGCGGGCGGCCATGACGAGCGCAGTGACGCCGACCGCCGCCAGGACGAAGTTGCTCCAACGGGTGCGTTCAAGGATGGCCCAGTACACAGCTCCCAGCGGAATCATCAGCGCCGTGATCAGGTATCCCCAGAACTCCCAGGCTTCGCCGGCCATCTGTTCACCCGTGGCAACGCGGACAATCGAGCCAACCAAGTAGACCAGCAGGGCCAGCTCCACAGCCAACACGGAAAAGATTGTGACGTCGTTGGGGGCTTTCTTCATCAAACCTGCCACGACGCACGCGATCGTGGATACCAAACCAACAATAAGGATGGAGTAGAAATAGCCGTCCATGCCTACTTTTCCTCGCTGGCTCTGGCGGTGCCGGTTCCGGTTCCGGTGCCGGTTCCGGGGGCAAAGACCAACACAGGCTTCGCGAAGCTCCCCGTATCGGCCAACAGGGCCACCAGCTCTCCCGACGGCGCGAACGCTGCGGCAGGATTCTCAGCGGTGGCAGCAGCCGGCGTTCCGGCGCCAGGGCCTGCGGCGATGCGTCTGCCAAAGGAGATCTCGGTGGTTTCCTGATCGCTCAATTCCCGGTTGGGCATCAGGGAACGCGCAGCAAGGGACATGTCCAGCACTTCGAGTTGGCCGGCGAGTTCTTCCAGCGTCCGCGCCTGGTCGATCGTGTAAGGGCCCACCTGGGTTCGCCGCAAGGCAGTGAGATGTCCGCCGACGCCCAAGGCGATGCCGAGGTCCCGCGCCAGAGCCCGGATGTACGTGCCGGAGGAACATTCCACGGTGACATCGACGTCGACTACCCGGCCGCCGTCGATCCTGGTGATGGAGTGGATGTCGAAGCGGTGGATGGTGACGGGCCGGGCCGCAAGCTTGACCTCTTCGCCGGAGCGGACACGGGCATAGGAGCGTTCACCGTTGACCTTGATCGCGCTGACGCTGCTGGGTACCTGCTGGATGGGGCCCGTGAGGGCGGCGACGCCTTGAGCAATCGCTTCGTCGCTGACCTCCACTGCGCTGCGCGCCTGGCTAACTTCGCCTTCGGCGTCATCGGTGATGGTGGTTTCGCCGAGCCTGATAGTGGCCGTATACGTCTTGGACGTTCCCACAATGTAGGTCAGGAGACGTGTGGCCTTGTTGATCCCAAGGACCAGCACGCCTGTAGCCATGGGATCAAGCGTTCCAGCATGCCCCACTTTCCGGGTACCGGCCAGCCGCCGCATCCGGCCAACCACATCATGGCTGGTCCATCCCTGCGGTTTGTCAACGATTACCAGTCCAGAAAGCACGCTTACCAGTATATGGGTGGCTAGGATAGCTCCCATGCCTGAGCTTGCCGCACACGTCCGCGATGTCCCCGTGAACCAGATCCGAGAAATCACTGAGGCCGCCTGGACCACCCCCGGGGCGATCGTGCTCAGCATCGGCGAGCCGGGCTTTGCGCTCCCACGGCACGTCCTCGACGCCGGAATAGCGTGCCTTGAACGGGACGAAACCAACTACACCCCAAACGCAGGAATTCCCGCGCTCCGCGAAGCCTTCGCCAAGAGATTCCGTGAGCATCATCACGTGGATATCGGTGCCGAACGCGTCTACGTAGTGGACGGAGCCCAACAAGGCCTGCACTTCGCCATGAGCCTGCTTCTCTCCCCCGGCGATGAAATCCTCCTGCCCAACCCCGGCTACCCCACGTTCGCCATGACCAGTCGGCTCCTCCACGCGGTGCCCGTTCCGTATCCTCTGTATCCGCACAACGACTTCCAGCCGGACATCGAGGACATCGAAGCCCTCATCACTCCGCAGACCCGGGTCCTCATGCTGAACTCGCCCTCCAACCCCCTGGGCGCCGTCATCAGCGAGGACGCGACCCGGCAGCTCGTGGAACTCGCCGTCCGGCACGATCTCTGGATCATCTCTGATGAGTGCTATGAAGCCTTCACCTTTGACGTCCCGCATGTCAGCCCTGTCCGCTTCGATAGCGACATCCCCGGTGAGGCACGCGTCTTCACATCACTGACACTGTCAAAGACCTACGGGCTCACCGGCCTGCGAATCGGAGCCTTGATCTGCCCGCCGGGCATGGAAAAGAGGATGAACAATGTCATGGAAGCAATCGTTTCCTGCGTTGCTTCGCCATCGCAGTATGCGGCCTTGGCCGCGTTGACCGGCCCCCAGGACTACGTGACGGACGCGCGCAACCACTATAGGAGCAATCGTGATGCCGCCTCCGCCATCCTGGAAGGCAAGGGCATCCCCTTCCTCGGCGCACAGGGAGCTTTCTACCTGTGGGCCAATGTCTCCCATGTCAGTGGCGGCGATGTCCGGGCCTGGGTCCACGCGTTTCTGGCGGATTCGGGTGTTTCCTTCGCGCCGGGCACCGCTTTTGGGTCGATCGGCGAGGGTTGGATCCGGATTGCCCTGTGCGGCGATCAGCAGGAACTGCTCGACGGCGTCAGCCGGCTACCTGCCCGGCCGTAAGAGCCGCTAGTAGTCCGTGCGCTCCGCGTTGTTGCGCCAGGCCTCAAAGGGCGTCTCGGAGGCGGCTACCGGCGCGTGTTCTACGGGAAGCAGCTCAGGCCGGGTACCGGCGAAGTACTCGTAGAACACTGCATCATCGAATCCGGCCCTGGCGGCGCCGTGCCGGTCGGCAGCGAAATACACGCGGCCAATCCTGGCCCAGAGTGTGGCCGAGAGGCACAAGGGGCATGGCTCGCAACTGGCATAGAGCACCGAGCCGCTGAGATCGAAGTTGCCCATGTCCGCTGCGGCACGGCGAATGGCCACCACTTCGGCATGCGCCGTGGGATCGTTGTCGCGCGTTACCCGATTCACGCCCTCATGGACGCTGCCATCCGGGGTGACGACGACAGCGCCAAACGGCCCACCGCCGTCGAAAACGTTCTGGACAGCAAGCCGTATGGCCCGGTTCAGGAATTCATCACGCTTCAGGAATTCGTCATGCTGCTGTGCATTGTGCGCGGACATGCTTTCGATACTAGCGACTTTGAATACACGTAATGCCCCCGGGAACGCGTCCCAAGGGCATTACGTGTACAAAACTCAAAACGATTTTTAGCGGTTGGCGTCTTCGTCGAGTTCGTCATCGTCCGCGAGGTCGATGTCTTCTTCGTCGAAGTCGTCTTCGTCGATTTCTTCGGAGCCCTCGGAAGCCTCGCCCTTGTAGGGGTCAGCCTCGCCTGCGTGCTTGGCGCCGGCAGCCAAAGCGGCTACCTCGGCGTCGCGACGCTTTGCTTCACGGAGCAACTCCTCAAGGTTCGAAGCGTTGACCGGAATCTGGTCAGCAACGAACTCAAGGGTGGGAGTCAGCCGGACTGTGATATTGCGGCCGACTTCCTGTCGCAGCACACCCTTGGCCTTCTCCAATGCCCTGGCGGCATCCGCGTGGGCAATCTCGTCACCAAAGACGGTGTAGTAAATGGTGGCGTGCTGAAGGTCGTTGGTGACGCGGGCGTCCGTGATCGTGATGGACTCGACGCGTGGGTCCTTGACCCTGCGGCCGAGGGCCTCTGCGACGACGACCTTTATCCGCTGCGCCAACTTGGCAGCGCGTGCCGGATCGGCCATGACTTCCTCCTGGAAAGTAGAAACGGGTACGGAACGGGTCCGCCGGGGCTACCCGACGGACCCGCTCCAAGCGGAACCTAGACGCGCGGCTTTTCGCGCATCTCGAAGGTCTCGATGATGTCGCCTTCGGAGATGTCGTTGAACGAGCCAAGACCGATACCACACTCGAAGTCGGTACGGACTTCGGTTGCGTCATCCTTGAAGCGCTTGAGCGTCTCAACGGTGAGGTTGTCACCGATGACCTTGCCGTCGCGGCTAACGCGTGCCTTGGTGTTACGGCGGATGATGCCCGTGCGGACGATCGAACCGGCGATGTTTCCGAACTTGGAGGACCGGAAGACTTCGCGGACTTCGGCAGTACCGAGCTGGACTTCTTCGTACTCCGGCTTGAGCATGCCCTTGAGGGCCATCTCAATGTCATCGATTGCTGCGTAGATGACGGAGTAGAAGCGCATGTCCACGCCTTCACGGTCAGCCAGTTCAGCGACGCGCTCAGCCGGCTTGACGTTGAAGCCGATGATGATGGCGTTGTCCACCGTTGCCAGGTTGACGTCGTTCTGCGTGATGGCACCCACACCGCGGTGGATGACACGGAGCTGAACGTCGTCGTCTCCGACATCGATCTTGAGCAAGGCGTCTTCGAGGGCTTCCACGGCACCGGAGACGTCACCCTTGAGGATGAGGTTGAGGGTGTCGATCTTGCCTTCAGCAACGGCCTGGTCGAAGTCTTCCAGGCTGATGCGCTTGCGACGCTTGGCCAGTGCGGCGTTGCGGTCGGCAGCTTCGCGCTTCTCGGCGATCTGGCGGGCCGTACGCTCGTCCGGCGTCACCAGGAAGGTGTCACCTGCACGCGGCACGTTGGACAGGCCGAGGACCTGCACCGGACGCGACGGCAGTGCGACATCCAGTGCCTCGCCGTTCTCGTCGAACATGGCACGGACGCGGCCGTGGGCCGTACCGGCCACGATCGTGTCGCCCACGGCCAAGGTGCCGGATTGCACCAGGACGGTGGCCACGGAACCGCGACCCTTGTCCAGGTTCGCTTCGATGGCAATGCCTCGAGCGTCCTTGTCCGGGTTGGCACGCAGGTCCAGTGCGGCATCGGCCGTCAACAGGACGGCATCGATCAGTTCGTCGATGTTGAGGTTCTGGCGGGCAGAAACCTCAACGAACATGGTGTCGCCACCGTATTCTTCGGGAACCAGGCCGTACTCGGTGAGCTGACCCTTGACCTTGTCAGGGTTGGCGCCTTCCTTGTCGATCTTGTTCACTGCGACGACGATCGGCACGTTGGCTGCCTGGGCGTGGTTGAGTGCTTCCACCGTCTGCGGCATAACGCCGTCGTCGGCTGCAACAACCAGGATCGCGATGTCGGTGACCTTGGCACCACGTGCACGCATGGCCGTGAAGGCCTCGTGACCGGGGGTGTCAATGAACGTGATGTCGCGGGCCGTGCCCTCGTGGATGTGGCTGATCTGGTAAGCACCGATGTGCTGGGTGATTCCACCGTGCTCGCCGGCCACAACGTTGGAGTTGCGGATGGCATCAAGCAGGCGGGTCTTACCGTGGTCAACGTGACCCATGACGGTGACAACCGGCGGGCGTGCCTCGAGGACATCGTCACCCTCGGCGTCAAGCTCGTCCTGGATGTTGATGTCGAACTGGTCCAGCAGCTCGCGCTCTTCGTCTTCCGGCGAAACAACCTGGAGCTTGTAGCCAAGTTCGGCACCAAGCAATCCAAAGGTGTCTTCGTCGAGGGACTGCGTAGCCGTTGCCATCTCACCGAGGTGGAACAAAACGGTCACGAGCGACGCGGGGTTCGCATCGATCTTCTCGGCAAAGTCCGTGATGGAGGAACCACGGCGCAGACGGATGATGGTCTCGCCATCGCCGCGGGGTACGGACACGCCGCCCAGCGACGGAGCACTCATCTGCTCCAGTTCCTGGCGCTTTGCACGCTTCGACTTGCGCTGCTTGCCACGACCGGCACCGCCCTTGCCGAAGGCACCCTGGGTACCACCGCGACCGCGGCCACCCTTGCCAAAGCCACCGCCGGCGGGAGCGCCGCCACCGGTACCTGCACCTGGTGCGCCACCGGGACGACCCGGTCCGCCGCCACCCGGACGGCCTGCGCCACCGGGACGACCTGCGCCACCGGGAGCCGGACGCTCAGTGCGGTTGGGCATCATGCCCGGAGTAGGACGGTTTCCACCACCGGGACCGCCGGCCGGACGCGGAGCACCACCGGGACGGGGTGCACCGGGACGCGGAGCACCCGGACGGGGACCACCGCTGCCTGCTGCGGGACGGGGACCACCGGCACCTGCTGCGGGGCGGGGACCACCGGGGCGTTCGCCATCGTTGCGGCCACCTGCACGGGGCATGCCCTGTGAGGTTGCAAACGGGTTGTTGCCCGGACGCGGCGGACGTTCGCCATCGCCACCACGGCCGCGGGGCATGCCCTGGGACGTAGCGAAGGGGTTGTTGCCCGGACGGGGACCGCCGGGACGCGGAGCCTGGCCGCCCTGGCGGGACGGAGCCGGAGTCTCTGCCTTGGGAGCAGGACGGGCACCGGGCTTCGCCGAAAACGGCGTCGTGGATGCGGCCGGAGCCGAGGGCGCTGCCGGGGCAGGCGCCGCAGGAGCAGATGCAGCGGGGGCGGCAGGTGCAGCCGCGGCGGGTGCTGCCGGAGCCGGAGCCTTTGGTGCAGCCGGACCCGGAGCCGGAGCGGCCGGACGGGATGTTGCGGGAGCAGCCGGAGCCTTGGGGGCGGCTGCAGGTGCGGGGGCAGCTGCCTTTGCAGCGCCTGCACCGGGGTAAGCGTCGCGAAGCTTCTTCACGACGGGGGCCTCAATGGTGGAAGAGGCGGAGCGAACGAATTCGCCCAATTCCTGCAGTTTTGTTACTGCATCTTTGGAAGTAATACCGAGCTCTTTGGCGAGCTCATGTACGCGGACCTTGGCCACATTTCTCCTGTCTCGGTCCGCACCGAGCCAGGCACGAACCGTCTACTTCTTACTGCGGGCCCCTGCCGCCAGCGCGACTAAAAGGCCCATTGCAGAGCGCAACAAAGTTGTCATCGTTACGCACTCATCGCTGGGAACTCATCGGGTTTCCATCAGTTTTCTGACCCGCTTTCAGGTTTGGACGGTTTTCCTGTGGCAGCCTGAGCCTCCACAAGTGGCGCGCCTGACATGAAGTAGCTTTCGACGGCGCTTGTTTCAGTAGCGCCCGCAAGGGCCCTTCCGAAAGCACGCCGCTTGATTGCCAATGCCAAGCACTTTTCGCTGGGATGCAGCCACGCACCCCTGCCGGCCATCCGGCGTCGAACATCCACAAGGACAGTGGACGAACCACGGCCTTGGGCGACCAGCCGGACAAGCTCGGACCGAGAGCCTTGCTTCCGGCATCCGATGCAGGTACGAACAGGGCCATGGCCGCGTTCAAGCAGTTCAGCCACGACGTGTCCTTACCTGCCTCTGCAAACTTGCGCTGACGGCCGACCCTGCACATGCAGATAAGGCACGTCAAAGCGCGCGGATACCGGACGTAAGCCCGGTTCCATCTATTCTAGCCCCCCGGCCCCGGACAGCCGAAACCGGCCACACCGCCAGCGCGGCGCGGCTCCCGGCGGCCAGGCCGCCGGAACGATCGTTAGTCGGTCTAGGCCGGGGCGGCGTCTGACACGATATCGATCCGCCATCCGGTCAGCTTCGCAGCGAGGCGTGCATTCTGGCCTTCCTTGCCGATCGCCAAGGAGAGCTGGTAGTCGGGCACAACTACACGGGCCGAGCGAGTTGCCTCGTCCGTGATAGTGACCGAATTCACCCGGGACGGTGACAAGGAGTTGGCGATGAAGGTCGCCGGGTCCTCGCTGAAGTCCACGATGTCGATCTTTTCGTCGTTCAGCTCGGTCATGACTGCACGGACGCGGGAGCCCATTTCGCCGATGCAAGCGCCCTTGGCGTTGACACCGGGGATGTTCGCTTTGACGGCGATCTTGGTGCGGTGGCCGGCTTCCCGGGCAAGTGCCACGATCTCGACGGAACGGTCCGCGATTTCCGGAACTTCCATTTCGAACAACTTACGGACCAGGCCCGGGTGCGAACGGGAAAGCGTAATGGACGGGCCCTTCGCCCCACGGTGGACATCCACCACGAAGGCACGAAGCCTGCTGCCGTGAATGTACTTCTCACCAGGAACCTGCTCGGGTGGCGGCAACAGGGCCTCCACGGATCCAAGGTTTACCTGGATCATGTGCGGGTTGTTGCCCTGCTGGATCATGCCGGCAACGAGTTCGCCTTCGCGACCCTTGAATTCGCCTAATACGTTATCGTCCTCAACGTCGCGAAGACGCTGCAGGATGATCTGGCGTGCCGTGCTTGCAGCGATACGGCCGAAACCGGCCGGGGTGTCCTCGAACTCCCCGATGGCCTCGCCGTCATCGTCGATTTCCGTTGCCCAGATAGTCACGTGGCCGCTCTTGCGGTCCAGCTCGGCGCGGGCCTTCTCGAAGGCACCGGGCGTCTTGTGATAGGCCACCAGGAGCGCTTGCTCGATGGTGGGAATCAGGAGGTCCAGCGGGATTTCACGCTCACGCTCCAGGAGTCTCAGTGCGCTCATGTCAATATCCATTAGGCCTCCTCGGAAGGTCCATTGTGTTCGTCTGCCAGCCCGGCCTCGTGGAGGTGGCTGAATTCAATCTCGACTTTTCCGTGGCGGATCCTGTCGAAAGGAATAGTGATGGGGTCCCCCTGTTTGGGCTTCATGCCCTTTTTGACCTCGTGCTCCGGAATGAGGGTCACACCGGCGTCATCTACTGACGCAATCCGGCCAAGGACGTTCTCACCCTGGATGACGTTGACCCTGACCATGCGGCCGCGGGCCCTGTGCCAGTGGCGCGGTTCCGTCAGCGGACGGCCTACTCCTGGCGAAGAAACTTCGAGGTCGTAGGGACGGCCGTCGTCGTGGGGATCGTTGTCCAGAATATCGGACAACCCACGCGAGACATCTGCGATGGCGTCAAGGCTGACGCCTCCGGTCTCCTCCTGCGGAAGATCCACGACGACGTGGACCGTGCGGTGTGAACCGGCAACGTGGATGGAAACATCCTCGAGGTAGAGCCTGTTGGCAAGGACTGCCGGTTCGAGCAGCGCCTTTAGCCTGCGCTCTTCCGGGTTGTGGATGGTGGCCGTTGAATTCGACTCAGTACGGTCTGTTGAAGTCGTGGCTTCCGAGTCACTCACGTTGCCCGCCGCCTCCCGATAGATGTTGTTGTGACTACTAGCCTAACGATTTTCGGCAGCACATGGTGCACGGAGTTTCCCGTCCACATGACACCATGGTGTGTTGTGGACGAGCAGACAAGTGAAAAACGACAATCACCAGCGTGGGGTCGGCTCCTTCTCATTTCCGTGGTTGCGCTGCTCGTTGCGGGCACGGGAATCGTACTTCTACCGCGGGATTCCGGGACTCCCCCCGCGGTTTCATTCTCCGAGTCTGCCCTCGCCGACGCTTTCGCCGATACTCAGGGGCTGCGGGAATCGGCTGCTGGATTGATGGCAGCTGGAGGATCCGGTTCCCAAACGCCCGCCCTGGACGATGCTGTGACATTGCTGACAACACAGTCCCGGGCCCTCCTTCCACCTTCTGCTGCAGCTGCTGCCATCTCCGCAGCCTCGACGGCAAGCGATAAAGATGACCCTTCTGAGGATGATGCGGCCAACCAAGCGACGCCCGCTGCAGTCGTGGCTGGTCTGACCGCCAGCGGGCGGCAACGACTGGACGACGCCCGCGAGGCCGACGGCGGGATCGCCCGGTTGCTCGCCGCCGTCGGATCCGCCCAACTTCTCCAGGGCGAAAAGCTGGCTGCGGTGTGGCAGCTGCCGGTACCGTCGCCGACGTCAAGTGGTAGCGCGCCTGCCACTACACCGGCTGTGCACCAGTGCCCTTCAATCAGCCCCACCCCGGATGCTACCGCTGCCACCACCGATGCGGCTTTGGCCGCCACTGTCCGTTCAGAACAGGAAGCCGTCTACATCTATCAGGTGGCACTGAAGCGATTGGACGCTGGCGCAACTGCCCAAGCCGCCAAGGATCTTGCGGTGCACGAGCGTCTGCTTCAACAAGCGGAGGCCTTGACCCGCCGTAACTGTGGCGACGTCCCTACCCGGGAGGCCGGATACAGGCTGCCTGCACAGTTCGCTGAAGACCCGGCCGCGGGCTTGGGAGCCCTGGAATCGGACTCCCTGCAGGGATTTGGCGATCTCATCGCGCTTTCGACAGGAGAGACCCGGGGCTGGGCCACCAGCGGCCTGCTGGCGGCCGTGCGCAGGAGCTGGCATTGGGGTGCCGCGCTGGCCGCTTTGCCGGGGTTGGACTTCGACGCCGATGACTTGCCTCCCCTGCCGACGCCCGCCCCCAGTTAATCCACGCCCCGGTTAATCCACTCCCCCGTTAGTACCAACCGCAGTTAGTGCAAACGGCGGATGGGATAGGCGAGCCTAGCCATGCTGGCCAAGGCGGCCCGGCGGTGCTTGGCTTGAACCATGGCTTCCGCAGAAACTGCTACCACGCACGAGAACGAACCGCATCGTGATGACCTTGCCCATAGGCTGAACTGGCTGCGCGCCGGAGTTTTGGGGGCGAATGACGGCATCGTCTCCGTCGCCGCGATCGTCGTCGGCGTGGCCGGTGCCACGACCAACACCGGCAGCATCCTTGCTGCTGGTACGGCTGGCCTCGTGGGTGGCGCCATTTCCATGGCGTTGGGCGAGTATGTATCCGTCAGTAGCCAGAGCGACACGCAGAAGTCGCTCATCGAGAAGGAACGCCGGGAACTCGCCGAGCAGCCGGAGGAAGAACTCGAGGAGCTTGCCGCGATCTACCAGGCGAAGGGGCTCACACCGCGTACCGCCCGGACAGTGGCCGAAGAACTCACGAAGCACGATGCCCTTGCGGCGCACTTGTCCGCCGAGCTCAATATCCACGAAGACGACATCGTGAGTCCGTGGAACGCCGCCTTTGCCTCGGCAGTGGCATTTACCCTGGGCGCCGTGCTTCCCATGCTGGCCATCCTGCTCCCTCCCCCCGAAATGCGGGTTCCACTGACGTTCGCTGCCGTCCTGCTGGCTCTCGCGATCACGGGAGCCCTGGGGGCCTGGATTGGTGGGGCACCCAGGTTCCGGGCAGCAGCCCGGGTGGTGCTGGGCGGAGCCTTGGCGCTTGCAGCCACGTTCTCGATCGGAAGCCTCTTGGGCGCCAGCGGCGTTTTCTGAGGGTAGTACCGCCGGGCAGAGCTAGGCTGATGGCGTGACCCTTCACGCCATGATTCCGATTCCGGGCGACCTCCACGCCCGATACAACCGCGATTCTGCGGGGCGGGACTGGCTGGCGAGCCTTCCGGGGCTTATCCGTGAGGCTTTGGACCGTTGGCAGTTGTCCGTGGACCTCGCACCCGGTGAAGAGCCGTGGAACGGACACGGAGCCTTGGTTGTGCCCGTTCTCCAGCACAGCAGGCAGGCTGCGCTGAAGATCGCCTATCCGCATGAGGAAGCTCTCGTGGAGCGCCATGCCTTGGCCCTGTGGGGTGGCCACGGAGCTGTCCGGCTCCTGGCTGCCGACACCGCCAGTTGCTCTATGCTGCTGGAACGCCTCGACGCGTCCTGTTGGCTACAGGATGTCCCCATGGATGAGGCCCGGCAGGTCTGGGGTGAGATCATGCGCGAGCTTTCCATTACCCCTGATGATCGTCCCGAGTGGCGGGGATTCGATCACATCGCTGCCACGGCCGAGCGCTGGAGCGACGAAATGCCTTCTGAGTGGGAGCGGCAGGACCGACCCTTCCCGCGGTGGTTATTGGAGGCTGCACTGGAAGTGTGCCAGACCCGCGGTGCTGTGGGCCGCCGATCCGGCAGGGACGTCCTGGTGCACACCGATCTGCATTTCATGAACATCCTCGGCACCTTGGGCGGGGACCGCCGCGAATACGTGGCCATCGATCCGCAGCCGCAGATCGGTGAGGCCGAATTTGCGGTGGCGCCCGTTCTGTGGAACCGGATCAAGGATCTCTCACGTCGCGATCCTGCAGCTGCCCTGCGGGAGCGATGCCGGGATTTCAGCCTCGCCGCTGGGCTTGATCCGGAGGTCGCGCGACAGTGGAGCATTGCCCGCGAAGTGGACAACGCCCTGTGGTACGCGGGAAAACGAGGTCACGAAGGCGATCTGGCCCGTTCCTTGTGGGTGGCCAGCACGCTGGCGGGCAGGACACTCGAAGGACTTCCAGCAGCACATGACTTGCCCAGGCCCGGGGACGCAGTCAGCTGACGTTATCGTTCCACACGTCCATGCCGAGCTTGATGATCAGCGCCGCCACGACGATCAGGAACACGATCCGTACAAACCCGCTCCCCCTGGCTACGGCTGTCCGGGCACCCAGATATCCGCCCGCCATATTCGCGAACCCCAGCACCAGGCCCACTCCCCACAACAGGGAACCGTGAGGGAGGAAGAAAATCAGGGCACCGGCATTGGTGGCCATGTTGACAATCTTGGCCTTCGCGCTGGCTTCAAGGAAGGCGTAACCCATGGCAGAGACTAAGGCGATCACCAGGAATGATCCCGTACCGGGACCGATCAGGCCATCGTAAAAACCGATCACGGCACCGATCAGGCAAGCCACCACATAGTGCTTGTGCCCATCGTGCCGCAGAGCCGTCAGCTCGCCCGCGCTGGGGCGAAGTGCCGTGAAAATCGCGACGGCGATCAGCGCCACCACAATGATGGGCTTGAAAACGCTGGCCGGCAGCGATGCAGCAAGGATGGCACCGCCAAAGCTCCCCGCCAGCGCAATCACCGCCATGGGTATTGCCGTCTTGAGGTCCGGTCCCACCCGCCTGTAATAGGTGGTGGCACTGGTGGTAGTGCCGAAGATGGAACCCATCTTGTTCGTGGCCAGTGCCTGGACTGGAGTGATGCCAGGTACCAGCAGAAGTGCGGGGAGCTGGATCAGCCCCCCGCCTCCTACTACCGCGTCAACCCAGCCGGCTGCGAATCCAGCCACCACAATCAGGATGATGGTGGTGAGCTGGATAGTCTCGAAGCCGGAAATCACCGGTTACGGACAGCGTTGACCACGTAATCCACGGCCTTCTCCACCGAGATGTTCTCGGCTTCACCACTGCGACGGTCCTTGATCTCCACTACACCGTCCACAAGTCCACGGCCGACGGCCAGGATAGTGGGCACGCCGACGAGTTCGGCATCGCCAAACTTGACGCCGGGAGAAACCTTGGGCCGGTCATCAAAGATGACGTCGAGGCCTGCAGCCTCGAGTTCCGCCGATAGCTTCTCTGCGGCTTCGAAAATTTCGTCACCGCGGCCCACAGCCACAACGTGTACATCGGCCGGAGCCACCGAGCGTGGCCACACCAGGCCGCGGTCGTCATGGTTGGCTTCGGCAAGGGCTGCGACAGCACGGGTGACACCAACACCATAGGAGCCCATGGTGACGACAACCTGCTTGCCGTTCTGGTCCATCACCTTCAGGTCCAGCGCCTCGGCGTACTTGCGTCCGAGCTGGAAAATGTGGCCCATTTCGATGCCACGGGCAGTCTCAAGCGGTCCGGAGCCGTCCGGTGCCGGATCCCCTGCCCGGACGTCGGTGCATTCGATGACGCCGTCCCAGGTGAAGTCGCGGCCCGCTACCAGTCCGAAGACATGCTTGCCATCAACGTTGGCGCCCGTCACCCAGGTTGTGCCGGACACGACGCGGGGATCCACGAGGAACAGCAGTGTGGAGGACCCTTCCAGGCCCAGCACTTGTTCGTCCAGGGACAAACCAGGGCCGATGTAGCCCTTGACCAACCACGGCAGCTTCTTGAGGTCTTCCTCGTTGGCTGCTTCCAGCCCGATCTCGCCCGCGATGGGAAGGAACGATCCAATGTTCGCCTCCACCCGCTTGAGATCCACCGCACGGTCACCCGGAACGCCGAGGACGACGATCTGGCGTTCACCAGTGGGGAGAGTCACGGCGAGGACGACGTTCTTCAGCGTGTCAGCGGCAGTCCAGGCGCCGCCGTCGGCCTCGCTGCGGGGTGCGAGCTGGTTGGCTGCGTCAACCAGTGTCTCGATGGTCGGTGTGTTCGGTGTGTCCAGAACCTGGGCAGCCGGCGCGTCCGTGAAATCAATATCCTCAGGGACAACCGTGGTGACTGCCTCGACGTTGGCGTAGTAGCCGCCGGCCGAGCGCACAAAGGTGTCCTCGCCGATCTCGGTGGGGAAGAGGAATTCTTCGCTCTTGGAGCCACCCATGGCACCTGCGGTGGCAGCAACCGGGATGACTTCCAGGCCCAGACGTTCGAAGATCTTCAGGTATGCGGCGCGGTGGGCGGCGTAGCTTGCGTCCAAGCCGGCGTCGTCAACGTCGAAGGAGTAAGAATCCTTCATGATGAATTCGCGCCCACGGAGGAGACCCGCGCGGGGGCGCGCTTCATCGCGGTACTTGTTCTGGATCTGGTACAGGCTCAACGGCAGGTCCTTGTACGAGGAGTACAGGTCCTTGACCAGGAGCGTGAACATTTCTTCATGCGTCGGAGCCAAGAGGTAGTCGGCACCCTTGCGGTCCTGAAGCCGGAACAGGCCCTCCCCGTACTCGGTCCAGCGGTTGGTGGCCTCGTAAGGTTCGCGCGGCAGCAGTGCCGGGAAGTGGACTTCCTGCGCGCCAATGGCGGACATTTCCTGCCGGATGATCTCCTCCACCTTGCGCAGGACGCTCAGTCCCAGCGGCAGCCACGTGTAAATGCCAGGTGCGGCACGGCGGATGTAACCGGCCCGGACCAGGAGCTTGTGGCTGGCGACCTCGGCGTCGACGGGATCTTCACGCAGGGTGCGCAGGAACAACTGGGAAAGGCGAAGGACCACGGGTACGTATCCGTTTCTATGGCAGATGTGGCAAAAACAACTGTCTACTAATCTACCGGCTGCCAGCGGCCAGCTCCGCACAGAATGGCTCAGCCCCAGAACAGAATGGCTCAGCCCCCAGAACAGTCATCACAGAGAAGAGCCACGCCGTCGCATGGAAGCCCCTGGCCAAAGATCGGCTGGTCATCCTGCGATGGCGTGGCTCAGCGGCCGGCCGGCCGCAGACTCTGTCCGGGGACTAGTCCCCCGTTCCCTCCAGCGGAACGGGATCGCCTGCGACTGGGAAGCATTGGTGACTGCCGAGCTCACGGATGGTGCGGCTGCCAAAGGCAGCCTTCAAGGTCTTTGTCATAATTCCCCCTGTAACCACCCGTGCCCCATCGACACGGCTTGGGAAAAACCTATGTGATAGCGGACACATTTTCAAGGATTTTGATGGCAAAGTGCCCTTGACCGCCCCCGTTGACCGGACTTAGCGTTAATTCATCGCTTGGTGAATTAGTCGATGGGGCCGGAGGCCGCCATGTCACACGCAGCAATAGAAGCAACGGGTCTGCACATCTCCCGCGGCCGAAAAAGAATCCTGCGGGGCCTTGACTTCGCCGTGGACAGCGGGCTGATTACGGGGCTGCTCGGTCCATCAGGAAGCGGCAAGACAACACTCATGCGGGGCATCGTGGGGGTACAACGCATCACCCGTGGATCCATCAGCGTCCTGGGCCGCCCAGCCGGCAGCGCACCGTTAAGGCACGACGTCGGGTACGTCACCCAAGGTGCCAGCGTCTACGCGGACCTCAGCGTCGAAGCCAACGTCAAGTACTTCGGCGCTATGCACAGGGCAACAGCGACAGACGTCGCGGAGTCAATTGCCGCCGTCGGACTCGAATCGTTTGCCAAGCAGAAAGCAGGGAACCTCTCGGGCGGGGAGTTCAGCCGCGTGTCCTTGGCATGCGCGCTGGTGGCGCACCCCAAGCTGCTGGTCCTGGACGAACCGACAGTGGGCTTGGATCCGGTACTGCGTGCGGAGTTATGGGAGCGGTTCGTTGACATGGCCGCTGGCGGAACGACGCTCCTGGTTTCCAGTCATGTGATGGAAGAAGCGTCGCATTGTTCCTCGTTGCTGCTTCTGCGGGACGGCCTGCTGCTGGCGCAGCTCACACCCGCCGAGCTCGCAAGCCGGGGACGCAGCAATGACCTTGAGCGCGCGTTCCTGAACATGATCAAAGACGCCGAACGTGGCCCGGACAGCGGTCAGCCGGCAAAGGAAAGCCAGGTGGCATCATGAATCTTCGGATGACCTTTGCAACCACCGCCCGGGTCCTGGGTCAATTGCGGCACGATCACCGCAGCGTGGCGCTCATTATGGTGGTTCCGGCGCTGCTGCTCACAGCCGTCTATTATCTTTTCGAGAACGAAACACTGCCCCCGGGCGTTCCGCGCACCTTCGACCGCGTTGGCCTGATGATGCTGGCGATCTTCCCGTTCGTCGTGATGTTCCTGGTCACGTCCATCACCATGCTGCGGGAACGAACCTCCGGGACCCTGGAGCGGCTCCTCACCACACCCATCCATAAAGCGGACCTCTTGTTCGGCTACGCCATTGCCTTCTCCATCATGGCCGCGCTGCAATCCCTCGTGGCTACAGCTGTTGCGTACTGGATCTTCGATCTGGACATCAAGGGCAGTCCCGGGTTCGTCGTGCTGATCGCGGTCATCAACGCTGTCCTTGGAGTGGCCCTGGGGCTGCTGTGTTCGGCCTTTGCACGCACCGAGTTCCAGGCTGTGCAGTTCATGCCGGTAGTGGTGGTGCCCCAAATCCTGCTCTGCGGACTCTTCGTGGCCCGGGAGCAGATGAACGACGTCCTCGAGGCCATCTCCGGAGTCCTTCCCCTGACCTTTTCTGTTGACGCCCTTCAGGAGATCGCAGGGAACGTCGAAGCCACAGAAGCCATGTGGCAGGACACGATGGTGATGGGCGGGATCGTGGTGGGCGTCCTTGTCCTTGCCTCATTGACCCTGAGGCGGCAAACCTCATGAGCCTGGAACCCCTGCGCCGCGGCCGCCGAAGCGGGAGCGACCATTCGCGCGAAGCCATTCTGGTGGCGGCCCGGAAGTTGTTCGCGGAGCAAGGGTTCGACGGCACCAGTCTTCGGCAAGTGGCACGGGAAGCTTCAGTGGATCCGGCCATGGTGCACCACTTCTTCAAAGGAAAAGACGAATTGTTCGCCTCCAGCGTGGAGTTGCCTGCCGATCCCGAAGAGGTTCTGGCAGGCGTTGAAAACCTGGAACCGGAGGCGAGGGCTGAAGCACTTGTCCGTGCGGTAGTCCGGTTGTGGGAAAGCCCGGCGCAACCCGGCCTGGTGGCATTCGTTCGGGGAACCATCGGATCGAAGGCCAAAACAGCACTGCTGCGGGAGACGGTGAGCCGGACCATCCTGTCCCGGGTCATGGCGGGCGTGCAAGGCCCTGCTGAGGAGGTCCGCCTGCGTGGCAACCTGGTGGCGACACAAGTGGTGGGACTGATGCTGCTCCGCTACGTGATCCGTCTCGAACCACTCGCGAGTGCTGATCAGGAGGAGGTAGTTAGCCTGGTGGCACCGACCATCCAGCGGTATCTCACGGGGAACCTGGACTCCCCGGGCTAGAAGAGGACTGTTGCGAACGTCCCGACTTGCTCGAAGCCGACTCTTTCGTAGGTGGCCCGGGCCTTGGCGTTGTAGTCATTGACGTACAGGCTCGTTACGGGCGCAAAGGTACGTGAGAGATTTACGACGGCGGCCATGTAGCCAGCGCTTTGGTGGTGCCCACGCATCTCCGGATTCATCCATACGCCTTGGACCTGCGTGACGTCCTGGGTAACTGCACCCAACTCTGCTTTGAAAACAACGGTCCCGGCAGCGTCGATGTGGACCAACGAATGCCCTTGGCGGATAAGCCCGGCAACGCGCCTGCTGTAGAAGTCCTGGCCGCCCAGGAACGGGGAGTAGCCAACTTCTTCTTCGAACATGGCGGCGCAGGCGGGCAGGATGCGTTCGAAGTCCGCCATGGTGCCGAAGGTCAGCAAAGGATTCGCTTCGATGGCCGGCCCACCGGAAATAGTCAAAAGGGGCTGCCTGGAGCGGACCTCGTGCGCGAAGTGGCCCAACTGCTCAAAGCGGGAGTAGAGGGCCAGCACCGTTTCTGCTGGCCCAAAGATGGAGGCGTATCGCCTGCCGGATTGGTGGGCCGCCGTAGCTACATATCCGGTAAGCCCGGGATCGAGTTGCACCGGTACCAGGTTGGCTCCCGCCCAACAAGCCCCAAGGAGGGTGTCGTCGTCGAACACGCCAAAGACGCTGGCGCCGCCGCTGGTGGGCGCTGCCGTTCCTACGCTGTCCAGGTGCGCCAGGATGAAGACGTTGGCAACGGGATCTTCGCTCGCAAGCGCGCGAAGGGCCAAGGTGTCGGCACTGCCGAGCACCCTGACCCCCAGGCCTGTCTCGTTACGAGACGCTAACCACGGGGCTACCCTTGACAGCATCTTCGCCATCGGCCTCCCCCATCTCTTCAGCGATACGCATGGCCTCTTCGATCAGTGTCTCAACAATTTCGCTTTCAGGCACTGTCTTGATGACTTCGCCCTTCACGAAAATCTGGCCTTTGCCGTTTCCGGACGCTACACCGAGGTCCGCTTCGCGGGCTTCACCCGGGCCGTTGACTACACAGCCCATGACGGCCACGCGGAGGGGGATTTCCATCCCCTCAAGGCCAGCGGTTACCTGCTCAGCCAACGTGTACACGTCCACCTGGGCGCGACCACAGGACGGGCAGGACACAATCTCAAGCTTGCGCGGGCGCAGGTTCAATGACTGCAGGATCTGGTTGCCTACCTTGATTTCCTCCACGGGCGGCGCCGAGAGGGAAACGCGGATGGTGTCGCCGATTCCGCGGGACAGCAGTGCCCCGAAAGCAGTCGCGGACTTGATGGTTCCCTGGAACGCCGGACCGGCTTCAGTTACGCCAAGGTGCAGGGGCCAGTCGCCCTTTTCGGCGAGCATCTCGTAGGCAGCAACCATGATGACGGGGTCGTTGTGCTTCACGGAGATCTTGAAGTCGTGGAAACCGTGCTCTTCGAAGAGCGAGGCCTCCCAGACAGCGGACTCCACCAGAGCTTCAGGGGTGGCCTTGCCGTACTTCTTCATGATGCCCGGCTCCAGGGAACCAGCGTTGACGCCAATGCGGATGGACGTCCCATGGTCCTTCGCGGCCGCGGCAATTTCCTTGACCTGGTCATCGAACTTCCGGATATTGCCGGGGTTCACACGGACCGCTGCGCATCCTGCTTCAATGGCCGCGAAAACGTACTTCGGCTGGAAGTGGATATCGGCGATCACGGGGATCTGGGATTTCCGGGCGATGATCGGCAACGCCTCGGCGTCGTCGGCTGACGGGCAGGCAACGCGGACGATGTCGCAGCCGGAGGCAGTCAGTTCAGCGATCTGTTGAAGCGTTGCGTTGATGTCCGTAGTGGGCGTCGTGGTCATGGACTGCACGCTGATGGGTGAATCAGAGCCAACGCCAACGGATCCAACCTTGATCTGCCGCGTCTTACGGCGCGGGGCAAGGACGGGGGGTGGGGCTGCTGGCATTCCCAGGCTGACCGAGGTCACGTGGACTCCTTGGGTTTGGGGTGGATCGTTGTGGTGGAGGACGCCGGAGCTAGGATGCGTGGGCAGCCAGGACGCCGATAATGGGGTCCCATTCCGTGGTGCGGATCCCGGCTATGACTCCGGCTTCGGCGAACGGATCCTGCTTCAGGAGGTCATTGAGTTCCGCTTCATCTGCTGATTTGAAGATGAGCAGCGCGCCGGCACCGTCGCCGTAGGGGCCGCTGGCAAGCAGCGTGCCACCCTCTGCGAGGTCGCCCAGCCAGGCACGGTGCGCCGGGCGGGCTTCGTCGCGGAGGGCGCCAGACTCGGCGACGTATACATACTCAACAGCGAAAACAGTCATGAAGCTAGCCTATCCCGCCGCGTGGCGATGATCGGCCATCCATTCCAGTTCAGCAAGCGACCCTGTCCGCCAGGCATGCGAATCTCAGCCAAAGATATTCACCGGCTTGACGATGTCCGCGTAGATCAGCAGCGCGCCCATGGCCATCAGCAGCGTTGCCACCACATACGTGGCGGGAAGGAGCTTTGCGATATCAAAAGCACCGGGATCCGGCTTTCCCCTCAGCCTGGCCACTTGGCGCCGGGCCCCCTCATACAGCGCACCTGCCACGTGGCCGCCGTCGAGAGGCAGCAGGGGTACAAGGTTGAAGATGGCCAGCGCGAAGTTCAGGCCGGCAAGCAAACCTACCAAGGTTCCGATGCGTGCTTGGAGCGGTACCTCTTCCATCGCAGCAACTTCGCCGGCCACCCGGCCTACGCCAACCACACTGATGGGGCCGTTCGGATCGCGGGGTTCCTCGCTGAAGGCGGCCTTCGCCACACCAACCACACGGGCAGGCAGGTTAAGGATTACTCCGGAAATCTGCTTGATATTCTCCCCCGCCATGGGAAGAACCCCCGACGCCGGCTGGGGAACCAAGGCGCTCTGCGCGCCGATTCCCAGGAAGCCAACCTCCTGGTACTTCAGCACGCCGTTGGCGTCCTGCTCCTGGCGTCCATCGGCACCCACAACCGGCCGCGAGGACAAGACTGGAGTAACGGTGGTGGAAACTTCCGAGCCGTTGCGTTCTACGGTGATGGGTACTTCCCTGCCCGCCGAGGCCCGGATCCAGCCGGTGAGTTCATCCCAGCTGGTGACGGCTTTGCCGTCGAAAGTCTTGACGGTGTCGTTCGGCTGCAGCCCGGCGGCCGCCGCGGGTGTTGGCTTGCAGTCCGCCGAATCAGGATCCACCGTTTTCCCCGCAGCCACCTGGCACTTTGAGACGTCCGCGATGGTTGTGGTGGCCGTGGCAACGCCAAAACCCATGAGCAGGATGGCAAGGAGAACCAAACCGATCAGCATGTTCATGGCCGGGCCGCCGAGCATGATGATGATCTTCTTCCAGACCGGCAGCTTGTAAAAGACCCTGCCTTCATCCCCGGGGCCTACTTCTTCGTGCGCGACGGAACGGGCCTCGCTGGCAAGCGTCTGGAACATGCCCGTGCTGGACGGACGTACCCCGCCATCTTCTTTGTTGGGCGGGTACATACCGATCATGGCCACGTAGCCACCCAACGGAAGGGCCTTGAAGCCGTACTCCGTTTCGCCCTTCTTCCTGGACCACAAGGTTGGCCCGAAGCCAATCATGTACTTGGTCACGCGCACCTTAAAGAGCTTCGCGGGGACCAGATGGCCAACCTCGTGCAAAGCGATGGATACCGCGACGCCAAGGGCGACGAAGACGACTCCGAGGATGAACAGAAGGACGGGACTCATGCTGACGGGACTGCTTCCATAGGGGTTTCTCTGCTGGGTTTCTGAGCTATACGGCGCTGTTGGCTAAACGATCATGCGTACGCGTGCGTGCCCAACTCTCAGCATCCAGCACGGACTCCACCGTAAGCTCCGAAGAACCTGAATGTTCGCTGAGGACGGACTCCACCGTGTCCACGATATCCGTGAAACGGATGCGACCCGCGTGGAAAGCCTCCACGGCTTCCTCGTTGGCCGCGTTGAAGACGGCAGGGTAGGTGCTGCCCTGCTTCGCGGCCTCCTTGGCGAGTTCCACTGCCGGAAACGCAACCGAGTCCAGTGGTTCGAACGTCCAACTTGTGGCTTGGGTCCAGTCGCATGGCTGTGCAGCGTGTGGAACCCGCCCGGGCCAGCCCAACCCCAAGGCGATGGGAAGCCGCATGTCAGGCGGCGACGCCTGGGCGATGATGGACCCGTCCACGAACTGGACCATGGAATGGACCACCGACTGTGGATGGACCACGACGTCGATCCTGTCCAGGGGTACGTCGAACAGCAGATGTGCCTCGATCACTTCAAGGCCCTTGTTAACGAGGCTCGCCGAGTTGGTGGTGACCATGAGGCCCATATCCCATGTGGGGTGCGCCAAAGCCTGGGCGGGTGTGACATCGTGAAGCTGCTCACGGCTACGCCCGCGGAAAGGTCCGCCGGACGCCGTGAGAATCAGCTTCTCCACCTCTTGTTCAGTACCCGAACGCAGGCACTGGGCGATGGCCGAATGTTCGGAATCGACAGGCACAATCTGATCGGGGCCGGCAGCTGCTTTCACCAGGGCACCACCGACAATCAGCGACTCTTTATTGGCGAGCGCCAAGGTGGCACCGGATGCCAGCGCGGCCAGGGTGGGTGCCAGGCCAATGGAGCCGGTGATGCCGTTGAGAACGACGTCGCATTCGACTTCCGCGATGCGGGTGGACGCGTCCGGTCCGACGAAGATTTCCGGGGAAAAGTTGCGCAAGCCGCTTCGGCCTGCCGCTGCGTCCATCAGGTTCTGCAGTGCTGCCGGATCGCCGTGGGCAATGCCTACTGCCTGCGCGCGCGTGTGGACAGCCTGGTGGGCGAGCAGTTCGAGGTTTCCTCCGCCGGCGCTCAGTGCCACCACTTCGAAAAGGTGCGGGGCGCCGTCGACGACGTCAATCGCCTGTGTGCCGATAGAACCGGTGGACCCGAGGATGACGATCTTGCGCGGCTGCATTGCTTAAGTATCCCAGCAGCCACAGAAGGGTGCGAACGTAGCAGCCGGGTAAGTGGAAAACCCTGCTTGACCACTTCTTCCCCGCGCGTAACGTGGAATTGTGGAGTGGCTGGCCTGGTTTGCCGCGCAGGACTGGTTTGACGCGCGGGACTACGAATTCGCGCGGCAGGTATTGCAACGCGGTACTGCCGCCGTTTATCTGGTTGCCTTCCTCTCCACCATGAACCAGTTTCCAGCGCTCCTTGGCGAGCGCGGATTGCTTCCCGTCCCGTCATTCCTTGAGATGGCGCGCCGACTTGCCCGGCCCACGCTCTTCCAGTGGCGCTACTCGGACGCCCTGCTGCGTGCAGTCTGTTCTGTGGGAATTGCTGTATCCGCCTTGCTGGTGTTGGGCTTGCCGCAGCTGGGACCACCGTGGCTGCCGATGCTGGCGTTCCTCACCCTCTGGTTCCTGTACATGTCGATCGTGAATGTGGGCCAGACGTTCTATGGTTTTGGCTGGGAGACCCTGCTGCTGGAGGCCGGTTTCACCGTAGCTTTCCTTGGCTCGGACCAGGTCCCGCCACCCACCACCATCCTGATCCTGATTGCGTGGCTGGTGTTCCGGCTCGAGTTCGGCGCGGGAATGATCAAAATCAGGGGTGGTCGTGAGTGGCGCGATCTTACGGCGATGTTCTATCACCACGAGACCCAGCCGATGCCTGGACCGTTGAGCCGGCAGGCCCATCTCCTCCCCCGTCCCTTGCACAAGGTGGAAGTGGTGGGAAACCACTTCGCCCAGTTGGTGGTTCCGTTCTTCCTGTTCGCGCCGCAGCCGCTGGCCAGTATTGCGGCTGGAATCATCATCGTGACGCAGCTTTGGTTGGTGGGCAGCGGCAATTTTGCCTGGCTGAACTGGATGGCAATCGTTCTCGCCTTCGCTGCGGTGAGTGATCCGGTGGCGCACGCGGTTCTTCCCGTCATTCCGCTCGAGTGGCACCCCGGCGCCGAAACTCCTGTGTGGTGGTTCGGCGTCGTACTTGCCGTCACGCTACTGCTGCTGGTCCTCAGCTACCGGCCGCTCCTGAACCTCTTCTCGCGCCAGCAACTCATGAATGCGAGCTTCAACCGCTGGCGCCTGGTCAATGCCTATGGTGCGTTCGGGACGGTCACGAAACAGCGGATCGAGATCGTCGTCGAAGGCACGATGGCTGAAGAGCCCGATGCAGCTGACGACCAATGGCTGGAGTATGGCTTCAAAGGCAAACCCGGCGACCTCCGCCGTCTGCCACGGCAATGGGCGCCGTATCACCTCAGGCTGGATTGGCTCATGTGGTTCCTGCCGCTGCGGACCGTCCACGAGGGGTGGTTCTACGCCTTCCTGGAGAAGCTGTTGGAGGCAGACAAGCCCACCCTCGGGCTGCTGCGCCATGACCCGTTCGACGGCGAACGCCCGCGTTGGGTGCGGTCACGCAGCTATCTTTACCGTTTCGCCAGCCGTGCGGAGTTCCGCGAGACGGGTGAGCGTTGGGTGCGGGTACTGCTGTATGACGCCATTCCCCCGGTTTCGCTTACACCTCGACGGCGGCGGCTTCTTTAGCGTTATCCAACTTTGCCGCGGGCGGGTTTGGCCTTGGACGCAGGTTTGGCCTTGGACGCGGGCGGTGGGGCCGTGGACTCACGGACCACCAAGTGTGTAGCCAGCTCCACCCTGCGGGAGTCGATGTCCTCGCCGCGTACCTGGCGCAGGATGAACCGGAGGGCCGAACGGCCCATCTCCTGTAGTGGTTGTGACACGGACGTCAGGGGTGGAACGGATTCTTCCGCCTGATGGGTGCCGTCGAAACCGACCAGGCTCATGTCCTCCGGAATCCGGATGTCCTGCCTTCGCGCTTCTGCCAGGACACCCAAGGCGATGCTGTCGCTTCCAGCGAATATTGCCGTGGGCGGATCTTCAAGTTCCAGCAGCGCCTTCATGCCTCTCACACCATTCTCGGGCCGAAAGGGGCCCGCGGAGACGTAGTCGTCGTCTACAGTGATGCCCTCCGCCATGAGTGCGGCCATATAGCCGTGGAGCCGCGCCTGGCTGCATTCTGCCGTGGCAGGACCGCCTATGTAGGCAATCTTGCGGTGTCCCAACTCGAGCAGGTGAGTAGCTGCGGCCTTGCCGCCGGCCCAGTTGCTGGCACCCACGCTGAAGACCTCTGCCGGCGGCGGGTTGAGAGGGTCCACCACCACGATGGGGATCCGGCGGCGTTGGAAGGCTTCCAACTGTGCCGAGCCAAAGGCGGAAGTGACCACGATCATTCCGCTGCGTCCTTCGTCGATGATGCGTTGGGCCCGCTCCTCCGGTCCCAAAGGTGACGCTGTTTGCCTGCTGGTGACCGAGAGGATGACCTCCATGTCCGAGACTGCCGCGTGCTCCATGACGCCGTTGAGGACTTCCACGGAGTAGGCCGAGTTCAGGGAGTCGAAAACCACCTCAACTGACTGCCGGGCGGGAAGGCTTTTACGTTGGAGCGGCGATTTGTATCCGGTTCGCTGCAAGGCCGCCAGCACGCGCGCCCGGGTTTCCTCGGCCACATCCTCCCTGCCGTTCACCACCTTGGAAACCGTAGGCGCTGAGACACCCACCTCTTTGGCCACGGCAGCCAGTGTGAGCTTGAGCGGACGTAGCTCGCGTTCCATAATCCCCCTGCTTTCGAAATATTTCGGCTTGTTTTGAGTATGCGGGATGCCGAGGGAAAGCTCAAGAAGGCGGCTACAGCAGCTCAAGCAGCGATAAAGTAGACCTTGACGTGTGATGGAATGCACTTTAGTTTAGACCGTGACCTAAACCGCATTCGCGAAATATTTCGGTATTTTTCGGGAGATGGTCACTCCTTTGGGAGATGGGCACCGCAATGTGCCCAACGAGGCGACTACACATGGAGAAGCAATGAAGCAGTTCCAATCATCACGGCGTTCTTTTCTGGCTCTAGCGGCTGTTACGCCATTCGCAGTCATGGCAACCAGTGCCTGCGGTACGTCCGGACCGGGCAGCGCCAGCGGAGGAGGCGCCAGCATGTGGTTCCTCTCCGGCGAGCCGAACCAGACCACCATCCAGAAAGCCGTCGATGCTTTTGGTTCGTCGAACCCCGATAACAAGATCGCTGTGACGTACTTCCAGAACGATGCTTACAAGACGAAGATCAAAACCGCGATCGGCGCTGGCCAGGCCCCCACCATTGTCTATGGATGGGGTGGCGGGACGTTGAAGACCTACGCCGAGGCCAACCAGGTGGAGGACCTAACCAGCTGGTTCGAGGCCAACCTGGATCTGAAAAACAAGTTCTTCCCCGCTTCCTTCGGTGCAGCCACCGTCAACGGCAAGATCTACGCACTCCCCAACCAATACGTGGCCCCAGTTGTCCTGTTCTACAACAAGGAGCTCTTTGAGAAGGCGGGGGTGCAGCCACCCAAGACCTGGGACGACGTCATGTCGCTGGTAAAGACCTTCAACGACATGGGTGTAGCCCCGTTCTCCTTGGGCGGTCAATCCCGCTGGACCTCCATGATGTGGCTGGAGTACCTGCTGGACCGCATCGGAGGGGCCGAGGTGTTCACTGCGATCTTCGAAGGCAAGCCCAATGCTTGGATGGATCCTGCCGTGATTGAAACGGGTACCAAGATCCAGGAACTGGTGTCCGCCGATGGCTTCATCAAGGGCTTCTCCTCCATCACGGCAGATTCGAAGGCGGATCAGGCGCTGTTGTTCACGGGCAAAGCAGCAATGTTGCTTCAAGGTTCCTGGACATACGGACCCATGAAGAAGGAAGGCCAGAACTTCGTCCAGGACGGAAAACTGGGCTTCGTCACCTTCCCGACGATCCCGGGAGGCAAGGGAAATCCGAAGAATGGCGTAGGCAACCCCGCCCAGTACATGTCGATTTCGGCAAAGGCCACCGACAAGGAAAAGGAAACGGCGAAGAAGTTCTTCAAGGAGGGCATCATGACGGACACAGTCATCGACGCCTACATCAACTCCGGCTCGGTCCCGATCGTCAATGGCATAGAAGGCAAGCTCGCCACGTCCCCGGACAAGGACTTCCTGAACTTCGTGTACGACCTGGCCAAAAATGCCCCGAACTTCCAGCAGTCATGGGATCAAGCCCTGAGCCCGACTGCGGCGGAGGCCCTGCTTAACAACATCGACCAACTCTTCCTCAAGTCGATCACGCCACAGCAGTTCGCCGAGAACATGAATGCCACCCTGGGCAAATGAGTTCAACAACGACTCACAGGGCTGCCGCTGCACCGCGGAAAATCGAGCAGACCGGGCAGCAAAAATCTGCACTGGCGTGGCTGACCGCGCCGGCTTTGATCTTCTTCGTGGTGTTCGCGCTTGCGCCGCTGGTAGGTGTCCTGGTTCTGAGCTTCGCCAACTGGGACGGCATCGGCGCCATCGGAGCAGCCGGCCTGGAGAACTGGTCCTCAGTTCTCAGCGACCCCGGACTGTACAACGCCTTGGGCCTGACATTCCTGATCATGATTGTCTCCTGGCTGGTTCAGACGCCTATCAGCCTTCTGCTGGGAGTCTTCACGGCCGGCACACAGCGTTACAGGGCTGCCTTGGCGGTGTTGTACTTCTTGCCGCTTCTGCTCTCCTCCGCGGCAGTTGCCATCGCGTACAAAGCACTGTTGGACCCTAACTTTGGGCTGGCCATGGGATTGGGTTTGCCTTTCCTGGCCCAGGACTGGCTGGGCGTCCCGCAGTTGGCATTGGGCTTGGTCATCTTTGTGATCGCCTGGCAGTTCGTGCCCTTCCACACACTCATCTACCAAGGTGGTGTCCGGCAAATCCCCAAGTCCCTGTACGAGGCAGCACAGATCGATGGTGCGGGAATCATTAAGCAGTTCTTCCACATCACGCTTCCCCAGCTGAAATACACCATCATCACCTCATCCACCCTGATGGTCGTAGGATCGCTGACGTACTTCGACCTCATCTTCGTCCTGACTGGTGGCGGGCCGGGTAACTCCACCCGCATCCTGGCGCTGGACATGTACTTGCGCGGCTTCCGGGCCAACCTGATGGGCCCGGCAAGTGTCATTGCAGTCATCCTCGTCGTCATCGGCCTTGTCCTTGCCTTGTTCCTCCAGCGCCTTGGAGGCAAGGACAAGCAGGGCAGCCAATTGGAAGGTTTGTAAGGTGAGCACTGTCCTTCGCAGCGATTCGAAAACCGCTCCAGCCACTCCCCCGGGCCATTCCACCAAGGCCAAACAGAGCCTCGGTTCACGGGTCAGGCGGCTGAACATTCCCGGAGGCCTTGGCGGTTGGATATGGCTGGCCATCATCATTGTGCCGATCTACTACATCGTCATCACCAGCCTGAAGACGTCCGAAGGGTACTTTGGGCAGAATCCGTTGGCCCTCCCGGCGGCTCCTACGTTGGAGAACTACCAACTGGTTCTCGAGGCCAACTTCACCACGTATTTCATGAACAGCGTGATCGTCACACTTGGCTCGGTGATCCCCACGGTTCTGATCTCCTTCATGGCAGCCTTCGCAATAGTTCGTGGTCGCGGCCGATACCTGAAGTTCGTCAACGGCATGTTCCTCATGGGCTTGGCGATTCCGCTCCAGGCAACCATCATCCCGATCTACCTGATGATCATCCGGCTGAACCTGTATGACAGCCTCCTTGCCATCATGCTTCCCTCCGTTGCATTCGCCATTCCTTTGACGGTGCTGATCCTGTCCAACTTCATCCGCGATGTGCCGAACGAATTGTTCGAGTCAATGCGCCTGGATGGCTGCAGCGATTGGCAAACGATGTGGAGGCTGGCGCTGCCGTTGACCCGCCCGGCGATAGTAACCGTGGCAATTTACAACGGCTTGCATGTCTGGAACGGATTCCTGCTGCCGCTGGTACTCACCCAAAGCCCTGGACTCCGTGTCCTCCCCTTGGGACTGTGGACTTTCCAAGGCGAGTTCAGCGTCAACATCCCCGCTGTGCTTGCCTCCGTCGTCCTGAGCACCCTGCCAATCCTGGTGATTTACGTCCTCGGACGCCGCCAGCTGGTCAGTGGCCTTACCGCAGGCTTCAGCAAGTAGAAAGGACCTTCACATGTCAGAACCCAAACGCCTCCGCGTGGGCATGGTGGGCTATGCCTTCATGGGCGCTGCCCACTCGCACGCTTGGCGTACTGCGCCGCGATTCTTCGACCTCCCCCTGGTACCTGAACTGACTGCCGTCGCCGGCCGCAACCCGGACGGCGTCCGTGCGGCCGCCGCCAAGTACGGTTGGGATTCCGTGGAAACCGACTGGCGCCGCCTGATCGAGCGCGATGACATTGACCTCATCGATATCTGCACCCCCGGAAACACGCACGCCGAGATCGCCATCGCCGCCTTGGAAGCGGGCAAGCACGTGCTCTGCGAAAAGCCACTGGCCAATTCGGTGGAAGAGGCGGAGAAAATGACAGCGGTTGCCCAGGCGGCAGCCGAACGCGGCGTACTGTCCATGTGCGGCTTCAGTTACCGGCGCACTCCGGCTTTGGCTTTGGCAAAGCGGATGGTCGAGGAAGGGCGCCTGGGCGACATCCGCCACGTCCGGGCGCAATACCTGCAGGACTGGCTCAGTGACGCGGATGCGCCGCTGACGTGGCGCCTGGACAAGTCCAAATCCGGCTCCGGTTCACTCGGCGATATCGGCGCCCACAGCATCGACGCCGCACAGTGGATCACGGGCTCCACCATCACCGGCGTTTCGGCGCTGCTGGAAACCTTCGTGAAGGAACGCCCTGTGGGTGGAGATTACGTGGGCCTCGGAGGTCGCGGCGGGACGGACGCCCCCAAGGGGCCGGTCACGGTGGACGACGCCGCGCTGTTCACCGCCCGGTTTGCCGGAAAACACGACGACGGTGCTGGCGCCACCATCGGCATCTTCGAAGCCACTCGTTTTGCCCTGGGCCGCAAGAACGCCATGCGCCTGGAGCTCAACGGGACCAAGGGCTCGCTGGCTTTCGACTTCGAGGACATGAACTCGCTTCAGTTCTACGACTCCGCGCTGGAACCTGACGCCGGATTCCGCAAGATCATTGTCACCGAACCGTCCCATCCGTACACGGGCAATTGGTGGCCCACCGGGCACGGACTTGGTTACGAGCACGGATTCACCCACCAGGTGGTGGACCTGGTGAATGCCATCGGCGCTGGGGAGCAGCCCACGCCGTCGTTCTCTGATGCCTTGCAGGTTCAAAAGGTGCTGGCCGCGGTTGAGGCGAGCGCGGGCAACGCGAGCCGCTGGCAGAACGTCTGAGAGGAATGAACATGACCCGACCCATCACCCTTTTTACCGGCCAGTGGGCCGACCTGCCGTTTGAGGAAGTAGCCCGGCTGGCTGGCGAGTGGGGCTTTGACGGCCTGGAGATTGCCTGCTGGGGCGATCATCTGGACCCCCGGCGCATCGTCGAGGACGACTCGTATCTTCAAAGCAAGCTGGACATCCTGGAGAAGCACCACCTCTCGGTCCATGCGATCGCCAACCACCTGACTGGACAGGCAGTGTGCGATGACCCCATCGATGAACGTCACCGGGACATCCTGGCACCAGACGTGTGGGGCGACGGCGATCCTGAAGGCGTTCGTCAGCGGGCCGCCGAAGCAATGAAGACCACGGCACGTGCGGCGGCAAAGCTTGGCGTCAAGACCGTCACGGGGTTCACGGGCTCGTCCATCTGGAAGTGCGTTGCCATGTTCCCGCCGGCTTCAGAAGGCATGATCGAGCGCGGCTACCAGGACTTCGCAGACCGTTGGAACCCCATTCTGGATGTCTTTGACGAGGTAGGAGTCCGTTTTGCCTTGGAAGTCCATCCGTCGGAAATCGCCTACGACTACTGGACTGCCAAACGCACACTGGAAGCGATCGGGCACAGGGACAGTTTTGGCCTGAACTTTGACCCCTCCCACTTCATCTGGCAGGACCTTGATCCGGTGATGTTCCTCCAGGACTTTGCGGACAAAATCTTCCATGTCCATGTGAAGGAATCCGTGCGCCAGCTCAATGGACGCAACGGTCGTCTTGGATCCCACCTACCGTGGGCGGATCCCCGCCGTGGCTGGGACTTCGTCACGGCAGGCCATGGAGACGTGAACTGGGAACCCATTTTCCGGATGCTCAACTCGATCGGATATACCGGACCTACCAGCATCGAATGGGAAGACGCCGGCATGGACCGGCTGATCGGCGCCCCGGAAGCGTTGGACATGGTCCGCCGGCTCGCTGCTATCCGTCCCCCGGCTGCAGCTTTCGATGCCGCCTTCGCCGCTCGCTGAAACTGATTTTCGAAAAGCCAACAGACTCACCCGGACGTTTACGAATATAAAGGAAAACATGACAAGCAAGAGCAAGACCGCACTGGTGGTTCGAGGCGGCTGGGACGGACACCAGCCGGTTGAGGCGACCGACCTGTTCCTCCCCTTCCTCAAAGCCAACGACTATGAGGTCAGGGTGGAGGAATCCCCCAAAATCTACGCGGACACTGAATACATGGCCGGGGTGGACGTCATCGTGCAGTGCATGACAATGTCCACCATCGAAAAGGACGAGTTCGAGGGGCTCCGCACCGCCGTCGAAAATGGCACTGGACTTGCCGGATGGCACGGCGGGATCGCGGATTCCTACCGCAACACGTCGGACTACCTGCACTTGATCGGGGGCCAGTTCGCCTGCCACCCGGGCAAGCATGAGGACGAACGGATCGGCGAGCAGTCGGATAACTATGTTCCCTACACGGTGAACATGCTCCCCGCTGCGGCCGAGCACCCCATTACCCAGGGAATCGGGGACTTTGACCTCGTCACCGAGCAGTATTGGGTTCTGGCAGATGACTACATCGACGTCCTGGCGACCACGACGCAAAAAGTCCGCGAATGGGATCCGTGGAACCGTGAGGTCACCTCCCCCGCCATTTGGACCCGGCAATGGGGCAAGGGAAGAATCTTCGTCTCCACTCCCGGCCACCGCGTGGAAATCCTCCAGGACAGCAACGTCCGCACGATCATCGAAAGGGGCATGCTGTGGGCATCCCGCTGAATGTAGGAATCATTGGCTGCGGCGCCATTATCGCCCAATACCTGACAAACTTCCGCCGGCTGGATTCCATCAACCTCGTGGCCGTCGCTGATCTGGATCCCGCCCGCGCCCAAGCTGTCGCCGACTCCTACGATGGCGTCCGTGCCTTGTCCGTGGATGAGCTGCTCGGGGCGGACGACGTCGAACTTGTCCTCAACCTGACCATCCCGGCAGCGCATGCTGAGATCGCCCTCAAGGCCATCGCGGCGGGCAAGTCCGTTTATGGCGAGAAGCCGTTGGCAGCAACCACGGCAGAGGCCCGGCAGGTACTCGAAGCGGCCAACGCGGCGGGAGTGATTGTGGGGTGCGCTCCGGATACAGTCCTCGGCACCGGTATCCAGACCGCCCGAAAAGCGATCGACGACGGCCTGATTGGCGCGCCGGTTTCGGCGACAGCCACCATGGCTACGGCAGGGCATGAGCGCTGGCATCCGAATCCCGATTTCTACTACCAGCCCGGCGGCGGTCCGCTGCTGGACATGGGCCCCTACTACGTGTCCGCACTGGTCACGTTACTTGGCCCCGTAGTGTCGGTGGTGGGCGCAGCCAGCCACACCCGCAGCGAACGCACCATCGGTTCCGGGCCCCGCCAGGGGCAAAAAATACCGGTGGAGATCGACTCCCACGTCACGGGTGTCCTCGTCCACGCTTCCGGCGCCCTGTCCACGCTCTTTATGAGCTTCGACGCCGTCAAGACCAAGAGCCCCAACATCGAAATCCATGGTGAGAAGGGTTCGCTCGTCGTTCCGGATCCCAACCACTTCGACGGCGATGTACAGCTGTTCGAGTTGGGAGCCGAGGAGTGGAAAACGCTGCCTGTCTCCGCCGGTTACGTTGACGCCGGCCGTGGCTTTGGCATCGCCGATTTGTCAGCCACTCCGGCGGGACAAGAACCCCGCGCCGGTGGCCAACTCGCTTTCCATGCCCTTGAGGTCATGGAGTCCGTGCTGGAATCCGCCAAGACAGGACAGGCGGTAGGCATCCAGAGCACGGTAAGCCGCCCGGACATGGTGGAACTGACAGAACTTTCGACGCCGGTACGCGCCTAGCGCTGCAGCCTCGGGCCGAAGTGACAGTTGACC
The DNA here is from genome assembly GCF_052114885.1 of Paenarthrobacter sp. 2TAF44. NCBI lineage: Bacteria > Bacillati > Actinomycetota > Actinomycetes > Micrococcales > Micrococcaceae > Paenarthrobacter > Paenarthrobacter sp. 2TAF44. The sequence continues at coordinate 108,691 of NZ_JBFRFP010000007.1, read as the reverse complement.
CCCATGTTCTTCCACAACATGGGGGTCAACTGTTATTTCGTGTGCCGGGCCCGGCGCAGTGTTGCCTCCGCGTGTTTGAGGATGGGGCCATCAATCATCTTGCCTTTGAACTGGAACACGCCCGTTCCGGCCGCAGATGCTGCATCAAGAAGCTCGGCGGCCTCCGTCACGGCTTCAGGCGTTGGTGCGTAGGCCTCGCGGACTGTTGCCACCTGGCTCGGGTGGATGCAGGCTTTGGCACCGAAACCGCTGGCCACGGCGTCGAGGGATTCCACGGCCAGGCCGTCAAGGTCGGGAATGTTGACATACACAGAGTCGATGGCTTCCTTGCCAGCGGCTTTGGCGGCAAGCAGCACAGCGGACCGTGAGTGCAGGGCCACGGCCCGATAGCCGCCGTCGTCGTTCCTGCTGGAGAGACCGCCCAAGGAAGCAAGCAGGTCCTCGGCGCCCCACATCAAGGCAACGACGTTCGGCTCCGCGGCGATTGCTGAAGCATTGACGATGCCCGCGGCTGTTTCGCAGAGCGCGATCACGCGGTAGCCCTCAAGCGCCCTGAGCTGTTCGGCACTCTCCGCCTTGGCGAGCATGACAGTGCGGTAGGGAGTGTGCGCCAGGCTGTGCAGGTCCTTCTCGAATTCCGCGGAGCCCACCGGGTTGACGCGGACAATCGTGCGGCTCGGGTCCAGCTCAGCAGTGTCTCCTTCGGATCCGAGCTGCGCAAGGATCGCGCCCCGGGCACGCTGCTTGTCCCCCGGCGCCACGGCATCTTCAAGGTCCAGGATCACGGCGTCCGAACGATCCGCCGCCTTGCCGAAACGCTCCGGCCGGTCAGCGGGGCAAAAGAGGAGTGCCGGCCCCATGGTGAACGGCGTAGCCGCACCATGAAGGGACGAATCGGGAGAAGGCATGAAGGGTTCCTTGCTGCTGGGCTGCTGGAATGCTGACAAATGCGGAAACGGCCTAGGACTGTGCGGCGTGTGCTTCCTGGGTCCACATCAGGCAGGTACGAGTGGCAAGTGCCACCACCACCCCATCCTGGTTCCTGCCGGTATGTTGCATGGTCACCACACCCTGGCCGGGACGCGAGGACGACAACCGTTTGGCAGTGATCACCGTTTCCGTGTACAGGGTATCCCCGTGATAGAGCGGGTGGGGAAAGGTGACATCCGTCAGCCCCAGCTGGGCGATGATGGTGCCCTGCGTCAACTGGGTCACCGACTGCCCCACCATTGTGGACAAGGTGAACATGGAATTCATCAGCCGTTGCCCGAATGGCTGCGTTGAACTCCATGCTGCGTCCAGATGCAGCGCCTGGGTGTTCATGGTCAAGGTAGTGAACAGGACGTTGTCCGTCTCCGTGACTGTTCGTCCGGGTTTGTGGGCATAGATCACGCCCTCTTCAAGCTCATCGAAGTACAGTCCACGCTGCTCAACAACCCGGGTCATACGGTGAGTTCCTGGTCCTCTTCGAAGAGTTCAGCTCCGGTGGCAGCCACGACCTCGTCCAAAGTGACGTTGGGAGCCAGCTCGCGAAGGACCAGCCGAGGCTCCCCCTCGTCCTTGACGACGTCGATCACGGCAAGATCGGTGATGATCCGGTCCACGCAGCCCTTGCCCGTCAGGGGCAGGGAGCAGTCCTTGACGATCTTGGGCCTGCCGTTGCGGTCCACATGCTCCATCATGACGATCACCTTCTTGGCGCCGAACACGAGGTCCATGGCCCCACCCATACCCTTGACCATCTTTCCGGGGATCATCCAGTTGGCAAGATCGCCGTTGGCTGCCACTTCCATGGCACCCAGAACGGCGACATCCACGTGGCCGCCGCGGATCATGCCGAAGGACGAGGCCGAATCGAAGAACGCAGCGCCCGGTTTGATGGTGACAGTTTCCTTGCCGGCGTTGATGAGGTCCGGATCAACCTGGTCCTCGGCCGGATAAGGTCCGACGCCCAGGATGCCGTTCTCGGAATGGAGGATCACTTCCACACCTGCGGGAATGTAGTTGGGAATCAGGGTGGGCATCCCAATCCCCAGGTTCACGTACTGGCCGTTGGTGAGTTCCTGAGCCACGCGTGCGGCAAGTTCGTTGCGGCTCCAGCCTTTGGCTTCGTGATGTTCGACGTCGGCACGGCGGTACTCGTGCCGCACGGCTTCTGGACGGGGCGGGATGTCATGGTACGAGTTGTCATTCACTGTGCTGCCCCTGTCTGCCCGGTTGCCTGGCTGCTTGCTTGGCTGGTGGTCAGAGCCACCGTCCGCTTCTCAATCCGTTTCTCCATGGTGGGGGCCACCACCACTCGTTGCACGAAAATGCCAGGCGTATGGATGTGTTCCGGGTCCAGCTCACCGGCTTCCACGAGTTCCTCGACTTCGGCAATGGTTGTCTTGGCGGCCATGGCACACAGGGGGTTGAAGTTCATGGCTGTTGCATGGAAAACGAGATTGCCGTGGCGGTCGCCCTTCCACGCATGGACCAGCCCGAAGTCCGGCGTCAGCGATTCTTCCAACACGTAGTCGGCGTCCTTGAAGGTCCGCACCTCCTTGGGTTCGGAGGCGATCGCAACGTTCCCTTCGGCGTCGTACTTTTGCGGCAAGCCGCCCTCGGAGACCTGGGTTCCCACGCCGGCCTTCGTGTAAAAGGCGGGAATACCGGCGCCGCCTGCGCGCAATTTCTCGGCGAGGGTTCCCTGCGGGGTGAGGACCACTTCCAGTTCGCCCGCGAGGTACTGCCTGGCAAACTCCTTATTCTCACCCACGTAGGAGCTGATAGTGCGTCGGATTCGCCCATCCTTGAGGAGGATTCCAAGGCCCCAATCGTCCACGCCACAGTTGTTGCTGACGGTCTCCAGGTCCGTGGTGCCTTGGCTATGGAGCGCGTCGATCAGCGATACGGGGATGCCGCATAAGCCAAAACCGCCGACGGCGAGCGAGGCGCCGTCCGGGATGTCCTTCACCGCTTCCGCGGCGCTGGCAACAACCTTGTCAATCATCCTTGATCCTTCCCCTACGGTTACAGACCCAGCTCGCGGGCGATGAGCATCAACTGGACCTCAGTGGTGCCCTCTCCGACTTCCAGAATCTTGGAGTCGCGGTAATGGCGTGCCACTGTGAATTCGTTGATGAAGCCATAGCCACCGAACACCTGGGTGGCGTCCCGTGCGTTGTCCATGGCAGCCTCGCCTGCGACCATCTTAGCGATGGCCGCTTCAGTCTTGAACGGCTTGCCGGCCAGCATCCTCGCTGCCGCATCGTAATAGGCCAAACGAGCAGTATGGGCCCTCGCCTGCATCCTTGCGATCTTGAACTGGATGGCCTGGTACTTGCCGATGTTCTGGCCAAAGGCGCTGCGTTCCTTGGCATACTTCACCGAAAGATCCACGCAACCCTGGGCCGCGCCCGTGCCCAAGGCGGCAATGGCAATCCGCCCCTCGTCAAGGATGGACAGGAAGTTGGCATATCCCCTGCCCCGCTGGCCCAGGAGGTTCGCTTCAGGAACCCGGACGTTGTCCAAAGTCAGTGGATGCGTGTCCGACGCGTTCCAGCCCACCTTGTTGTAGGCCCTCTCTGCCTTGAATCCCGGGGTTTCGGTGGGCACCAGGATGGTGGATATTTCTTTTTTGGTGCTGCCGTCGGGGTTTTCCGTCTTACCGGTGACGGCGGTGACGGTCACCAAGGTGGTGATGTCCGTGCCGGAGTTGGTGATGAACTCCTTGTTGCCGTTGATGACCCATTCGCCGTTGTCCAGGTGTGCGTGGGTCTTGGTACCCCCGGCATCGGAACCTGCTTCCCGCTCGGTCAACCCGAATCCAGCCAAGGACCGTCCGGATGCCAACTCCGGAAGCCAGCGATCCTTCTGTTCCTGCGTGCCGAAACGGTATACGGGCATGGCGCCCAGGGACACACCGGCCTCAAGCGTGATCGCCACGGACTGGTCAACGCGGCCCAACTGCTCCAAAGCCAGCGCCAAGGCAAAGTAGTCCCCGCCCATGCCACCGAACTCCTCCGGGAACGGCAGGCCGAACAGCCCCATCTCCCCCATCTGCTTGACCACTTCATACGGGAAGCTGTGTTCTTCATCGTGCTTGGCGGATACGGGTGCCACCACTTCATCGGCGAATTCGCGGACGGAATCACTGAGGTCCTGGTATTCCTCGTTAAGGTCAAAACTGCTCATGGCTAAACTTCCTTGTCTGTGTCTGCAGGTCCTTCAAGAGGGCCTGCTGCGTGAATAGTGGCGAGCACTTGGTCGGCTTTGACCAGGTCGCCCGGTTTGCTGGTGAGGTGGACGGTTCCGGCAACCGATGCCACCAATTGGTGTTCCATTTTCATGGCTTCGACCGAGAGGAGTGGCTGTCCCTCTTGGACCATGTCTCCGTTGGCCACTGCCACCGAAACCACTGTTCCGGGCATCGGCGAGCGCACCTCCGGATCTGCAGCCCCCTCTTCGCGCTGGATGCCTGCCAGCATCCTCCGGAGACGTTCGGCACGGTCCAGGACTTCCAGGCGGCAGGACCAACCGTCGTTGCCAAGGTAGATCGCCCGGATCCCGTTCGTCTCTGCTGGTCGTAGCCCCACCGCATAGGTGACCAAACCGCCGTCGATCTCCAGTACGATGCCGTCCATGGTCCGTTCCACGGCGTTGACTTTGGCGGAACGGCCCGCGTCAGGGCCGCCGTCGATGACTGCCGAGAAGGTGCCGGAGTCCTCAGTCAAAGCAACGGTAGAGGTGCCGCCGCCCGGCAGCCCGAACGTGGCACTCCAGGCGCCGCGGGCGCCAACGCGCCAGGAATCAAGCGAACTCCAGGCGCTGCCGGCATGGGCAGAAGCACCAGAGTTTTCCTTCAGCCACAGCGCGTTGCTTTCGAGCCACAGCGTCAGGGCGGCAGCGATCAACTCGTTGGCGCCTGCGTGCCTGAACTCCATGGACGGCAGCCTGCGTTCGATCAGGCCCGTGTCCAGGTGGCCCGCGCGGACGTCAGGATCATTGATCAGCAGCCGGAGATATTCCACGTTCGTGTCCAGGCCCAGCAGGGTGTACCTGCCCAGGGCAGCGTCCAAGGTGTCCAGCGCAGCAGCGCGGTTTTCGCCCCACGCGATGACCTTGGCCAGCATGGGATCGTAGTCGCCGGTAATCTCAAGATCCTCGCGCATGGCGGAGTCGATCCGGACGTTCCTGTGGGAGCGTTGCTCGCCGAGCACTTTGGGATCCGTCCCGCCATTCTCGGCGAGCGCGACGACGCGCCCCATCGAGGGCATGAAGTTCCGCTCCGGTACTTCGGCATACACGCGCGCCTCTACGGCGTGGCCGTCAAGCACGACGTCGGACTGCGCGACCGTGAGTACCTCACCGGCGGCGATCCGCACCTGCCATTCAACGAGGTCTATCCCTGTGGCCATTTCGGTGACAGGGTGCTCCACCTGCAGACGCGTGTTCATCTCCATGAAGAAGAACTCATCGGGATGTTCGTCGGACACCAGGAATTCCACCGTGCCGGCACCGCTGTATTTGACCGAACGTGCTGCGTTGCAGGCTGCTTCACCAATGCGGGCCCGTTCGGCCGGGCCGTCCGCCAGCGATTCAAAGAGTGCTGAAGGAGCTTCCTCAATAACTTTCTGATGGCGGCGTTGGAGGGAACATTCGCGCTCGCCCAGGTGGATGACGTTGCCGTGGTTGTCAGCGAGGACCTGGACCTCGATGTGGCGGGGTGCCTTGATAAGCCGTTCCAGGAAAAGGGTGTCATCCCCGAACGCCGAAGCTGCCACACGCCGTGCGGTCTGCAGTGTGGCAGCCATGTCTTCGGGCCGCTGAACGATGTGCATCCCCTTGCCGCCACCACCTGCCGAGGGCTTGATGAGCAAAGGAAAACCTACCGAGGGCGCAGCGTCGATCAGTTCCTGATCGGTGAGGCCGGGGACCGCAATTCCGGGTACGCAGGGGACGTCGTAGGCCATGACATGATTCTTGGAACGAATCTTGTCACCCATGACCTCGATCGCGTCGACGCCCGGTCCGATGAACGTTATCCCCGCCACGTCAAGGGCTTTGGCGAACTCCACATTCTCGGACAGGAAGCCGTAGCCAGGGTGGACCGCCTCCGCACCGCTGCGGCGGCAGGCATCGATGATGGCATCGATTTTCAAGTAGCTCTCAGAGGGCGCCGTCCCCCCGATGGCCACTGCGGTATCGGCAAGCGCCACGTGCTTGGCGTGCTTGTCCACGTCCGAATAGATGGCAATGGAGCGGATGCCCATGTCCCGGAGGGTTCGGATCACACGGCAAGCGATCTCTCCACGGTTGGCAACGAGGACGGCGTTGAACGGACGGGATGCCGCGGTGGCGGCTGATGCTGTGGTGGTTGGCAGAGTCATGGTCACATCCTGAAGAGGCCGAAGGAGGTCTCGGGCAGTTGCTGGCGGGAAACGACGTCCAAAGCCATGCCCAGGACCCGTCGGGTGTCTGCGGGATCGATGATGCCGTCATCCCAAAGCCGGGCAGTGGAGTAATAGGGACTGCCTTGTTCTTCGTACTGCTGCTTTATGGGAGCTTTGAAGGCCTCCTCTTCCTCGGCAGACCATTCCTGACCGGCGGCCTCATACTGGTCTCGTTTGACCGTTGCAAGGACACTGGATGCCTGGTTTCCGCCCATCACGGAAATACGGGCAGCGGGCCACATCCACAGGAAACGCGGAGAGTAGGCCCGCCCGCACATGGAGTAGTTTCCGGCGCCGAAGGAGCCGCCGATGACAACGGTCAGCTTGGGGACCCTGGCTGTTGCCACCGCTGTGACCATCTTGGCGCCGTTCTTGGCGATGCCGCCTTGCTCGTAGTCTTTGCCCACCATGAAACCGGAGAGGTTCTGCAGGAAGATCAGCGGGATGCCGCGCTGATCGCAGAGTTCGATGAAGTGCGCACCCTTGAGCGAGGACTCACTGAACAGGACCCCGTTGTTGGCCACGATGCCAATGGGATGTCCATGGAGATGCGCGAACCCCGTCACCAGCGTTGTGCCGTAGTTTTTCTTGAACTCATGGAACTGGGAACCGTCCACAAGCCGGGCGATTACTTCGCGGACATCGTACTGGGCGTTGACGTCTGTGGGGACCACGCCATAAAGCCCGGAGGGGTCGACGACGGGCGGCAGGACGACGTCGAGAACGTCCCACGCCGGCGGCGCTGGCTTGGGCAAGGTGCCGACGATGTCCCGTACGATCTCCAGCGCATGCTGGTCGTTCTCGGCCAGGTGGTCCGTAACTCCGGAAATCCTGGAGTGCACGTCCCCACCGCCCAATTCCTCGGCCGTGACAATCTCGCCAATCGCTGCTTTCACCAGCGGGGGGCCGCCGAGGAAGATAGTGCCTTGGTTGCGGACGATCACTGTCTCGTCACTCATGGCCGGCACATAGGCTCCGCCGGCAGTGCATGAACCCATCACCGAGGCGATTTGAGGGATCTTCGCTGCGGACATGCGCGCCTGGTTGTAGAAGATCCGGCCAAAGTGCTCTTTGTCGGGGAACACCTCATCCTGCTTGGGCAGGAACGCTCCCCCGGAGTCCACGAGGTAGATGCATGGAAGCTTGTTTTCCAGGGCAATTTCCTGGGCCCTTAGATGCTTCTTGACCGTCATGGGGTAGTACGTGCCGCCCTTGACCGTGGCATCGTTGGAAATCACCAGGACGTGCCGGCCATGGACCAACCCAATACCGGCAATCACTCCTGCGCCCGGCGAATCATCGTTGTACATGCCGTTGGCGGCCAAAGGCGCTATCTCCAGGAAGGGACTGCCCTCGTCCAGGAGGTAGTCAATTCGCTGGCGGGGCAACAGTTTGCCACGGGCGACGTGCCGCTCCCTGGATTTCGCGGGTCCCCCAAGCGCTGCTGTGGCAAGCCTTTCCTTCAGTTCCCCTACGAGGGCCAGCTGCGCTTCCTGATTGGCTTCAAAGGTGCCGCTGTTGGGTCCTGCCAAGCTGGCGATTGTCTCCATTGACCACTGTTCCATTCCCGGCCCCAGGCCATTTCGGTTAGTGCCACGTAACTGAAATTTAGGTTAGTCTTTATTAACTGTGATGTCCAGCACAGTGGGAGCATACGAACCCACATGTCTGACAGTGGCACCAAGGAGGAGAACGTGACCGGAGGCCCGGAAACAGGCACTGTCCGCAGCCCAGCCGCAGCAACCCAGCGAGGCCAGGCCAAGGAACTCCGCAGGCTGGCATTGCTTTCAGCGGCGGCGGGACTCTTCGCGGAGAATGGCTTCAACAGGGTTTCGCTCGAGGATCTTGGTGCGGCCGCAGGCGTCAGCGGGCCCGCCGTTTACCGGCACTTCCCCGGTAAGCAAGCTGTCCTCGGCGAGCTTCTCCTCAGCGTCAGCCGCGACCTGCTCGACGGCGGCCTCCGTGTGGTCGCGGAGGCGGAGAATCCCATGGAGGCGCTGAAGGGCTTGATCCAGTTCCAGGTGGATTTTGCGCTGAGCAACCCGGACGTCATCCGCGTCCAGGACCGCGACTTCGGGAGCCTCAGCAGCGCTGACCAAGCCGAAGTCCGTGCCTTGCAGCGCGCCTACGTGGAAACGTGGGTAGACGTCCTGGCTCGCATCCACCACGGCGCAGATGTCGCCGGCCTCCGCGTCAGGGCACATGCAGCCTTTGGCCTGATCAATTCCACGCCCCACTCCGTCCGCCATCACGGACGGAGGATCGCCGTGAAGTCTGCCAGGCCCATTCTGGAGCAGATGGCTTTGGCCGCTCTGACATCAGCCTGATTGTTGCTTTTGCCGGGAGGTTCGAGCTGTCTTCCAGGTTCCTCTTAAAATGTCGGACCCCGATGAAATGATTTGATCATGGAAGATATGGGGCAGCTAACGGCAGTTCGGACGGAATCGTCCCCTGTTGTTGCTGCCCTGGCCGCTGCCCGGTCACAGCGCTTCTTGAGCATGCCGAACTTGGTCAGGGCCGGGTTCAAGGATTCGACGGCGTCCATCATCGCGATCGGCCATTTCCACGGGCTGGGCAACAGAGCCGGGCTGGCTCAGCCGAGCCCCCCTTTCGAAAATAGGCACCCCAGTCCTGCGGCGCCCGGACGGGACGTGGCGGCTCTTCTTGAGGACGGCGCGGCTCTTCTGGACCCCTTGCGGTTGACTGCAGCAGCCGATGCGGCGCGGTTGTTTGGGTTTGTTGAGGCCGCTGACTTTGCCGGCAGGATCGAGGAGATCTCCCGGTCGTTGGAGTACTTGCAGGTTGTCGCGGCGCAAGCGGTGGAAAGGACCCGGAAGGAAGCACAGCAAGCGTCGCCGGGGTCCTCGGATGGCGCGCCGGAGTGGCGGACCGGTTGGACTGAACCAGCCACGCGGGCGACGGTTACGGGCACGGCCAGCTTCCTGGATGACGGGTACCGGAATGCCGCTGAGTTCCTTCGGGCCCGGTTGCGGATCAGCATCGGGGAAGCCCGGCGCAGGCTCGCCCTCGCACCCGACGTCCTTCCGCAGACCGGAATGGCCGGGCAGGAGATCCCGGCCCGGCGCGAAGTGCTGGCCGAAGCCCTCTCCTCAGCACTGGTGCCTTCCCGGTCCGCGACGATCATCAGCAGCGCTCTGGAAAAAGTCCGGCTGCTCACCGACGACGACACCCTCACCCGGATGGAACACGCCCTCACCGTAACAGCAGTGGAAACCGACCCGGACTTCGTCACCAAAATGGCCAAACGCTGGGTCGATTCGATCGACCAAGACGGCTCCGAACCGTCCGAAGAAGTTCTCCGCCAACTCCAAGGCGCGTTCTTCCGCCGCCGACGCCGCCACGGGCTCCACCACATCGAAATCTTCGCCACCGCCGAACAATACGAAACCCTGGCCACCGCCATGAACGTCGCCACCAACCCCCGACTCACCACGGATAGTAATCCCACCGGACCGGATCTCGACCGGCGTTCCCGCCCCATGAAACTCCTCGACGGACTCGTCGGAGCCTGTGCCGTCGCGATGACCACCGGGAAACTGCCAGCAAACGGCGGACTCCGCCCCCAAGTCACGACCACCATCGACTGGCGGGACCTCGTCCAACAACTCGCCGGCACAGCCCCCACAGACACAGGACCTGATCCGCAACAGTCCCGGATCAGCTCTGGCACCGCGACCTTCGTCGGCCCGATGCACCCCAACACCATCCGCAAAATCGCCTGCGACGCCGACATCCTCCCCGTCCTGCTCGGAACCGACTCCCGCGTCCTGGACATCGGCCGCACCACCCGGATCTTCCCACCCCACATCCGCAAAGCCATCACCGCCCGCGACGGCGGCTGCGCCTTCCCCGACTGCACCATGCCCGCCCCCTGGTGCGAAGCCCACCACATCACCTACTGGTCACACGGCGGCACCACAGGAACCGAGAACGGCACCCTGCTCTGCAGCCACCACCACCACGTCATCCACAAAGAAAACTGGCGCATCGACATCACAACAGGGGTTCCTTGGTTCATCCCCCCACCCCACATCGACCCCAAACAAACACCCCGACGCAACCACCACCACACACCCCAGAGAACATAAACGTGCCCGACAATGATGGGGGGTGCGGCCGGTGCGGTGCCCCGGGTATGCGGAAGTGTGCCTGATGCTCATGGGTGCCAGATGCTCATGGGTGCCAGGTGCCTGCGCCCGTATGTTCTTGGGCCGTTCCAGTATTCCTAGGACTCACAGGGCCAGTTTCAGGGGCTGTGCGGGGCGGAAGTGGAGCCTAGGCTGAAGCTCGAACCCATACTGAATCCATAAAGCAACATGGTTGGTACCAGCCACTAACGAGGAGCGCACCATGAGGATTGCCGTAACCGGCGGAAGCGGAAAATTGGGCAGGAGCGTGGTCCGTCGGCTGAGGCAGGATGGCCACCACGTGCTCAACGTTGACCGCGCAGGCAAGAGGGGCCACGGCTACGTAAATGTGGACCTTCGCAATTATGGGCAGGTCCTGGATGTCATCCTCGGCTTGGACGACCAACACAGCGGCTTGGACGCGATCGTCCATCTGGCCGCCATCCCCGCACCGGGGTTGGCTCCGGACGCCGCAATTTTTGAAAACAACATGCTCTCCACCTACAACGTCTTTCAGGCAGCGCGGCGAGCGGGCATCAAGAAGGTGGTTTATGCCTCCAGTGAGACGGTCCTGGGACTCCCCTTCGACATCGCCCCTCCCTACATTCCCGTGGATGAGGAGTATGCGGCGCGGCCTGAAAGCACGTACTCCCTCGTGAAACACCTCGAGGAGCAGATGGCCATCCAGCTCACGCGCTGGGACCCGGCGTTGAGCATCACCGCACTAAGGTTCTCCAACGTGATGGACCCCGAAGACTATGACGCCTTCCCGTCCTTTGACTCGGACGCCACGCTGCGCAAGTGGAATCTGTGGGGCTACATCGATGCCCGCGACGGGGCCCAAGCGGTTGTCCGCGCCCTGGAGAAAGGTGCACCCGGTTTCGAGGCCTTCATCATCGCCGCTTCTGACACCGTGATGAGCCGAAGCAGCGCCGAGCTTGCCGCGGAAGTCTTTCCCGGCGTCGAGGTTGTCAAGGAACTGGGCCAGCACGATACGATGCTGTCCATCGACAAAGCCCGCCGGCTCCTTGGTTTCGAGCCGGAACACAGCTGGCGCGATGTCCACTCCAATCGGACCACCCCCACAGAAGACTGAACGCGCGACAGAAGACTGAACGCGCGACGACCCACCCCTTAGCCACAGTTTCCTGCAAGCACTCGTAAAGGGGTGGGTCGGCGCAGCTTCCTACATTCGTGAAGCTAGACCATAGTCAACACCATGGCGGGATCGGACAGGATAGCGCCAAGGTCCGCCAGGAAGCGTGAGCCCTGTTCGCCATCCACCAAGCGATGATCAAAGGACAAGCTCAGAGACATCACCTGCCGTACGGCAATCTCATCATCCACCACCCACGGCGCCTTCCGCACAGCACCCAAGGCCACAATGGCAGCCTCGCCCGGATTCAGGATGGGCGTTCCGGCGTCGATCCCAAATACTCCGATGTTGGTGATGGAGATGGTGCCGCCCGAAAGATCTGACGGAGACGTCTTGCCGGCACGTGCGGTATCTGTGAGTCCCGACAACGCCGTAGCAAGTTCCCGTAGGGTCAAGCGATCGGCATCCTTGATGTTCGGTACCGTCAGGCCGCGTGGCGTAGCAGCCGCGATGCCAAGGTTGACGTAGTTGAACTGGATAATCTCCTGGCGTGCTTCATCCCAGCGCGAATTCAACGTTGGGTTGTTCCGTAGTGCTATCAGTACCGCCTTGGCCGCGATCGTGAGAGGGGTGAGCTTGTAGCCTTCGAACGCTTTGCTGGCCCGAAGCCGCGCCAGCAATTCCATGGTCGCTGTGACATCGATCGTCAGGAATTCCGTCACATGCGGCGCCGTGAATGCGCTCTGCACCATGGCGGCCGCAGTGAACTTCCGGACACCCTTGATCGGCAAGCGCGTTTCACGCTCGCCGGTCGCTGCGGGCTCCGCCGGTGCTGCGTTTGCGGCTTCCGCTTCACCCGTGAAGCTCTGGACGTCTTCCCGCGTGATGAGTCCCCCTGGGCCAGTTCCGCGAACCAACTGCAGGTCAATCCCCAGATCGCGCGCCAGCTTACGGACCGGCGGTGTGGAACGTGGACGCTCAGCCGTGGCCGCGTCAGGGTGAGGGGTTGACTCCCGCGCCACTTCCGCGGGGCGAGCCTGCGGCGTTTCGGCTTGGACGGCTTGGACGTGGGCGCGGACGCGGCGCGTCGGCCGACCGGTGTGCTCGACGACGGCGCCATACCCCACCAGGTTCGGCTCACGTTTGGCGGGACTTGCGGTCGCCCCGCTCGCCTCGACTGGTTGCGACCCGCCGTTCGATTCAGATCCGCTGTCCGATCCAGATCCCCCGTCTGATGCAGGTTCGCTAGTGGACTTCGGTTCGCCGGCAGCCTGATGTCCAGCGGCAGGTCCGTTGCCCCCGTTGGAGGCTCCGGGGTCGTCCACTTCAAAGGAAACGATCGGTTTGCCGACCTCCACCACGGAACCGGGCTGCTCGTGCAGGGCCGCTACGACGCCGGCGAAAGGCGACGGCAGCTCGACGACGGCCTTGGCCGTCTCCACCTCCGCAATGACCTGATTGAGGGTGACGGTGTCCCCCACTGCGACCTTCCAGCTCAGGATTTCCGACTCGGTCAGGCCTTCGCCAAGGTCCGGCAGCCTGAATTCCTTGATCATGGTGGTGGTCATCCTTCCAGTCCACTCAGGGAGTTGGGGCGGCCCAAGGTGCGGTCCACGCCATCCAGAATCCTGTCCAGATCCGGGAGATGGTGCATTTCAAGCTTCGAGTAGGGGTAGGGAACGTCGAAGCCGGTAATCCGGACGGGGGCGGACTCCAGGTAGTTGAAGCAGCGCTCAGTAATGCTGGCCGCAATCTCCGCTCCGAGGCCACCGGATTGTCCGGCCTCGTGCGTGATGACCAGACGGCCCGTCTTGCGCACGGATGCTTCCACCACCGGGTAGTCAACGGGAGCCAACGAGCGCAGGTCGATGACTTCCACGGAGACTCCTTCATCAGCCGCAGCCTGGGCCGCATCCTTGGCGGTTTTAACCAGAGGGCCGTAAGCCACCAGGGTGACGTCCGAACCGGCGTTGACCACAGCTGCCTTGTCCAATGGCATCGCTTTGGAGAGGTCCATGGACTCGTCGACGTCACCTTTGTCGTGGTAGCGGCGCTTGGGTTCGAAATAGAGAACAGGATCATCCGAGGCAATGGCCTGCTGGATCATGGTGTAGGCGTCCTGAGGGTTGGACACCGCCACTACCCGAAGTCCTGAGGTGTGAGTGAAGTATGCTTCCGGCGATTCCGAGTGGTGCTCCGGCGAGCCAATGCCTCCACCGAAAGGAACGCGGATGGTGATGGGCATCTTGACCCGCCCCTGGGTCCGGTAGTGCATCTTGGCCACCTGGCTGACGATCTGATCGAAAGCAGGATAGATGAAGCCGTCGAACTGGATCTCGCACACTGGTCGGTAGCCCCGGTAGGCCAGGCCAACAGCGGTTCCGATGATGCCGGACTCGGCCAGGGGCGTATCAATCACACGGTGCTTTCCAAAGTCCTTCTGGAGTCCGTCGGTGACACGGAAGACACCACCGAGGGAACCAATATCCTCACCCATGAGGATGACCTTGGGATCGTTTTCCAGTGACTTGCGAAGGCCGGCGTTGATAGCCCGGGCAAAAGTGAGCTGGGACATCAGAGTGCACCTTCCTCGACCGGCTGGTTGAAACTGTTCAGGTATCGCGAATACTGATCCTTCTGGCGTTCAATCCAGGAATTGGGTGTGCTGTAAACGTGGTTAAAGACGTCCAACGGCTGCGGATCAGGCATGTTAACGCAGCTGGTACGGAGTTCGGCTGCAACGGCGTCGGCTTTGGCTTTGGCTCTGCTCTCAAGGTCTTCGGTGAGCAGGCCCTTGGCGTCAAGGAGCCTCCGCAGACGGAGAATAGGATCCTTGGCAGCCCAGTCCTCCAGCTCATTCGGGTCCCGGTACCGCGTGGGATCATCGGCAGTAGTGTGCGGACCCATGCGGTAGGTGACCGCTTCGATAAACGTTGGCCCACCACCGCTGCGGGCGCGATCCAAAGCCCAACGGGTAGCGGCCATGACGGCGAGGACATCGTTGCCGTCAACGCGCAGGCTGGGGATGCCGAACCCTGTTGGCCTGTCGGCCAGTTGAACGTGGGACTGCACCCGCACGGGTTCGGAAATAGCCCAGTGGTTGTTCTGGCAGAAAAACACCACGGGCGCCTGGAAACTGGCGGCAAACACCATGGCCTCGCTCACGTCACCTTCACTCGTGGCGCCATCCCCGAAGTAGGCAAGTACTGCCGTGCTGGCGCCGTCCAGTTGGACGCCCATGGCGTAACCGGTGGCGTGGAGGCTCTGGGAACCAATGATGATTTGGGGCGTCGCCATGTTGATTCGCTTTGGATCCCAGGAGTACAGGGCATTTCCGCGCCAAACCTGGGCGATCTCCGAGACATGGGCTCCACGGATGTACGCGACGCCGCTCTCACGATAGCTGGGGAAAACAAAGTCGTCGTCGCGCAAGGAACGGCTTGAACCGATCTGGGCTGCTTCCTGTCCCAGCAGCGGCGGCCAGAGGGCCAGTTCTCCCTGCCGCTGGAGGGCTGTGGCTTCGGTATCGATCCGGCGGATGACTGTCATGTCCTCCAACAAGGAGCCCAATTGCTCATCGCCGATGTCCTTGATCCAGAGATCAAATTCCGGGTGGCTGATCCGTTCGCCGTCCGGCGACACTAACTGCAGGAGGTTGCCCCCCGTCCGCAAAGGATTATGTGCACTTTGTCCGGGGCGCGGAGCGTCATTTTGCACTCCCTTGCCCGCCTTATCCGTCAACACAGGTGATCGCAACCTTCCGGCTAGGTTTTGTCGGCCCTGCTGGACTTGTGATCCAAGCACAGACCGACCCCCTGGCTCCTTCGCCAGCGTTAATTGTGACCCTACTCACAAGACGCACGGGGTACAACTACCGATGAAAAACTTGAGCATTCTGCCATGTTGGCAGCGGCCAGGCCGTGCTAATCTTGCGCATTATGCAACCTTTGGATGGCACTGACACCCGGCTCCTTTCAGCGATGGCAAAGGATCCCAGAGGGACCGTTGTGGCCCTCGCCCAGAGACTTGGCCTGTCCCGCAATACCGTCCAGGCACGCATGGCCCAGCTTGAGAAGAAGCATGCTTTTCTCTCCTTTGAGCGGCGCATCAATCCGGTCGCCCTCGGCTACCCCCTCACGGCATTCATCACCGTGCATGTCCAGCAACAGAAACTCGCCTCCCTCGCGAAGGATCTTGCGGACATCCCGGAGATCCTGGAAGGTTTTGGCCTCACCGGATCAGCCGACTTGCTCTTGCGGGTGGTGGCGCTGGACGCCGAGGACCTTTACCGGATCAACGGCAAGATCCTTGCGTGCGACGGCGTTGACCGCACCGACACTGCCTTGGCGATGCGGGAAATGATTCCGTACCGGGTGCAACCCCTGCTGGGTCGGCGCTCTGAAGGCTAAACCCCCGGGCTTTCACCTGCCGTTTAGTACCTTTTGGCCCTTGCCTGTGGAACCGTGAATGCGATTTGATTCAGATGGACGCATCGGGGGCCGGCCAGCGGTTTCCGGCTACGTGGTGGCGCTGCCGCAGGCTGCCGAAAGGGGCACTACAGTGAGCAACCCGCAGGAACCGAATGGTCGCGACGGACAGCGCAGCGGAAATCAATACGGTGGAAGCGAATACGGCCAGAACCCACCACCCGTCCCGCCCGGCCCCGGGTACTCCCCACCGAACGGGACTCCACCGCAGTGGCAACAGCCGCCGTCGTCCCCGGGCTCCCAAGGTCAGTACGCCCCTGAACAGTCCCGACCGGACCAAAACCCGTACCCGCAAGGCCAGTACCCGCCCGGTCAGTACCCGCAGAGCCAGTACGCCCCCGGCCAGTACGGCCAGCAGTTTCCACCGCCGGCCAAGAGCAGGAAGGTGCTCTGGATTGTCCTGAGTATTGTGGCAGGAGTCATCGTCCTGGCCGTGGTGGGCATCCTGGTGCTGGTGAATGTCGTGGGCAGCGCGACGTCGAAGGCGAGATCGTTGGCTGACGAGTTCACCAAGCTGGTTGTTTCAGGGCAAACAGAGCAGGCTTATGACAACTATCTGCACCAGGCCTTGAAGGACGAACTGGATAAGCAGTCCTTCATCGACGGCATTGCCAGCCTGGAACTTGATGACTCATGCAAACCCAATTACAGCTCGGTGAGCGTGAACTCGAACAACGGCAATAATAAAGCGGACATCGCGGGAACCTTGCAGTGCAGTGGCAAGACCATCGATCTCAAGTACGTTTTCGAAGGGACCGACGATCTCAAAATGAGCAGCATCCGCCTCCGTCCATAACGGCGGAAAAATAATCCAGTTTCCACCCATCCGCATCCGCTCATGGTCCGAATCACTGTTTGAGAGCCCCGTCCGGGGTTCCACAGGACGGCCGGGGAAGTCCCTGCCATCACCGGAAGGTTCGGACCAATGCGTACTTCGCCCAATCGCTTGATCGCCACCATCTTCGGAGCCGTATACCTCTTGGTAGGCGTGCTCGGATTCTTCGTCACTTCGGGAATCGGGTTCTTCGCCACCGAAGGCGCCAACCTGATCATCTTCGCGGTTAACCCCCTGCACAACGTCATTCACTTGGCCATAGGTGCAGCCCTTCTTTACGCGGGCATGAACAGCGTCACGCTTTCCAAATCCGTTAACAGCGCGGTGGGCGGCGTCTATCTGCTGGTGGGTATCCTCGGCCTTTTCCTCGTGGGTACTTCGCTGAACATCATCGCCCTGAATGGGGCAGACAACGTCCTGCACCTGGCCAGCGCTGTTGTGCTTCTGGGTGTCGCCCTGTCACAGGACAAGGCCGTCGTCGTCTCGGCCCGCGCCTGATCGCGGAACCCCGCCCACGGAATCCCTGATCGCGGAACCATCGAGACCGAGGACAGCGCCATGGCAGTCAAATATCACCCCACACTGAACGCGGCCGCGTTGTTGTTCGTCTACTTTGCGGCCATGGCCGCCGGGATGGTGGAATTGTCCATTGCGGCTGGCTACCTGACAGAAGCTGCCGCGCTTGGCTTGGTGGTTGCTGGAACGGTTGCCCTGGCAGCTGGACTCGCTTTCCTGGCGTGGTCTTTATGGGGGCTCCACCGCAACACCTTTGTCTTCGGCCGGCTTGCCTTTCCCGCTCTGGCGGTTGCGGCGGCTGCCCACATTGCCGTCCTTACAGGCGGTTTGGCGGCTAGTGAACCGTCGCTTGATGTGAGCAACCTTGCCGCTTTGGGCCTATCGCTCATGGCACTTGGCGGAGGCGGTTGGCTGGGTCGGCAGCAAAAGACCAACGACGGCGGCGCCCACGGCCTGCCAAGGACCGGGCGGCTTCTGGCAGCCGCGTTCGGGGCCGCCGTCGTTGTTGCGTCAGTTGCCACGCCGGGACTGGCAGCATCCATGGCAGGCCAGCACGCCGTCCCCCATGGCGAACACGGCCAAGCCCCCTCCGAAGGCACACCTCCAGCACAGATTCCAAGCCACCACCACTAGTGGCAATCGCCCGAACCGGCGCACCATCAACATTGCCCACTGTTGATGGTGCGCCCGGTTCGTGGATCATGGAGCCATGGATCCCGTTGAGGCGCTCGAAGAAATCTCCTTTTGGTTGGAACGTGGCCAAGCCCCCACCTTCAAGGTCCAGGCCTTCAGGAAAGCGGCCGACGCCGTTCGGCAGCTTCCGCCCGACGAGTTGGCCAGGCTCGTCCGGAACGGAAGAGTCACGAGCCTGAAAGGTGTTGGGGACCGAAGCGGGGAAGTCATCACCCAGGCTCTGGAAGACAGGGTGCCCGATTATCTGGCCGACCTTCGTGAGCGTGGCGCGGAATCTTTGGCGTCCGGCGGCGACACCCTCAAGGCTGCGTTACGCGGCGATCTGCACAGCCACAGCAATTGGTCCGACGGCGGCTCACCGATTGAGACCATGGTGGCTGCCGCCAAAACCCTGGGCCGTGAATACCTTGCCCTCACTGACCACTCCCCCAACCTGACCATCGCCAACGGCCTTAGCGTTGAACGGCTGGAGAAACAGCTCGGTGTGGTGGAAGGGATCAATGCCAATCAGGACGGCTTCCGCCTGCTCAAAGGCATCGAAGTGGACATCCTGGAGGGCGGGACCCTGGACCAAACGCCGGAAATGCTGGACCGGCTGGACGTGGTGGTGGCCAGTGTCCACTCGAAGCTGCGCTCGGACAAGAAGACCATGACCAAGCGGATGCTTGGCGGAATCAGCGATCCCCACACGAACGTCTTAGGGCATTGCACGGGCCGTCTCGTTCAAGGATCGCGCGGCACCCGTCCTGAGTCCGAATTCGATGCCATGAAGGTCTTCACCGAATGTGCCGAGTGGGGCGTCGCCGTCGAAATCAATTCACGGCCGGAGCGGCAGGACCCTCCGGACGCGTTGATCAAGATGGCGCTGGACGCCGGCTGCCTCTTCAGCATTGACAGTGATGCCCATGCCCCTGGCCAACTCGATTTCCTTCAGTATGGCGCCGAACGTGCCGAGGCACTTGGGGTGCCCAAGGAACGGATTGTCACCACATGGCCTTTGGAACAGTTGACGGAATGGCTCAGCCTCAAGAGGTGATTAGTCCTGGCATGCCCGAGGGCTCCCCCGCCGTTTGGCAGAAGGAGCCCCCCGTGTTTGGCCTCGATTCTTGTTGACCTCAGTGATCCACTGCTTTCTCTGCACCGATACCTGTCAGTGAGCGGACTTCCATCTCCGCTTGCTTGGCCGGATCCTCACGGCGCTTATGCAGGACGGTCCCCAGCCAGCCCAGCAGGAATGCGAGGGGGATGGATACGATGCCCGGGTTGCTCAGCGGGAAGAACGCGAAGTTGGCTCCCTGGATCATGGACGTCTTTGCACCCGAGACCACGGGCGAGAACGCAATGAGCAGGATGGCCGAGGCCAGGCCGCCATACATGCTCCATACGGCACCCTGTGTGGTGAACTTCCGCCAGAACAACGAGTAGACGATTGTTGGCAGGTTGGCCGAAGCTGCCACTGCGAAGGCAAGAGCCACCAGGAAGGCGACGTTCTGGCCGTTGGCGAAGATTCCACCGAGGATGGCGAGAATACCGATGACCACTACGGTGCGCCGGGCCACCTTGACCTCTGTGGTGGCGTCGGCCTTGCCCTTAGAGATGACATTGGCGTAGATGTCATGGGCAAAGGACGCCGCAGCCGTGATGGTCAGTCCCGCTACCACTGCCAGGATGGTGGCGAAAGCGACGGCGGATATGAATCCGAGCAGCAGCGGCCCACCGAGGTGGAAGGCCAGCAGGGGTGCGGCAGAGTTGACGCCGCCGGGTGCGGACTTGATCGTGTCTGCTCCAACCAAAGCCGCTGCGCCGTAACCCAGTACCAGCGTGAACAGGTAGAACAGGCCGATCAGCCAGATCGACCAGACCACGGATTTGCGTGCTTCCTTGGCTGTGGGAACCGTGTAGAAACGCATCAAAACGTGTGGGAGGGCAGCTGTGCCGAGGACCAGCGCCAAGCCCAGGGACATGAAATCCAGCTTGGACGTCTCCGTCTTCCCGTACTGCAGGCCTGGGTTGAGAACGGCCGGGTTGTTGGCGGCCTCGGCCGCGGAACCGAGCAGATTGGAGAGATTGAAGCCGTAGATCGCCAGCACCCAGGCGGTCATGACTGCAGCTCCTGCGATCAGCAGGATGGCTTTGATGATCTGCACCCACGTGGTGCCCTTCATGCCGCCGATCAGGACGTACATAATCATCAAGGCGCCGACGACGATGATCACCAAAGCTTGTCCGCCCCAGTCGCTGATGCCCAAGAGGAGCGAAATCAAGCTACCGGCTCCCGCCATTTGCGCTAGCAGGTAAAAGAAGCAAACCGCAAGGGTGGAGAGGGCTGCCGCTATTCGGACGGGACGCTGGCGCAGTCTGAACGACAAGACATCGGCCATGGTGAACTTGCCGGTGTTGCGCAAGAGCTCGGCGACAAGGAGCAATGCCACCAACCATGCAACGAGGAAGCCGATGGAGTAGAGGAACCCGTCATATCCGTTGATAGCAATGGCGCCAGTGATACCGAGGAACGAGGCCGCCGAAAGGTAGTCGCCCGCGATCGCTGTACCGTTCTGTGAACCGGTGAAGGAACGGCCGGCCGCATAGTAGTCCGCCGCGGTCTTGTTGTTCCTGCTGGCCCGGAAGACGATCACCATGGTGACGGCCACGAAGAGCGCGAAAATACCCATGTTGAGGAGCGTCGTATCCTTCAATGCGGCGACGTTTACCGCGGGGACAAGGGTGCTGATGTGGTTCGTGGTCATTTGGCTGCCCTGCTGATCACATTGCCGTCCTTATCGAACTGGTGGCCCTCGATCTCGTTGCGGATATCGGCAGCGATGGGGTCCAGCTTCCGGTTGGAGTAGCTCACGTACCAAGCGGTGATGCCGAACGTGGTGACAAATTGGAGCAGTCCGAGGATCAGGCCGACGTTGATGTTGCCCCAAACTTTGATGGACATGAAGCCGACGGCGTAGTCGGCCAAGAGAACGTAGGCGAAATACCAAAGCAGGAACGCCACTGCCATTGGGAAGACAAAACTGCGGTGCCGCTTGCGCAGCGTCTTGAACCGTTCCGTTTGCTGGACTTCCTGGAAGTCCACGGACGCTGTTGCGTCCTGGGGTTGGGCCTCATTACCCATGGTTCCTCCTGATTGTGATGTGTCCACATCAGCTCCACACGCTTTGCCAATGTGACTGCAATCACTATCGAACGCGCCGTGCCAGTGGTTCCAGAGAACCAGCTGCCACCGTCGCCCAACGGTCAGGATGCTGCGCCGAACGGTGGGACGTGAGCGAGCATCAGGAAAAACCGCGCAGGATGTGAGCGAGCATCGGGAAAAAGCCGGTGGGATGTGAGCGAGCATCAGGAAAAACCGCGCAGGATGTGAGCGAGCATCCGGCTACTCTGGCTCTATGCCTGACTCCCCGCTCTTCACCGCAGCCGCGATCGCCGTGATCGTGCTGGCCGTCGCCGTCGTCGTGGGTGTTGGGTTGAAGGTGATTCGCTCCTTCCGGGACCTTGGTACGGATGCTGAACGCGCCACCTACAACACACTCCATGCAGCCTCGCGTGCAGGGCAGCACCTGCGTGGCGGACTGCAAGCCTCTGGCGCGGCCAAGGCGAGCAAGCAACTGCGAATGCTCCTCGGCTGTGATGCGTTGGCCATCACGGACACCGGTTCGGTCCTTGCATGGGATGGGGCTGCCGAGGAGCTGAGGCCCTCCCTCATGCGTCACGCCGCGGAGGTGCTGGCGACGGGCCGGACTGCCGTGGTGCCCCACGCAGGGCATTCGGCGCACGCAAAATCCGAGCACGGCCACCATGACTTCAGTGCCGTTATTGCCCCCATCCGTGCTGGTTCCAGGGTGGTCGGATCGGTGGCTGCCCTTGCGCCTGCGGCTGGCGCCGGACTGGTAAGGGCCACCAGCGAAGTGGCTGACTGGATTGCCGCCCAGCTTGAGCTGGCTGAATTGGAGGCGTCGCGGACTCTGCTCATGGAGGCAGAAGTCCGGGCTCTTCGTGCTCAAATCAGCCCCCACTTCATTTACAACTCCTTGAACGCCATCGCTTCTTTCATCAATACAGATCCAGCACGGGCCAGGGAGCTCGTGGTGGAATTCGCCGACTTCACCAGGTACTCCTTCCGCAGGCATGGCGACTTCACCACGGTGGCCGAGGAACTGCGCTGCATCGACCGCTACCTTCTTCTGGAACGGGCCCGGTTCGGCGAGCGCGTGCAGGTGAGCCTTCGGATCGCACCCGAAGTGCTGAGCACCGTCATACCGTTCCTTAGCCTGCAACCGCTGGTGGAGAACGCGGTCCGGCACGGCCTTGAGGCGAAGGAAGGCCCCGGACACATCACCATTTGCGCCAATGATTCCGGCGCGTTCGCCGAGGTCACCATCGAGGACGACGGTGTGGGGATGGAACCTGAGCACCTGCGGTCCGTGCTTGCCGGACATACGGACGGTGAGCACGTGGGCTTGCGCAACGTGGACGCCCGCTTGCGGCAGGTCTATGGGGACGAGCACGGCCTCGTTATCGAAACGGCCCCCGGTGAAGGAACATTGATCACCATGCGGGTGCCCAAATCCCAGCCAGGACATGACGCCTGACACACCGGGCTAATCTTTAATCATGATCAACGTGCTCGTCGCTGATGACGAACTGCCTGCCGTGGAGGAGCTCGCTTTCCTGCTGGGGCGGGATGCGCGCATCGGGACCATCCATCGCGCCTCGTCCGGGGCCGAGGCTTTACGGATCCTTGACCGGGAGTCCGTTGACGCCGTGTTCCTCGACATCCATATGCCGGCCCTATCTGGTTTGGACATCGCCCGCGCCATCGCGCGCAGCAGCAGCCCGCCCGCCGTCGTGTTCGTCACCGCTGACGAAGACTGCGCGTTGGAGGCCTTTGACCTCGCTGCCATCGACTATCTCCTCAAGCCGCTCCGTGCCGAGCGGCTGGCACGATCCGTGGACCGGATCAGCGAGCTGATCAAGGACGGCGCTCCTGCTCCCGAAATGATCACGGTGGACTTGGGAAGCACTACACGCATGATCCGTCGGGATGATGTCAGCTACGTGCAGGCGCAGGGCGATTACGCCAGGCTGCACACAGCCGAAGCCAGTTACCTGATCCGCGTCCCGCTCAGCGATCTGGAACAGAAGTGGGCCGAAGCCGGTTTTATCCGGATCCACCGCAGCTACCTGATTGCCTTGGACCATGTGGGGCATTTGAAGCTTTCTGCGACTGCCCCCAGCGTAAGAGTGGCTGGCGCGGAACTGCCCATTAGCCGGCGCCACCTGCCATCGGTGCGTGACAAGCTGCAATCCACCCGCATCCGGCCTCAAGGATGACGCGCGTTCGGGTCACGGCACCACACCAAGCAGCCATACCGACCCCCACCCGGTTCCCTTACGGTGGCGAAGTCGCCGAGGATTCGGACGCGGGACGCGTTTTCGTCCGTTCCCTCATCCGCTCGCAACTGCGGCTCGCATTGGTGGTGGCCTGCGGCTTCCTGCTCATTCTCGCTGCGTTCGCCCTGTTGCTGGTCTTCGGACCAGGGGTGGCCGAGACCCGGATCCTGGGCATTCCGCTCGACTGGCTGTTGCTGGGGCTGGGGATCTACCCCGTGATCGGCCTCAGCGCCTGGCTGTACAACCGCGCGGCCGCACGCAATGAAGCCCGATATCGGGACCTTGTGGAGGACAAGTGAACCCTGCTGTTGGTTTGGTCGCCTTTCTGGCAGTTTCGATCACGACGGCGGTCATCGGCTTCTATGGCCTGCGCATCTCACGCACTACTGGAGACTTCTACGTTGCCTCGCGCACAGTCCCGCCGTGGTGGAATGCCTCCGCGATTGGCGGCGAATACCTGTCCGCCGCGAGCTTCCTGGGCGTCGCGGGACTGATCCTGCTCTCCGGAACCGATGCCTTGTGGTTCCCTGTTGGTTACACCGCTGGTTACCTCATGCTGTTGCTTTTCGTTGCCGCTCCCCTGCGGCGCTCTGGCGCGTACACCATCCCGGACTTCACCGAGGCGCGCCTGGATTCCAAGATGGTTCGACGCGTCACAAGCCTGGTAGTGGTGGCCGTCGGCTGGCTGTACATCGTGCCCCAGCTTCATGGCGCTGCGCTCACCATCCGCATCACCACGGGACTGCCGTCTTGGGTAGGTTCGACGGCGGTGGTGCTGGTGGTGTGCCTCACGGTGGTGGCAGGTGGGATGCGGTCCATTACGTTCGTCCAGGCTTTCCAGTATTGGCTCAAGCTGACTGCGTTGGCCGTTCCCGTGATTTTCGTGCTCCTGGTGCTGGCTGGAAACGACACCCCGCACCAAGCCCAGCTCCCGGTCAATCCCACTGGCCAGCCAGCCGCCAGCGCCTACCAGAACATTTCGCTCCTGGTGGCACTGCTCTTCGGGACGTTGGGCCTGCCGCACGTCCTGGTACGGTTCTACACAAATCCAGATGGACAATCGGCACGCCGCACCACATTGATCGTCCTTGGACTGCTCTCTGTGTTCTACCTCTTCCCCACGCTGTCCGGCGCTCTGGGAAGAATCTTCGCCCCGGAGCTGGCACAATCAGGACAAGCCGACGCCCTGGTCCTGCTGTTGCCTGGCAAGCTCGTGGGAGGAACAGCCGGCGAACTCCTCTCAGCCCTCGTGGTTGCCGGCGCCTTCGCCGCGTTTCTGTCCACCACGTCCGGGCTGGTCGTTTCGCTCTCAGGCGTCATCAGCCAGGACCTCTTTGGGGGAAGCGTCCGGGGATTCCGCCTCGCGGCGCTGCTTGCCGCCGTCGTGCCTTTGGGTTTTGCTTTCATGACAGACACTCTGGCCTTGGCCGGGAGCGTTGGACTGGTCTTTGCCTTTACGGCCTCCACCATTTGTCCCGTGTTGCTGCTGGGAATCTGGTGGCGTGGGCTGACCGATGCCGGGGCAATTGCGGGGATGGTGACCGGTGCGCTGCTGTGTGGCGGGGCCATGGTGATGGGCACTGTCATGGGCCAGGGCAATGCTCCTGCCTGGTTGGCGCAACCGGCTGCATGGACGGTCCCCGCTGCTTTCGCAGTGACGGTGGCAGTCTCCGTCTGGACCAAGAACCGTGTGCCGGCTTCCGTGAACCGCGTCATGTCCCGCCTGCACGTTCCAGAACGGCCAGTGGCAACGGAACGCTGACAGAAGGCACTGAACCGGCGCCCTGTTGTATTGGCACCCTGTTGTCCGGGCATGGCGCAAGGTGGACAATGACGCCATGTCCGAGGAACCGGGTGCAGCCAGCCCCGAACCGCCCATGACCCTACCGGCGTTGTCGCCCAGCATCAGGGCCCAGCTGCTGGCCACCGAACACTGGAGCCTTCTTGCTTCAAGGAGCACTACACAAGGTGAGGTGCTCACGCGTATCAGCATGTTCCTGACGTTCACATCGGCCAGCCTGCTGAGTGTTGCCCTGGTGGGACAAGCTACGCAATTCTCCGAAGCCTTCAGGGCATTCGCGCTGACCATCCTCACCATTGACCTGATGGTGGGGCTGTTAACCCACATACGCGTCATCAGCGTCGGAATGGAGGATCTTATGTACGTCATCGCCATGAACCGGTTGCGGGCCGCGTACGTAGATCTGGATCCAGGCATGGCGAGGTACCTTATGGCTGGATCCCACGACGACCAAGAAGGTTCGAAACGTACGTACTACTTCTTCGGCGGCAGGAAGGACTTCAGCCAAGTGGCCGGCAGCAGCATGATATTCATGGCAACTGTAAACGCAGCACTGATCGCCTTGTTGGTTGGCTCGGCGCTGTTGGTGGCAGGACTGCCAGCCGCTGTCGCGGTGGGCGTTGCCGTCGTGGCAGCACTGGCTTTTTTCGTTACAGTGCTGGCTCGAGGGAGGCGCCGCTACCTCGATGTGTGGAAGAACAACCCACCCATCTCCCCAACACCACGTTAGTTTGGAGGCCTTCTGCGTTTGGAGGCCTTCTCAGTCGATGGCCGCCATCAGTTCAACCACACGGTCAAGGAATGCATCCACCTGGGCTTCGTCATAGCCTTCGTCGCCCTTGGCGGCGCGGAAGACGGCGCGGCGAACGGTGTCCACGCTGAGGGGCTGATCGTGTTCCAGGTAACCGATGAGTTCGGCGCAGAGTGCATCCACGTCCTGGACGTTGTAGCTGCGGACTTTCTTCTTGGCCGGGCGGCGGAATCGTTCGCCGTCGGGCCGGTGCAGCCGTCCACGAAGGATGCCGGAGAGTTTACCGATCTGCCGCAGCCAGGCTTCCTCGCCCTGCTGGCTGATGAGGTCATCGCGTTCCCGCCTTGCGAAAGCGTCTTCAAGCCGATCCAACGCGGCGTCGACGCTGTTGGCGTCGTAACCACCCTTGACCGGGTCAAAAGCTACATCGCGTACATCCGTACTGGCCACTTGATCGGCGGCACCCACAGGGTTCTCGAAAGAAGTCCTGGCACGGCTAAGGAACGCATCCACTTGCTTGGCGTTGTAGCCATACTTGCTGCGCTCAACGCGATCGAACGTTGCGGGAATCTGGCGACGAATATCCAAAGTCACTAATTTTCCTTCATCGGGGTGTCAGACGCCGCTCAGCAGCGCGAACAGAACATAGGCTACAGGGGCCGCGAAGACGATCGAGTCCAAACGGTCCATGACACCGCCGTGGCCGGGAAGGATGCTGCTCATGTCCTTCACGCCAAGTTCGCGCTTGACCATGGACTCGGCGAGGTCTCCCGCCGTCGAAGCAGCAACCATGCCGGTAGCCAGCACCAGGCCAACCCACCACGGTTTGTCCAACATGAGGACACACGCAAGAACACCAATGATCATGGCGCCTGCGACAGAACCGGCAAATCCTTCCCAGGACTTTTTGGGACTGATTTTCGGTGCCATCGGGTGCTTCCCAAAGGAGGCGCCCACGATGTAACCGAACGTGTCATTCGATACGACCAGGAGCAGCATGGTGGCGATCTGCCAGGCTCCACCTGGAATGCCGTCCGGCCACAAGCCGACCGGAGTCGCGCCGCCGCTGGCATGCAGCGGGAGCGCGGCGAAGCTGATCAGGAACGGTATCCAAGCGAGAGTGAAGACACCCGCGAAGACGCTGCGGGGGGCACCTGCGGCACTCTCAATGGAGCGCCACAGCAGCACTGCGACGCAGCTTGCCGTCATGGTGAACAACAAGCCTTCCAAACCGCCAAAGTAGGCGGAAACAGGCATCACCAGGGTTCCGATCATCACTGGGATGATCGGCATCCTGGTCCCCTGGGCCTCGAGGGCCCTGAAAACTTCCCAAACGCCCAGCACCGCAAACGATGTTGTGAGCAGGACGAATCCGAGCGGGAGGAACAGCAGTCCCCCAAGCACGGCGAAAAGCATGGCAAGCCCGACGCCGATGGCAGCCGGAAGATTACGGCCTGCCTTCGGCGTCGGGTTCCCTCGCAGACGCCTGACGCGTTTGCTCGTATCGCGTGTCGGGACCCGCCCAGCGGGTGCCGGCTCTGCCTGGTTCATTAGACCTCGAGCAGCTCGGCTTCCTTGCGCTTGAGCAGTTCGTCAATGCTGTCGACGTGCTGCTTGGTGATGGCGTCGAGTTCCTTCTCACCGCGTGAACCTTCGTCCTCGCCGGCGTCGCCGTCCTTGACGAATTTGTCGATAGCGTCCTTGGCCTTGCGGCGGATGCTGCGGATGGAGACCTTGGCGTCTTCACCCTTGCCCTTGACGATCTTGACGTATTCCTTGCGGCGCTCCTTGGTGAGCTCCGGGATGGTGACACGGATGATGTTGCCGTCGTTGGAGGGGTTGGCGCCAACCTCGGAGTCGCTCAAGGCTTTCTCGATGTCACGCAGTGCCGTTTTGTCGTACGGCGTGATGAGGATGGTCCGTGCGTCCGGAACTGCGAAGGATGCGAGCTGCTGCAGCGGAGTGGGTGTGCCGTAGTACTCCACGATCACCTTGTTGTAGAGCCCTGGGTTTGCCCGGCCCGTACGGATCGAGGCGAAATCTTCCTTGGCTACCTCAACCGCCTTGTCCATCTTCTCGCCGGCTTCGAGCAAGGTCTCTTCGATCACGGGTTTCTCCTCAGAAAATAGTCGCTGCCCAACTGCGGGCGGCAATGCACGTTACAGGAATGCACAGTAAAGATCCGCCACGAGGGGCGGACGGTCCTAGAAATATCCTAGCCGCTGCTAGGGAGTAACCAGGGTTCCCAGCGTTTCACCCAGGATGGCGCGGGTAACGTTGCCCTCGCCCTCCATGCCAAAGACCACCATGGAGAGGTTGTTGTCCTTGCACATGGTCATGGCTGTCTGGTCCATGACCCGAATGTCCCGGCGCAGGGCGTCGTCATAGCTGAGGACATCAAGCTTTTCGGCGGAGGAATCCTTCTTGGGATCTGCGGTGTAGACGCCATCCACACCGCTCTTGGCCATCAGTACGACGTCGGCGTGGACTTCGAGCGCACGCTGTGCAGCTACTGTGTCCGTGGAGAAGTACGGCAGACCGGCTCCTGCACCGAAGATGACCACGCGGCCCTTTTCCATGTGGCGGATGGCCCGGCGAGGAATGTACGCCTCTGCCACCTGGCCCATGGTGATGGCGCTCTGGACGCGGGTTTCGACACCCGCCTGCTCCAGGAAGTCCTGCAGCGCGAGGCAGTTCATGACCGTGCCAAGCATGCCCATGTAGTCCGCACGGGAACGGTCCATGCCGCTCTGGGATAGTTCGGCTCCGCGGAAGAAGTTTCCACCGCCAACCACAATGGCTACTTCGACGTCAGCGACGGCAGCAGCGATCTGCTTGGCGATAGCGCGGACGGTCTCAGGATCGACGCCGAGCTTGCCTCCGCCGATGACCTCGCCGGAAAGTTTCAGAAGTACACGGCGGCGGGTCTTCTCGGGCTGGATTGCAGTATTGACGGTTTCCATGGTGCCTTCCCGTTGGTGGACTCTGGCTAGATTATCGTGCTGTGCGTCCGCGCAGATACTACCCGGACGGGTGCATGAAAAAGGGGCGGCCACCGAAGTGACCACCCCTTTTCATGAATTACTAGTTTCCGACTCGGAAACGGGATACTGCGGTTGCCTTGACGCCGGCTTCTTCGAGGACCTGTGCAACGGTCTTCTTGGAATCCTTGGCGAATGCCTGGTCAACCAGGACCTCACCCTTGTAGAAGCCCGTCACACGGCCTTCAACAATCTTGGAGAGGGCAGCTTCCGGCTTGCCTTCAGCCTTGGCAGTCTCTTCAGCGATGCGGCGCTCGGACTCGACCAGTTCGGTCGGGACGTCTTCGCGGGTCAGGTAGTTCGGAGCCATGGCTGCAACGTGGACAGCGATGTCGTGTGCTGCGGTGGCAGCGGCTTCGCCTTCACCATCAACAGCGAACAGGACGCCGACCTGTGCAGGAAGGTCCTTGGAGGTCTTGTGCAGGTAGGCGTCAACCGTGGTGCCCTCAACGCGGGAAATACGGCGGACAACAACCTTTTCGCCGAGGACAGCGCCCTCTTCGATGACGATTTCGGACAGCGGCTTGCCGTCGACCTCGGTAGCGAGCAGGGTTTCGAGGTCGGCAGCGCCGGACTCGACTGCAACGTTGAGGACCTTGTCAGCCAGCTGGATGAACTTGTCAGCCTTGGCGACGAAGTCGGTCTCGCAGTTGACCTCGATCATTACGCCCACGCCGTCGGTAACCTTGGCAGCAACCAGGCCCTCAGCGGTGGAGCGGCCTTCGCGCTTGGTAGCGCCCTTGAGGCCCTTGATGCGGATGATTTCGATGGCCTTCTCGGCGTCACCGTTGGCTTCGTCAAGAGCCTTCTTGACGTCCATCATGCCGGCGCCGGTGCGCTCGCGCAGGGCCTTGATGTCAGCAGCAGTGTAGTTCGCCATGTGAACCCCTCTGTCTAGAAAGTTGTGTGATTACGGACTGACAGGACAGCAGCCCACCGTGTGAGCCGCCATCCTGTCAGATGCCCCCGATGCCGTCTCCGGTCTCAGGGAAGGTCCAAATTTACTTGGTTGCTTCGGCTTCGCCGGCTGCAGCTTCAGTAGCTTCGGCAGCGGGAGCTTCAGCAGCCTCGGCGGCCGGAGCTTCTTCAGTCTTGCTGCCTTCGAGGAGCTCGCGCTCCCACTCGGCCAGCGGCTCTTCCGGAGCCTCGGTGGTGCCGGTGGCGCGCTGGTTGCGGGCGATGAGGCCCTCAGCAACGGCGTCGGCAACAACGCGGGTAAGCAGGTTGACGGAGCGGATGGCGTCGTCGTTGCCCGGGATCGGGAAGTCAACTTCATCGGGATCGCAGTTGGTGTCCAGGATGGCAACAACCGGGATGTTCAGCTTCTTGGCTTCGTCGACAGCAAGGTGTTCCTTCTTGGTGTCAACAACCCACAGAACAGACGGGGCCTTGGTCAGGTTGCGGATACCACCGAGGTTGGACTCAAGCTTGGTGAGTTCGCGCTTGAGGAGCAGGAGCTCCTTCTTGGTGTAACCGGAGCCGGCGACGTCCTCGAAGTTGATCTCTTCGAGTTCCTTCATGCGCTGGATACGCTTGGCGACGGTCTGGAAGTTGGTGAGCATACCGCCCAACCAACGCTGGTTCACGTACGGCTGGCCAACGCGGGTAGCCTGCTCGGCAATTGCTTCCTGAGCCTGCTTCTTGGTGCCGACGAACAGGACGGTGCCGCCGTGGGCGACAGTAGCCTTGACGAACTCGTAGGCGCGGTCGATGTAGGACAGCGACTGCTGAAGGTCAATGATGTAGATGCCGTTGCGCTCCGTGAAGATGAAGCGCTTCATCTTCGGGTTCCAACGACGGGTCTGGTGTCCAAAGTGGACGCCGCTGTCAAGCAGCTGGCGCATGGTTACGACGGGCATGCCGACGCTCCTTCCGGCAGGTCATTCATGAGAGAGCCCGTGGGGCTGCTCTTACCCTGCCAATAGTTGACGGTTGTTTAGCCTTTGCCCGGACGGGCGCGGCTCCTGGCATCCATTGCACTTCTCATCCGATGTGGGGCCATAAGGCTCAACCGGACCGCAAGAGGCACAATCCTCCGCAGCCTAAAGCCAAGAGGCTTCGCTGGTGGAGGGCTGGATACGCGTAGTCAGCTCTGGACCCTCACATATCTGAATGAGACATGCTCCTGAATTAGCTTGAGGGCACAGCAAACTGCTCCACCAAGTGTACTACAGCGGCACCACTCGTTTGACCGCCCGAACGCGGATGTTGTCCACATACGGCAGCCCGGGGATGGCACGGCATCGCGGAAGCCGAAAGCCTTGGTACATGGCCATTTTGAAGCTCTCCATAACCACTTTTGTCCTCGCCGCCACCCTGGCCGGAATCCCGGGTGCAACGGCGCCGGCAGAGGAGCGGTGGGCTTGGCCACTCTCCCCCAAGCCCGCCATCCTTCGCGCGTTCGATCCGCCGGACAAGCCGTGGCTGAGCGGACACCGCGGCGTGGACCTGGGGCCAACGTTCGACGGCGCCCCGGTCACCTCGCCGTCCGATGGCGTGGTGACCTTTGCCGGCGTCGTGGTTGACCGTCCGGTCCTGACGATCGATCATGGCGAGGGCCTTCGCAGCAGCTTTGAGCCGGTGATCAGCGACCTAAAACCCGGAGATGCCGTGCAAAAGGGCCAGGTTATCGGCTCCCTGGCCCCCGGACACTGCAGCTCTAGTGCTTGCATACATTGGGGCGTCCGCCGCGGCGAGGATTACGTCAACCCTTTGGGATTCGTGGAGGATCTGAGGCCATCCATCCTGCTGCCGCTGGAATAGGGTGTGTCCCCTAATGCAGAGGCCCAAATGATGACAGCCGATGAGCGCTAGGTAGCGATTACCACCCGAAAAGAGAAGCAAGAAAACATACGGCCCCAGAAAGATCGGCCCACCCAAGCCCGCGGATGGGCCGATCTCAGATCGCAGCGTTGAGCATCAGTGGCGACAGGGAGCAAACGGGTCCGTTTCGCAGGACCATACGGGGTGCTTGCAGCGGACGCAGGTCCAAGTGGTGACCTCGTTGCCTTCCGTGCAAGTGTCAGTTCCCACGTTGCCGTTCTCGCAGCCACACCGCTCGCACGTCTTATTGATGACACTCGACATCGAACTTCTCCTCATCCTCAGAGCTCGCATGGATCACGTGCCAGTAGGTCCATCATCGCGCGATTTCTATGTTCGCGGAGTGGGCAAACAGCCGGAGGGATGAGTTTTGGCTCGTATTCGAGGTGGAATTCATTTCGCCGCTCGGGCGTGTCACGGGTCGAATGCTGGCCGTGCGAAGCGCAGCGCCCCTTCGAAGCGGCGACACGTTCACTGTCCCTTGCGTGCCGTTGCCTTTTGGGCCCAAGACATCAGGAGACACGTCCTAGGCGTGATTGAACGGCAGCCGAGTACCTACACGATGGCCGAAACTCCCGTGATGGCGCGTCCGGTCACCAGGGTGTTGATCTCGTGCGTGCCTTCGTAGGAGTAGATGGCCTCCGCGTCGGAGAAGATCTTTGCCATTTCGTAGTCCGTGACAATGCCATTGCCACCCAGGATCCCGCGGCCAAGGGCAACACTTTCCCGCATGCGGGCGGTAGTGAACGCCTTCGCCAACGCTGACTGCTCGTCCTTTGCAACCCCCGCATCCTCAAGCTGGGCCAACCGCACCATCATGCCCATTGATGCCACCGCATTGCCCAGGATCTGAACCAACTGGTTCTGCACCAACTGGAAGGCCGCTAGGGGCCTGCCAAATTGCTGGCGCTCCACCGCGTAGGCTCGGGCCACATCGAAGGCAGCGAGCTGAAGCCCCACGGCTTGCCAGGCGACGGCGAGCCGGGTCACCTTGAGGACTTTGTTGGTATCGCGGAAGCTGTTGCCGTTGGCCAGCTTGAAGAAGTCCGGCACCACCACGTTGTCCAGGATGATGTCGGCGTTCTGCACAGTACGCAGGGAGATCTTGTTCTCGATCTTGCTTGCCGAGTATCCGGGCAGTGAGGTGTCCACGAGGAATGCCTTGACGTGGTTGTCGGCCACATCCTTGGCGTAGATGACCACCCAATCGGAGAACGTGGCGTTGCCGATCCAGCGCTTGGCGCCGTTGAGGATCCAGTTGTCTCCATCGCGCTGCGCGGTGGTCCGGGTACCTCCTGCCACATCCGAACCGCCCAGGGGTTCGGTCAAACCGAAGGCGCCGATCTTCTTCAAGGAGTAGATGTCCGGAAGCCAGGCATCCTTCTGCTCCTGGGAAGCAAGGGTTTCGATGGAGCCGGTGAACAGACCATCATGGACACCCATGAACGTCGCAATGGAAGCGTCGGCGCGGGTCACTTCCGCATGGAGGATGCCGGCGAAGAGATTCGAATAGCCTTGCCGGCGCACAGGGCTGACGAGGTCGATTTCCGCCAACTTAGGGATGAGCTCCATCGGAAACTCAGCGCGGTTCCAGCAGTCCACGGCGATGGGCTTGACCTCGCGGGCCAGGAACTCCCGAACCTCGGCCAGGCGGTCCTGCTCCTTGCCCGTCAGCATCTGCTCGAAGGCGTAGAAGTCACCATCGGCATAAGGAAGGTTGTTGGCGTCGAATGCAGCGTTGGACATGTGCGCTCCTTCAAGGGTGGTCACCTGCGACCACGTCACGGCCCCGGAAGTTACCGGCGAGTAGTAAGTTACTGATGAGTAACATACCGTAGTTGCACCGTTCACCGCAACGAGACGGATGGAGTAATTGAGGCTCCCGGGATTTTCACAGCGCGATCTCCTACTCGGCGGATCAGCCGGCGCCACGCAAATTCCTTGGTGCCCACGAAACGGGCTGACGACGCCCGGATTTAGGCGTCATCAGCCCGCGGGCGAGGCGCTGAAGAATTCGGGCGTCGCCAGAGAACAGAAAGGAGCCGTGGCTGACGTATGAAACGCCAACCACGGCTCCCGTGTAAAGGTAGGGCTACTCGGACTTGAACCGAGGACCTTAGGATTATGAGTCCCGCGCTCTAACCAGCTGAGCTATAGCCCCGTGACGCCCCTCCGGCCGCTAGGAAGCAGCAGTTGGGGCAAATGCACTCTAGCAATACTAATAGCTACTTGAGAGTGCTTTTGTCACACCACCATGTCCTCGTAGGAAGCCCCGCGGTAGAGGTCCTCGAACGTCTGGAGTGTCCCGTTGATGCTGTGCGGCTCCACCATCTCGCGGCTTACCTTGCCCATGGCTTTCAGCTGGTCCTCGGGAAGCTCCACCAGCTTGGTGATCTTCGCTGCTAGCTCCGTGCTGTCGTTCGGTGTGAAGAGGTACCCGTTTTCGCCATCGCGGACCAGATGCGGGAGTGCCATGGCATTAGCCAACAACACCGGAGTGGAGGCAGACATTGCTTCGAGTGTCACCAACGATTGAAGTTCTGCGGTGCCTGGCATGCAGAAAATGTCGGCCTTGATGTAGGCCTCGCGAAGTTCTTCATCGCTTGCCAGTCCAAGGAACTTCACCCGCTCCCCCAAGCCAAGCTTGGCCACCTGTGCTTCCAAGGCCGGGCGGACTTCACCGCCGCCCACGATCTCGAGCTGGACGTTGAGTTCGCGCGGGGTCTTGGCAACGGCGTCGATCAGCACATTGACGTGTTTCTCTTCGGCAAGCCGTCCAACGAAAAGAACAGTTGGATTGGCATGGGGTTCGATCGTCTCGCCCGGCTGAAGCTCATAGGCGGCAGAGTCAATGCCGTTGGACAATGGCAGGACCTTACGAAGGAACGCGTGCTGGTGCATCGCCTTGGCCGCCAGAGGGGTGGGTGTTGTGACGACGTCAGCCTGCCCCATCACCTTGCCCATATCCTTCCAGGAGATGCGCCCCACGATGTCCTTGAACCACTGCGGGAAGGGCAGGAACGGGTTCAGGTTTTCAGGCATGAAGTGGTTAGTGGCGACAATCCTGATGCCGCGCCTTACGGCCTCGTAGAGTACGTGTTCCCCAATCATGTAGTGGCTTTGGATGTGCAC
Organism: Paenarthrobacter sp. 2TAF44; assembly: GCF_052114885.1. Lineage (NCBI taxonomy): Bacteria > Bacillati > Actinomycetota > Actinomycetes > Micrococcales > Micrococcaceae > Paenarthrobacter > Paenarthrobacter sp. 2TAF44. Next base: position 73,531 of record NZ_JBFRFP010000007.1, on the reverse strand, counting down.
CACGTCCGGTTGGACTTTGTCGAACAGGAGGCTGATTTCCTTCTTGATTTCCCACGGGAAGCAGATGCGGAAGTATTCGTGGGTGAATACTCCATGCGAGCGGAGGCGGTGCACGGTGGCCTCGTCACGGAACTCGGTGTAGCTCTTGCCAGTGTCCGGACGGCAAGCCAACACGTGCACGTTGTGTCCGCGCGCCGTCATTCCCTTGGCCAGGCGGTAGCCGAACTGAGCGGCACCGTTTACGTGCGGCGGGTAGGTGTCCGCAGCGATCAGGATGGTAAGGGGTTTGTTGGTGTCGGGAATGGTCACGTGGAGAACTCCTGATGGTCACGGTGCGGAACAGCGTTGAACGGGTCAATGCCGTGGTGTCGCCGGGTTGCCGGACCGCTGGAAAGCGGCGGCGCAAGTTAAAGCTTTGCCTAGGCCTTCCGGCTTGCAGCCGCCTTCGCGTCCTTCTTACGCTTGGTGACTTCCGGGTGGTGCCGGCTCAAGGCAATAACCCCCACGATAGCAAGGGAAGCTGCGACGGCCATGCTGATTGCCATCACAGCATGGACATCGGGACGAAGCTCACCAAGGATAACGATGCCGATGGCTATGCCCACCATGGGGTCCACCACGGTGAGTCCGGCTATGACCAAATCCGGAGGGCCGCTTGAATAGGCGCTCTGGACGAACCAGGAACCCAGGCCACCGGCGGCCGCGATGGCAATGAGCGTGTACCACTGGACATTGAGCAGGAACAGACCGTTGGGATCCAGCAGATGCTTGCCGATGATTCGGGTCAGGACGGCCACGAAGCCAAACAGTATGCCTGCTCCCAAGATGTAAATGAAGGCGCTCATACGGTGTTTAAACACCACGGCCAGGGTGCCGAAAAGGCCCACGGCCAGGGCCAGGAGCATCACGATTGTCAGTTCGTCTGCAGCGCTGACGTGGTGGTTTTCCTGCGTGACAAACACAGCCAGGAGTACGAACAAGGCGGACCCAGTGACGCAGGCCGTGATGGCCACGACGGTGGCGCGGTTGATGCTCAAGCCTTGATCCTTGGCGTTGACCACAGTGGTAATGACCAGTGCGATCGCACCAATCGGCTGCACCACCGTCAGGGGTGCCGATACAAGGGCGATCGCATTCATCACCATGCCCAGGCACAACAGCAAGAGCCCAAGCATCCATCGTGGATTGCGTAGAAGCCGCAGGAACCCGTTGGAACTCAGGGCCAGGCCGCCGGTATCGGCCTTGACCGCGCTTCCTTGGCGTTGGGCGCCAATGGCAAGGAAAAAGGCACCAAGTACGGCAAGGGAAACCGCCAGCCACACCATCAGCCGTGTCCGCCGTCGTTGGACCGCAGTTCTTTGCCTTTACGCAGGATGGCCCAGTAGTAGTTGTAGGCCGCGATCCAGTGGCCCAGCAGTCCGAGGCCGAGGAAAACCCAGGCGGCGGCGAAGTAGGCGTCCGTGTAGGGAATCGGCAATTTGGAAAGAACCAGCAACGGCGTGCCCACCAGCAGGAACCCGGTGCGGATCTTGCCGATGATGCTCACGGGAAGGTCCGGATGGCTGCGGAAGTAGATCAGGGAGGCAATGGCCAGAATGGCGTCCGGCACCACCAGTGCGGCCAGGTACCACCACTGCACGACGCCGGCAATCGCCAAAGTGACTGCTACGGCTATGAGCGCCGCCCTGTCCGCCAGGGGGTCCAGGATCCTGCCCAGCTTGGAGGTTTGGTCAAAGCGGCGGGCGATGTAGCCATCCACCCAGTCAGTGCTGCCCATGATGACCAGCACGAGCACAGCGAAGCCGTATTCCTTCTGCCACAGGACCAACCACACAAAGAGCGGGACGCCCATGAAGCGCAGAACTGTGAGCATGTTGGGAACAGTGAAGAGGAGGTCGTGGTCCACCTGGGGACGGTCCGGATGCGAACCAGCACCGATAAACCTCATGGTGTCCCCCTTCCTCTACTCCAGTGTGTGCGGTACTGCGGCAGGCTGCTACTTCTTCAGCAGCTTCCGCAGGGCAACCACGAAGACTGCAGCAGCGGCGGCGAAAGCCACGAGGTCCTTCCACCGGGAAGCAAGGCGTCCGGTGAGGTCCTCAGGGACCGCCTCTCCTAGGTCAGCGAACTTCGCTGAAGCAAAGTCCTTTCCCTCCTGGAGTTTCACTGTGGCCGTGCCCAGCAAAGCCTGGCCCTGCTTTTTGACGTCCAACTGCTCGCCAAGTTCATCGCGCACGCCCGTGAGGTGTTCGCGTCGCTTGTCCAGGCGCAGGCGGAGTTCTGCTTCGGTGGGTGCCTTGACGGCGTCCGCTTCCTTGGCTGCTTCCTTTGCGGCCTTTTCTGCCTTCGCCTTTTCAGCGGCAGCTTCCTTCGCGGCCTTCGCCGCCTTGGCAGCGGGCGAATTGGGATCGAGGATCGATTCGTCGAAGGCCGAGCCTTCCTTCGCAATTCCCAGATCGTGCTTGAGTCCACGGATGGTGTCCTCAGGGATCAACGGCATGGCCTTCTTGAACTTGGCGACGCCGATCAAGGCCCCGAGCGCGACGATGACAAGAAAGACCGCTGCAACGATCAACGCCGCAAGCCAACCCGGCATGATGGTAGCCAACCCAAGAATCGCGGCCACCACCAGCGCGATCACAAGGAGCGACATGAAAACAAGGGCTACGCCAAAGAACGCGCCGGCCACCCCAACCTGGGTGGCCTTGCGCTTGAGTTCGACCTTGGCAAGGGCGATCTCATCGTTGAGTTGCCTGGGAGCCAAACGGGCAACGAGCTTGAGGGTCTTCGGCAAAGTACGGATGGCTGGTCTCGTGCTGGTCCGGCCGGTGTGACGTCCACTCATTGGGTTCCGCCTAACTGCTTCCTCTGGGCATCGTGTCGGGCGAACGCGGCCGGAAAGAGATCGCCGCGGGCACCTGTCCTCAAAACTATCATTCAGGTTCCGGCTCAACTTTCGCCCATGACACCGCGGCGCGCCTGAGGTAGCTGCATAAATATGATGTGACGGCCATAGGATAGATGATCGTGACCAATCCCATTGCTCCGGGCGATTCCCTGAGCCGACGCGAAAAGCTTGTCTACATTGTCCTTCTCGGTGCCCTGACCGCTTTGGGGCCCTTCACTGTGGATCTCTACCTTCCTGCGTTCCCTGCGCTGGAGGAGAGTTTTGGCGTTTCAGCCACGGCTATCCAGCTGACACTGACTGGCACCACCGTCGGGTTTGGCCTTGGGCAGCTGGTGGTTGGTCCCTTCAGCGACAAGTTTGGCCGTCGCCTGCCCTTGATCCTCGCCACTGCCCTTCATATCGGATCATCGTTGGGCGCTGCTTTGGCTCCGGACATTGGGTTCCTGTCCCTCTTCCGCGTGCTCATGGGTATCGGTGCCGCCGGTGGCGGCGTCGTCGCAATGGCCATGGTTCGGGACCTGTTCCACGGCTACTCGATGGTCCGCATGTTCTCCCGGATGTCCTTGGTCAACGGGCTTGCCCCGATCCTTGCCCCTATCATCGGTTCCCAGTTGCTGCTGGTGTTCCCGTGGCCCGGTATCTTCTACTTCCTGGCCTGCTACGGCACGTTGGTGATATTGGCCGCGATCTTCTTCATTCGCGAAACCCTGCCGGCTGAACGGCGCGGGAAGTCCACAGTCACAGTGCGGCAGCGGTACAAGACGGTGCTGACGGACCGGATCTTCGTGGGCATGTTAATGGTAGGCAGCCTTAACTTCGGTGGTTTGTTCGCTTACCTGTCGGCCTCCACTTTCCTGTTCCAGAACATTTACGAATTCTCTCCCCAGGAATACGGCCTCCTCTTCGGCGTCAATTCGCTGGGCATCGTGGCGGGCGTCCAGATCAGCTCAAGGTTGATCCGACGCGTGGCCCCGCAGTGGATCGTGGCCGGAGCCACGGTGTTCATGCTGCTGATGGCGGCCCTGATTATCGTGCTCGATCTCCTGCACGCAGGTCTCTGGGGCATCCTGATCCCGCTGTGGTTCTACATTTGCGCTACAGGCTTCCTGTTCCCCTGCGTCCAGGTCCTCTCCTTGGCGAACCATGGAGCCCAAGCGGGGACGGCGGCATCGCTCCTCGGCGCGGCGCAATTCATGATGGCGGGCATCGTCCCCCCTGTGGTCGGCTGGCTCGGTGTCGATTCAGCGGTACCCATGGGCGCGGTCCAGGCGGTCTGCATCACCGGAGCCATCGCCGCGCTGTGGCTCGTGGTCCGGCCGCGGACGGTCCCTTCAATCCACTAGGCCCGTCAATCCACTAGTCCCGTCCATCCACTAATCCCGGCAATCCACTAGTACGGCATTCATCAAACCGGGCCATAGGCTTTGACCATGACCAAGAAACCGCACCGCAACGGCAGGGGCCTTTTCCTCGGGGCCGTGCTTGGCGCCGTCGTCGGGGCGTTGTTGGGCCGCCTGGCCGGGAGTGCACTGTTCGGGGCGATACTTGGCGCCGTCATTGGAGCCGCCCTGCTGTACCGGGTGAACCCGGGCCCTTGGCATCGGGACTAACCGTAATCGGGCCTGTCGGCCCCGGGTCTATCGGCCCCGGGTCTATCGGCCCCCGTAAGCCCTCCCCTTAGGGCGCCCGGCAGGGCAGAATGGTGGCCAGCCGGGGGTTTCCCCCGCTTCGCCGGTGAAGGGGACATCACATGAGTGCGGCTGTGGGATATCGGGGCACTGTTTACGGCCTGGCGGCCATACGACGTCTGCCCCTGACCTTGGGACTCGTGCTGTTCCTTTGGCTTGTCGGCGCAGTTACGGGGAGCCTCATCGCCGGCCCCAACGAGGCACTCCTGGAACAAGTCGGGCTGGGTTTGGCGCTGGATCCGGGGCCGGGTTGGTCCATCTTCACCTCGTCATTCTTTGCCTCATCCTTGCTGGACTATCTGGCATGTACCGTTCTGATCCTGGTGGGCGTGGGCATCGCCGAGCGCAGTATGGGTCCATGGTTGGCCCTGGCAGCATTTATCTTTGGTTCCGCGCTCAGCGCCTTGGTGCTGATGGGGCTCGTTGCTTTTGGGACGGACAACAGCGACCAATGGCTTAGTTTCCTGGGTGGCGAGTACGTTGTGGGCGCGTACGGTGGTGCCGCCGCTGCCTTGGGATATTCGACGGCGACACTGGACGCACTCTGGCGTCGTCGCCTCCGGACATGGCTGCTGGCAGCAACGCTCATGTTTGCGTTGTTTGTAGGCGTCGCACAAACACTGCAGGCCCTTGCCGGCGCTGTCATCGGCATTCTGGCCGGTTGGGCCGTTCAGGCCCTGGTGCTGCGACGGCGTGCGGGCTCGCTTCATTCCTCGAGCCTTCGTGAGACCCGGTTCCTTGTGGGCACTGTGGTGGGTGTCTTCGCCCTTGGCCCCTTGCTCACCCAGTTAACGGGCACGTTGGAGGTGGGGCCGCTTTCTGTGGTTTCCGAGGTGATGCTTCAAGCGAGCCCCAGCGTGGACGAAGTGAAGGAAGCCTGCGACAACGACAAGAGCTGCGTCACGCTGCAGAGCGTTGTGGGCGTGCAGAGTTTCGGTGCCACCATCCTCACAGTGATCCCGGTGCTGTTGCTGCTTGTCTGTGCCGAGGGGCTGCGCCGTGGTCGCCGCCTTGCATACCGACTGACCCTGGTCATCCAGCTGTACCTGGCGTTCGTGACCAGCGTGGCAATCCTGCAGTACGTGACGGATCCGGAAGTGACACTCGGCAATGACGACATCGGCTACCTCCTGCTCTATGCCGTTCCCGCAATCCTGGCACCGCTGATCATCGCGGTCCTGCTGGTGATCAACCGCCACAAATTCCGGGTGGAGTCCAGCGATGCCGGATATCGCGTCCTGGGCAGGACTACCCTCATCATGGCTGCTGTGGCGGCGGTCCTTTACGTGGCCTTCTGGTTCGTAGAGGGCAACCCGAGCCGCTCATCGCTGTGGGACCTCGCAGGGCAATTGACCCACATCCTGGTCCCCTTCCCCGTTCCGTTCGTCGTTGAGCTGCCGCAGGGACTGCTGAGCACTGTTCTCTACGGACTGGGCGGGGATGTCATCTGGCTCTGCATCCTTTTGATGGTCCTGAACAATTTCCAGCGGTTCCGGACGCTGGCAAAAGACCCTGCTGCAGATCTGGGACACACTCGTGAATTGCTTCACGACGGCGGGGGCACCCTGTCCTGGATGGCCCTGTGGGACAACAACCAATACTGGTTCACTCCCGACAGGAGGGCTGGCCTCGCCTACCAAGTGCACAACGGAGTTGCCCTGACCGTGGCGGGTCCGTTCGGGGCCCGCCAGCACCATACCGAGGCTGCGACGGGCTTCCTGGCCCATTGCGCGGCACTGGGCCTCACACCGTGCTTCTACTCGGCCACGGCGGAGCTCGACGAGGCCCTCCTCCCCCGCGGCTTCCGCAAACTGGAGGTGGCCGAAGAAACGCTGCTGAACATCCAGGCGATGACGTTCAAAGGCAAGGAATGGCAGAACGTCAGGACCGCGGTGAACAGGGCTGAGAAGCTGTCCATCAGGGACCACTGGTACCACTACGCGGAGATGCCACCGGGGATCCGGGCACAACTGGCCGAAATCTCGGAAGAGTGGGTGGCGGACAAGGCCCTTCCCGAGATGGGGTTCACGTTGGGCGGACTGGATGAACTGAAGGATCCCGAAGTCATGTGTTGCGTGGCTGTGGACGACGACGGCCTCGTCCATGGGGTCACGAGCTGGCTGCCGGTCTTTACCGACGGCGTGGTGTCGGGTTGGACCTTGGACTTCATGCGCCGCCGAACCACTGGATTCAAAGGGGTCATGGAATTCCTGATCGCCTCTGCCGTTACGCACTTCAAGGACGACGTTCCCCACATCTCGCTGTCAGGCTCCCCGCTGGCCAATACAGGGGCCGCGACGGACGACGGTGACCACAGCGCCTTGGACCGGGTCCTGGCAATGCTGGGCAATGCACTGGAACCCATGTACGGCTTCAAGTCCCTGGCAGCTTTCAAATCGCGGTTCCAGCCCGAGCACCGCACTCTGTACATGTATTACCGGGACCCGCTGGCCCTGCCTTCCATAGGTCTTGCCGTTGGCTCGGCGTACTTGCCGGGTTTGTCTCGCGCACAGAGCGCCGGTTTGCTACGGCAAATGGTTGCCCGGGAGCCGGCCGCGTGACCGCCACCGGACGGATGCGGCAGTCATGAAGGGCCTCCTGGAAATCGAGATCAGCGGCCCGGTGGTCATGACGATAGCCGTGGTCATCGGCGTCGGGCTTTTCCTGTTGCTGTTCCTCAGGCCGTCTTCGCGCTGGGTGATCACTGCAGTGGTTGGCATTGTGGTAACAGCGGCGCTGGGTTGGTTTACGGTCTGGATCGTTGAGGATGTCCTGGACGTCTTCCACGTGGGGCTGACACCTCGCGTGTGGTTCTGGGTGATCACCGGCTTCGCTGCCCTTGGGCTGGCCGTGGTTAGTTTTCGCCACACTCCCCGGTGGCGGAAGGTGGTGGCGGCCATATCGATTCCTGTGTTCCTCCTGGTCACTGCGCTGGGCGTCAACATGGAGTTCGGGCTCAACAGGACCCTGGGCTCAGCGCTGGGGATTTCCACTGAGGAAGCCATCCAACTGAGCAAACCGGACCCGGACGCTCCCCTCCCTTCCGGACCCCTCTGGCAAAACTGGAAACCGCCAGCCAACATGCCAACAAAGGGCGAGGTGGGAACGCAGGTCATTCCAGCCACCGCCTCGGGTTTCAATGCCCGCCCTGCCGGGATCTACTTGCCACCTGCTGCCCTGACGGAGAACCCTCCCCGATTGCCCTTGTTTGTCCTCATGATGGGCCAGCCGGGCCTCCCCGACCCCCAGTACGTTTCGGCCGCGTTGGATGAATTTGCTGCGAAGAACAATGGCCTTGCCCCCATCGCGATCGTGGCCGACCAGATCGGACCGGATCAAGACGACACTCTGTGCCTGGACACAGCCAAATACGGAAACGTGGAGAAGTACATCAACGTTGACGTGGTGAACTGGGCCAAAGCAAACCTGAACATCCTCCCGGACCGCGACCATTGGACCATCGCCGGATACTCCAACGGCGGGCAGTGCGCCATCTCGTTTGCGCTCAAATACCCGAAGATGTGGGGCAATGTGGTGGACATCTCCGGTGAGGAGTTCCCCGGCGCGGAGGATCCTGCAGGCAACCTGGCCGAGATCTTTGGTGGCAACCAGGCAGCCTATGACGCACAGAAGCCCATCAACATCATGAAAGGTAAGCAATTTCCCGACACCACTGCCGTTTTCACCGTGGGCTCGGATGACGTGACGTATGTTGCAGCTGCGAAGGCTGTCTCCACAGCTGCCAAAGCTTCCGGAATGACGGTGACCTATTACGAGGTGCCAAACGGCGGGCATGTAGGCATCGCATTGAACGCCGGCCTGACCAAGGGCTTCGAGGTGCTCTATCCGAGACTCGGTTTGTCCGGTTAGGCAGGGCCTGTTGCCGGCCCGTCCCCGGCGATAAAGTTGAGATGTGCCACATTGGCAAGAGCTGCAGCCGCTTCCGGCACCTTGGCAGCGTCGGGATGAACGCATCCTGCCGCTCTGGTGGGATCGCCTGTGCTCTGTGACCAGTCCCCAGTCCGCGGCGCTCTACGCTGCTGGCCTTTTCACGGATGATCGCCGCCGGCCCATCGCCCAGTGGTACAACCCGGACGTGGACGCCGCGTTGCTGGTTGCCCCGGAGACGTCACCCGAGTGGCCGGTCCAGCGCTTTGGAATCTTCTATGCGCCACCGGGCGGAGGTTTCACCCGCGTTTACTCCGCTCCCCACGAGTGGCATCCTCGTGAACCCCGGACACCCCCGACCGAACAGGAAGCATTCCTGGCAGCCGTGGCCGAAGCCGCACGCTTCCTTCAGGTGGAGATGGATTTCGTGTAAAAAAGGTGGACCCCGCACCAGTGTGAAACCGATGCGGGGTCCTTGCGCTCCTCCGACTGGACTTGAACCAGTAACCCTTCGATTAACAGTCGAATGCTCTGCCAATTGAGCTACGGAGGAATGAAGCGGTTATGACTTTAGCAAAGGTTTTATGCGAATGCGAATCGGGCGGAGATACCCCCTGGGGGTATAAAAATACCCCCGTTCCGAAACTCCGGAACGGGGGTATTGTGCGCTCCTCCGACTGGACTTGAACCAGTAACCCTTCGATTAACAGTCGAATGCTCTGCCAATTGAGCTACGGAGGAATGAAGCGGTTACTAGCTTAACAGGGCCCCGCCGGAAAACGAAATCGAACCTCCAGGCCACTTCCGACGGTCCTCGGCAGGGGCCCTCAGGAGTCTGAACGCAAGGCTCGACGCTGCATTTCCAACACCATCAGTTCCCGGTTCAGGCGCTGGAATTCCTCGGGAAATGCAGTTGCATCAAGGCGCTGCAGTTGGCCCATCTTGTCCGCTTTAATGCGCGTGATCTGCAGCTCGAAAAGCCTTGCCAAAATGTCCCGGCAATATCGTTGCATAGCTTCCGGGGTGCTGGCCGGCAAAGGAGTTACTGCCAACTCAGAAACCAAGGGGCGCAGAGGCTCCGGGACTTCCTGCCTGATGTGCTCCACCCATGCCACGGGATCAGCCGCGTGGGCCAGTCCTGTGGCACGCACGGCTGCGTGGACCGCCGCGTAGGCAGGAGTAGCAAAATGGGACGCCTCAAAGCGCTCCCATGCCCCGTCGCCCAGGACTGAGGGCTCTTGGAGGACCACTTCCAACGCTTGGCGCTCCATGCCTGCCACGGGGTCCCGCGGGTCGGGACGGTTGAAGGCCTGAATGTTCGACGCCTGACCGTTCGACGATGCTGCCGTCGTCGTCGTGGATTGCTCCGCAGCGCCGGACTGAGCCCCGCCAGATGAAGCAGCGCCAGATGAAGCAGCGCCGGATGCCGCGCGCTTGGCTGCGGCCCCAACGTAGCGGCTGACTTCCTCAATCGGCATGCCCAACCAACCGGCTAGTTCGCGGATGTAGGCGGGGCGGATGGCGGAGTCGCGGATTTGTGCCACAACGGGCGCCGCTTCCCGAAGCGCCGCGACGCGACCTTCTACCGTGTCCAGGTTGTGCCTGCGGAGCGAGGCCCGAATGGCGAACTCGAAGAGCGGCTTCCTGCTATCGATGAGTTCACGTACTGCGGCATCGCCCTTGAGTTGACGAAGATCACAGGGATCAGCGCCAGTGGGCTCTACCGCGACGTACGTTTGCGCGACGAATCGTTGGTCTTCCTCGAAGGCGCGGAGGGCGGCCTTCTGGCCGGCGGCGTCTCCGTCGAAGGTGAACACTACTTCTCCCCCGGTGCCGTCGTCCGAAAGCAGGCGCCGGGCGATCTTGATGTGTTCGGTGCCGAACGCGGTGCCGCAGGTGGCGACCGCCGTCGTGACTCCTGCCAGGTGACAGGCCATGACGTCGGTGTACCCCTCAACCACCACCAGCTGCCGGTCCTTGGCAATGTTGCGCTTGGCGATGTCGATCCCATAGAGGACCTGGGACTTTTTGTAGAGAGTCGTTTCAGGGGTGTTCAGGTACTTTGGACCCTGATCGTCCTCGTAGAGTTTCCGGGCGCCGAAGCCGATGGTATCCCCGGCAATGTCCCGGATGGGCCAGATGAGCCTGCCACGGAAGCGATCATAGATGCCCCGGTTCCCTTCGGAAAACATGCCCGTAAGTTTGAGTTCGGCATCCGTAAACCCACGGCCGCGCAGGTGCTTGAGGAGCGAGTCCCAGCCCTGCGGCGCATAGCCCACGCCGAAGTGCTCGGCGGCCGCGCGGTCAAAGCCCCTGCCGTCGAGGAAGTTGCGGCCCTCGGCGGCTCCGGGCGTCAGCAGTTGGGCACGGAAGAACTCGTCGGCGATCTTATGGGCATCCAGGAGGCGCTGGCGCTTGCCCACTTCTTCGCGGTTCGGACCGGTGCCGCCGTCCTCGTAACGCAGCTCGTAGCCGATCCTGGCGGCCAGCTTTTCCACTGCCTCGTGGAAGGAACTGTGGTCCATTTTCTGGACGAAGGAGATGGCATCCCCGTCTTCGCCGCAGCCGAAGCAGTGATATCTGCCCACTTGGGGGCGGACAGTGAAGGATGGTGAGCGTTCGTCATGGAAGGGGCACAGGCCCTTGAAGCTGCCCAAGCCAGCACTCTTCAGGGTGACGTAACCGTCAACGACTTCCTTGATATCCGTGCGCTGGCGTACTTCGTCGATATCTTCACGTTTGATGAGGCCAGCCACGTGACCATCCTAGCCGCTTGCCCCAAGAAGCCCCGCCGTTAACGGACCGACGGAAGCGTTACCAGAGCGACGGCAGGCTCCCCACCAGGCGCTCGTACATGGCCAGCGCTGAACCATCCGTCAGCGATGCAACTTGGTCAATCACTACCCGCAGCCGCGCACCGTCGTCGGCAGCGTCACGCCAGTCAGCGGCGAACATCGGTTCGAGGTGGCGGTCGCCTGTGGCGTTCAGCACGCCCACCAGGGCGTGCAGGACTTCGCGCTGGCGTTCATAAACGGGCTGGCGGTGGTCCGTGGAAATGACGAACGTGGTGGCCAGGCCCTTCAGGACCGCGATTTCGGTCACTGTGTCCTCCGGGACCATCAGCTCGGCGCCATAGCGGGTCAGGTTGGAAGGGCCAAAATGGTCACGCGTGGTTTCCATGGCGCTTTGGCAGAACCGGCCGATGAGCTGGCTGGTCATGTCCTTCAGCGCGGCCATGGACTTGCGGCTGCCATCGGCCTCACGAACCCACACGGCGGTGGCCTCCAACCGGGCAAGGGCAGCATCAATGTCAGCAGGATCGTTGTGTGGGAGGTACCACTGCTTGGTGTAGCCCACGACGCGGGCACGGTGGTCCGGATTCTCCATCCACTTCAGTTGGAAGTGGCCGGCAACGATTGCGTCCTCGACGTCATGGACGGAATAGGAAATATCGTCCGCGAGGTCCATCACCTGGGCCTCGATGCAGGAACGGTTGCCCGGAGCGCCTTCACGCAGCCATTCGAACACGGGAAGATCGTCCTCATACGCGCCGAACTTGCTGGTGCGGTGGCCATGGATGACGGGGGCGTCGACGGCGGACCACGGGTACTTGGACGCAGCATCAAGGCTGGCGCGGGTCAGGTTGAGCCCGGCGGGCCTGCCGTCCTCAGCAAGGACTTTCGGTTCCAGGCGCGTTAACAACCTCAACGTCTGCGCGTTGCCTTCGAAGCCACCAATGGTGTGTGCCACCTCATTCAGGGCAGATTCACCGTTGTGGCCAAAAGGTGGGTGACCGAGGTCATGGCTAAGGCATGCGGTATCCACGACGTCCGGATCGCATCCGAGTGAACGGCCAAGTTCACGGCCTACCTGCGCAACCTCCAGGCTGTGCGTCAGACGGGTACGAACGAAATCGTCGGTATCAGGAGCAACAACCTGGGTTTTTGCGCCCAGCCGTCGCAGGGCCGAGGAATGCAGGACCCGTGCGCGGTCGCGTTCAAAATCGGAACGGTACGTGGTCTTTCGCGACTCTTCCACCCACCGCGCAGAATCTGCTTCGGTGTAGCCCGGAATTGCCAGCACGTAATCGTGCGGCGTTCCAGTGCGGCCCAGCATCGCTTCGGTTCCCATGGGTATCTGCCTCCTTAAAGCGCCGTGGTGTGGTGCCTCTTGAGCCAGTCTTACACGTGTGAAGCTAGCCGCCTGACACGTCCAGCTCTGCTGCGGAGATTTCAGCACTTTGTTCCGCGTTCAGCTGACGGCTCATGAGCCAGTCCTTGGGCAGCGCGGGTTTCTTCGGTGATCCGGCGCGGCCGCGCGGGCCCTCGGAATCGATGCCCGGATACGGCAAATCCATGTCCAGCTCTTCAAGGAGTCCGCGCAGGACCTCAAGGGTGGGAACCGTGGCCAGCTTGGCGCGAAGCTCCCCGCCAACTACGTAACCCTTGAAGTACCAAGCCATGTGCTTTCGGATTTCCCGCAGTGCCTTGTACTCATCGTTGCCGAAGGTCTCCACCATGAGCTCTGCGTGACGGTAGACGCCTTCGGCGACCTCCCGCAGGCCCGGACGGTGCCGCTGGTCGCTGCCTTCGAACGCCGCCTGCAGATCACCGAACAGCCACGGACGGCCCTGGCAACCACGGCCAACCACTACGCCATCCACGCCGGTTTCCCGGACCATGCGGACAGCGTCCTCGGCGGACCAGATATCACCGTTTCCCAGCACTGGAATGTCTGGCAGCGCTTCACGAAGACGCGCGATGGCGGACCAGTCAGCCTGGCCGGAATAGAACTGTGCGGCCGTTCGGCCGTGCAGGGCGACGGCGGCCACGCCTGCATCGCGCGCGATACGTCCGGCGTCGAGGTATGTCAGGTGGTCCTCGTCAATGCCCTTGCGCATCTTGATGGTGAGCGGAATACCGCCCTTGGAAGCTTCTTTAACCGCGGTCTGGACGATGGACGTGAAGAGGTCGATCTTCCATGGCAGCGCGGAACCGCCACCCCTGCGGGTGACCTTGGGCACCGGGCAGCCGAAGTTGAGGTCGATGTGGTCAGCCCGGTCTTCCTCGACGAGCATGCGGACTGCCGCGCCGACCGTTACGGGGTCAACACCGTAGAGCTGCACGGAACGCACTTTCTCATCCTCGTCATGGGAGATGATGCGCAAAGATTCCGGAGTCCGTTCCACCAGCGCACGCGATGTCACCATCTCGGCCACGTACAGGCCACCACCGTATTCGCGGCAGAGCCTGCGGAAGGCTGAGTTGGTGATGCCCGCCATGGGGGCAAGGATCACGGGAGTGTCCACGGTGATCCCGCCGAGCTGCAAAGGCGGAAGCTCAAGCTTTGGGGCAGGGGGCGTTGCTACTACAGTCACCCATCCATTGTCGCAAATCAGGGCAAATCGGCTCTCGGGCGACTATTCGGCACAGCACGTTCCCGCGTCTGTTCCGTAATTCCCTACAGGAGCCAACCGTTATCGGCAGCGATTCGTACCGCCTCGGCTCGTGTCCTTCCACCGGTCTTGGCCATCGCCGCGGAGAGGTAGTTCCGCACCGTCCCTTCGGAAAGGATCGCTGTCCTGGCAATGTCCGCAACAGTTCCACCGGCAGCGGCAGCCCTCAACACTTCCGTCTCACGCTCCGTCAGGGGGCTGTCGCCGGACGTCAGCGATTCCGCAGCGAGTGCTGGATCCACCACTCGAAGCCCCCGGTGAACGCGGCGCACCGCATCGGCCAGTTGTCGCGCCGGGGTATCTTTGACGACAAACCCCGATGCTCCGGCCTGCATGGCGCGTTTTAGGTAGCCAGGCCGCCCAAAGGTGGTAACCATCAGTACCCGGCACGAAGGCGCCGCCCGGCGTACGGCAGCTGCTGCGCTGATTCCATCCAGGCCCGGCATCTCGACATCCAGCATCGCGACGTCCGCGGAATGCTCCACCACAGCAGCGGCGACGCCCGTGCCATCGCCCAATTCTGCAACCACCTCAATGTCTGGCTCCAACCCCAGCAATGCCACCAAAGCCCCACGCACCAGTGCCTGATCGTCAGCGATCACCAATCGGATACTCATACGTCAACTGCCAATCTGAACCCTCCAAGGTCACTGGTGCCGACGCTGACGCTTCCGCCAGCCACAGCCGCCCTCTCCCGTATGCCATCCAGCCCGCTTCCCGGACGGGCTTCGGGAGCCGGCCCCACGCCGTCGTCCTCCACCAGGACGCCGGACGCTGTCAGCAGGACGCGGCAACGCGCGGCGCCGGAATGCCGCACAACGTTGGTGATGCCTTCCCTCAATACCCAGCCGAAGAGCTCGCGATGCCGGGCAGGAACTTGCTCAACTGTCCCGGGCAACTCGGCCTCGATCCCTGCCGATTCCAGCGCACTCCTGGCAGCTGCGAGTTCGGCGAGGACATTGACGCCGCGATAACCGGCGACAGTGGCCCTCACATCAGCGAGGGCGCCGCGGGCAAGGTCCTGCACGTCGCTGATTTCCGCCGCTGCCCTGTCCAAGGACGGCCCAGCGGCTCCTTCCATCAACCGGCCGGCCAATTCAGCCTTGACGGCGATCACCGTCAGTGAGTGTCCCAGGATGTCATGCATGTCGCGTGCAACCCGGCTCCGCTCGGCGGCAACGGCCGCATCCGCCAGTTCGCTTTGTGCCGCACGCAACCGGGACGTCTGCCGGATCATCCGTGCAAAGGAAGACATCATGAGGCCCAGCGACAAGATGAGTGCCGGCTGGGAAAAGGCCTGCTCCGGTGTGTCTGTGGACAGCCCGGTAGCCAAGGAGACTGCCGCAAGCGCCACGATCAGGGCGAAGTCAACGCGCGGTGGCAACGCTGTCATGGCAATCGCACAGGCGAGGAACGGCCACGTCCAGAGTGCCTCCCGGCCGACCAGGAAAATCACCAGCCCGTTCAAGGCGAAGAGAATGCCGACGCACACCAGGCCTGTCCGGCTGCCGCGGCGCCGGCTGTACATCGGCAGAACGGCGTAGGCGACGAAGAAGGCAATCAATGATGTGGAGGCTGCCAGCTTCCAGGGAAGCGGCTCGTTGACGGACCACACCAGGTTCCACGTGGGCCAAGCCCAGAGAAGAATGGATAAGCCTGCGCCTGCAAACCATCTTCTGGGTCCAGGCCCACGGAACATGCCACCGGTCTTCTCGGAGCTCATGACCCCCACCCTAGTCAACGTGGACAGGATCAGACGCGCTTGGTGTCGCGACGAAATGCGAGCGCGGCTCCGCCAACGAAGATCGCGAGCCAGATGACCACATTTACGATCCACATTGCATCGAAGTCGCCAGTGATGGGGCTCCGAGCCAACTGCCCGATCCCATATGCCGGGGTGAACTTGGCGATGGCACCAAAGGTCTCGCCCATGATCTCGATCGGCATAAAGAGCCCGCCAAGCATGGCCAGGATAGCCAGTGCCGGGCCAAGGATCTGCATTACATTCTGGCTTGGCATGAGATACCCCACGAACAAGCCCAGCGCTGCGAAAACCAACGAACCCAGCCAGGCAACCAATCCAGCTGTCACCCATGTCTGGAGGTCCATGGTGACCCCGGCCAAAGCGCCGATGACGAATTGGGCGATCACAGCGACGAGCGACAACGTCAGGGCTGCCGCAGCCTTGACAGCAATATAGGCACCGGGAAGCAGAGGAGTAAGCCGGAGCTGCCTGCTCCACCCTTGCGCACGTTCCACCGCCACCTGGCTGCCGGCTCCGGTGGCCGCGGTCATGGCTGCGTACACCGTCAGACTGATCAGGATGTACTGACCATAGCTGTGGCCGTTGGGCAACTGCTGGTTCTTGTTGGACAGGCCGAAGATGAAGAAGAAGATCGCGGGCATGACGACTGTGAAGATGACTGTCCTGCGGTTGCGGAGCATCCGCTTGATCTCGATCCACAGGAACGTCCGGTTGATACCGCCCGCGGAGGGCTTGCGGTCCTGCATTGCTGTTGCCGTACTCATGCCCGGTCTCCTTCGAGTGCGGGTTCGGTGGTTTCTGATTCTGCTCCATCCCCTGTGAGCGCCACGAAGGCCTCCTCAAGGTTGTTCGCCACGACTTCCAGATCGTGTGCTGCAGTGCTGTTCAGCAGGTAGCGGACCACCGCGTCCGAGTCCCCCGTGCGTACGGCGAGCCTTCCGCCGTCGTAGTCAACGGTGTCCGCTGGTGGGAGTCCCGCCAGAAGATGCCGGTCAGCGGCTGGCAAGGAAGCCTTGACAGTGCGGCCGGAGGCAAGGTTCTTGATCTGGGCCGCCGTGCCATCGGCAACTACCGTGCCCTGACGGACCAAGACGATCCGATCCGCGTAAGCGTCCGCTTCCTCAAGGTAGTGGGTGGCGAAAATTACTGTCCGGCCGCGCGAGGCGTCCGCCCTGATGGCGGCCCAGAAATCGCGGCGGCCAGCTACGTCCATGCCGGTGGTCGGTTCGTCCAGGATCAGCAGTCCGGGATCCGACACCAGCGCCATCGCAAAGCGGAGGCGCTGCTGCTGGCCGCCCGAGCATTTCTCCACCCGTCGGTTGGCGATATCCAGGATGCCGGCACGGGTCAGCGCCTCCTCCACTGGCCGCGAGGAGTCAAACATTGCGGCCGTTAGCTGAACGGTTTCGCGGACAGTGATATCCCGAAGCAATCCGCCGGTCTGCATGACGGCGGCCACTTGTCCTCGGGCGATGGCGCCGCGGGGCGAGTGGCCGAAAATCGAAACCTCACCTTGGTCGGGGGTGCTAAGACCTAGGATCATGTCAATGGTGGTGGTCTTGCCTGCACCATTGGGCCCAAGGAAGGCCACAACTTCGCCTTGGTGCACGGTCAGATCCAAGCCACGAACGGCACGGACCTCCCCGAAGCTCTTGTGCAGTCCGACGGCGTGGACTGCCGGCACTCCCGTGATTCCCATGGTTCTCCCTGATTGGCGGTCTTGTTCCACCATCCATTCAAGCCGGGATTGCCCCCGTGGACCCGTGGAGGGTGTCACCGGTCCAAGATGACAAATGTCATGGCCCCGCCGTCACATGGAGTTGCGCGCACCATCATCGTCGCCGCGGCGCTCCGCCTCACGCTGGGCACGGCGACTCCCCGGGCGGGCAGGCTTGCCGACCGCGCGGGAAGACCGGCCGCCGTCGAGCGTTTCACCTCGGCCAGAACCCACGACGGCGGCCGCAGCAGCGAGCGTACCGGTATCGTCCACATCGTCCGGATTCACGAACAGAGCCGGCGCCGGGATGGCACGCTTCACGCCCGTGGCCTTGACCACCAGGACGGCAATCAGCGTGGTAACCGGGATGGCGAGCACGAGCCCGATGGAGCCGACCAGCGTCCGGATGACTTCCTCGGACAACTCCGCAGTGGTCAGGGCCTCGGCAAGTGGGCGGTCGTAAAGCATCACGATGATGAGGATGGGAAGGGCGGCACCAGCGTAAGCGAAGGCAATGGTGTAAACGGTGGAGGCGATGTGGTCCCGGCCAATCCGCATCGCAGAGGAGAACAGCTTCCGGGCACTGGTGTTCGGGGCCAGTTCGTAAAGTTCCCACACGGCAGCGGATTGGGTAATGGTGACGTCGTTGAGGACGCCGAGGCCTGAGATGATCAGGCCGCACAAGATGATGCCGGAGATTGAAATCTTGTCCGACATATTTATCAGCGTGGCAGCGTTATGGTCACCGACGCCTGCAAGGTTGGCAGCATCGGTGGCCCACGCCGCCAAGAGCGCTGTAATGCCCAACCCGAAGATGGTTCCGAGCAGTGCCGTGGACGTCCTCGCCGAGAATCCGTGGGCGAAGTACAGGACCCCGATCATGATCACCGTGGAGCCCACCAAAGCCAGCATGAGGGGCGGCTTCCCCTCCACAAGTCCCGGCAGGATGAAGCCGACCAGCACGGCATAAGCGCCAACCAAACCAAGGAGCGCCCGGAAGCCGCGCCAGCGCGCCACAGCGATCACTACCACCGCATAGAGCACGGCCAGCAGGGCAATGGGCAGGGTCCGCACGAAGTCCACAAAAACGTACGACGGCGAGCCGTTGCCTTGAGATGCGCCCTGGACACCTGAGAGATTCAGATAGCGGATCGAGTCCCCCACATCCACCCCGTGGGATTTGGCGACGTCGGGGTTGATCACTACTTTGACGGCTTCCCCGCCCTTGTCCGGCTGGGTGAAGGCAAAAGTGCAATCTGAACCACCGGACTGGCCTGTTTGGCCGGTGTCAGTCTGGCCAGTGTCCGTCTGTCCTTGCGTGGATTGTCCGGTTTGGGTGCAGCTTTCCTGCACCACGCTCTGGATCTTGCCGGTGTCAAAGGTCACTCCCGGGGCAGCCTGGTACGGACTCGCGAAGGAGATTCCGTCCCGGCTGCCTGAGGGCCACATCACCATCATGGCGATGACAGTGAGCACACCAAGCGGAACCAGCACTGCAGCCAGGAGCCAGTTGGCGCGCTTCCGGGATGCAATTGCCTGCGGGGTTGGCTCGGAACTTTCAGAATGACCGTGACCGTGGGAGTGTCCGTGACCCATCAGCTGCAAAACCTCATGGCTTCAAGCCTAGCCGGGCAACATGCAAACCCTTCCCTCAGGCGGGTTTGATGTTCTGGTTCACATGGAAAAGGTTGCCGGGATCGTACTTGCTCTTGACCTCCACCAGACGATCCCAGTTGGGGCCATAGTTGTCAGTGATCCTGTTCTGGTCTTCAGTGTCCATGAAGTTGATGTACCCGCCCAGCGCCGAGTGCGGTGCAAGGGCCGCCGCATAGCCTCGCGCCCAGGCGATGTTGGCTTCGTTATCCGTAGGTTCCATCCATTGCGCGGCAATGACCGGCGCGAACTTCATGTCCCGGTGCGCAAAAGCTGTGTCGTGGACGCCAACGCGTGAGACGGCGCCGTCGATCGGGTAAACGTGGACGGACGTATTGACGCTGGTGACCGTCGCGCCGTGTTCAGCGTGAGCTTGGATGGCGCCATCACTGAGCTCGGGAAGGAAGTTCGCTTTCCAGTAGCCCTGCATTCCTTTCTGGTTCAGGGCGTCGAAAGCCACGTTCAGGGCTGGATAAGGCATAGGAGCTACCAGCGAGCCGGCAACAGGAGCGGCGTCCAGGAAGGGCTGCCACCGTGCTTCGCCTTCTCCCATGTCCCCTGTCCACATCCCCACCACCACACAGACAGGCTTGCCGTGCCACTCTTCGGGAAGGAACGGGACTGGCGGGCCTTGGTGGAAGCCCAGAAAGGCGCCAAACTCTTCCGGCGCATTCGCAATGTAATCGCGGTAGAAGCGGGCAACAGTGTCCGTATGCTCGGCACTGTAGAGAATGACTCCGGCATGGACCATATCAACGGGATGGAGTTTGAACTCGAAGGAGGTCACCACGCCAAAGTTGCCGCCACCACCCCGGAGCGCCCAGAACAGGTCCTCGTTTTGGTCTTCGCTGGCCACCAGGAACTTTCCATCCGCCGTGACCACATCGGCGGAAATGAGGTTGTCACAGGAGAGACCGTACTTGCGGGCCAGATAACCTATGCCGCCTCCCAGGGTAAGTCCGGCCACTCCCGTGGAACCGACGATCCCGCCAGTGGTCGCCAGTCCGAAGGCGTGGGTTGCGTGGTTGAAGTCAGCCCATGTCGTCCCGCCTTCGGCCCGCGCAGTGGCGGTCTCCGGGTCCACCCGGACCCCCGTTCGGTTGACGAAGTCCAGCACCAGGGCGTCATCCGCTGTTCCAAATCCAGGGGCACTGTGTCCGCCGCCCCGAATGGCCAGAGGCATGGAATTCTCCCGTGCGAAGTTCACCCCCGCGATCACATCCGCTACCTGGGCCACCCGGACGATTCCCGCCGGACGTTTGTCGACCATGGCGTTAAAGACTGCCCGTGCCGAATCATATTCAGGGTCTTCAGGAGTGATGAGCTGTCCACGCAGCTGATCCCGCAGCCCGTCCAAGGCCGTACCGTTCATTTGTTGTTACCGCCGATTCAGAGGAGACCGGAACTGGTCCACAGACGCCGCTTCCCTCCGAGTGTGCCGGCGCGTGGCTTACGTCGTCTTCCTACTCCTGCGCCATGGCCGCGTCAAGGCTTTTCCACCATGAATGCTGGCTGAGCTTAAAGCCAGGATCCCGCCCTGCCCATCGGCGATGGGCACAGCGGGATCCGGACGTGCGAAATACCTGGTCAGTCGCTCACGATCAGTGTGTCAGCACCGCGAACGTGGGCCTTGCCCGACTCCAGCAAGGGAGCCAGGACACCGCGCAGGGCCGTCATCGATTCGTCCACTTCCAACAGCACTGGGTGCTGGTAGGCGATGAGCGCCAGCAGGTCCCGAACAGCAGCCTCTGCGTCGTCGACGGACAGCTTCGGATCGTGACCCAGGAAGACATCCGAGGGTTCTTCGGAGTTGCCCTGGGCGTAGCTGATGGCGAAGGCCTGGATCTTGCCTTTTCGGCTGGCCGGCACTCCCCCACCAAAGGCACTTGCCTTCGGTGCACGAAGCACAATGGCCCCGTGCGCCCCGGTGAGATCGTGCAGGAAGAGCCGCTGCACCGTAGGAATGCTGAGCTCACCCGGGCTGTCCCAGTGATGGACGGCTGAGTAGTAGCTGCCCACCACTTCGCTGAGTTCCACGGAACCGGTGGCGAGGTCCTCGACGCGCTCCGACGCAGCTTCCTCGGAACCGTCGCCGAACCGCGGGAGCTTCAGCGGCTCAGGCTCCACCACTACCAACTGGGAACGCTGGATGGGTCCAAGACCTGCGGCATCGGCGAAAGCAGCGCCCGGCGTGCCCGGCTCAACTTTGCTGCGGAGTTTGGAAACGCCCGACGGCGCGTTTCCGGCTTCGCGGCGCAGCATAGTCAGCAGGGTGGCCCCAACGCCGTTCCGGCGATGGTCCTTGGCAACCTCGATGTAAGCCCAGAGACGTTCCGGGTGCAGGGACGCTTCGTGGACTACGCCGGCGGCAACGGGGATACGAACGCCGTCAACGACGTCCTCGGCGACGATGCAGCGGCGCCAAGGCTGGTTGCTTGAAGGCGCCAAAGCAGCACGGAACTGTTCTGCGGGCAGCGTCTCC
The DNA here is from genome assembly GCF_052114885.1 of Paenarthrobacter sp. 2TAF44. Classification (NCBI taxonomy): domain Bacteria; kingdom Bacillati; phylum Actinomycetota; class Actinomycetes; order Micrococcales; family Micrococcaceae; genus Paenarthrobacter; species Paenarthrobacter sp. 2TAF44. The sequence goes on along the minus strand of NZ_JBFRFP010000007.1, from coordinate 51,975 downwards.
GGGCCGCCCCAGATTTCCAGGAGGGCGAGGTCGTCGCCTTCCTTCCACTCGCGGTATTCCAAAGCCACGGTCAGGCGCCGATCAGTCGTGCTGCCAGGTAAGCCTCAACCTTGTCCAGGGACACGCGTTCCTGGCTCATGGTGTCGCGCTCACGGATGGTCACGGCTTGGTCTTCGAGGGTATCGAAGTCCACGGTGATGCAGAACGGAGTACCGATTTCGTCCTGGCGACGGTAACGGCGGCCGATGGCGCCGGCGTCGTCGAAGTCGATGTTCCAGTTCTTGCGCAGCTGGGTGCCCAGCGCCTTTGCCATCGGGGACAGGTCCTCGTTGCGGCTCAGCGGAAGGACGGCCGCCTTGACCGGGGCGAGCCGCGGATCCAGCTTCAGGACGGTACGGACGTCGACGCCGCCCTTGGCGTTGGGTGCCTCGTCTTCGGTGTAGGCGTCAATCAGGAAGGCCATGAAGGAGCGGGTCAAACCGGCAGCGGGCTCGATCACGTACGGGGTGTAGCGCTCGTTGGTGGCCTGGTTGAAGTAGCTCAGGTCCGTACCGGAGGCCTTGGCGTGCGTGGAGAGGTCGAAGTCCGTGCGGTTGGCGATGCCCTCGAGTTCGCCCCACTCGGAGCCTTGGAAACCGAAGCGGTACTCGATGTCCGTGGTGCCCTTGGAGTAGTGGCTCAGCTTTTCAAGCGGGTGCTCGAAGAAGCGGAGGTTTTCTTCCCGGATGCCCAGGCTGGTGTACCAGGACATGCGTTCCTTCATCCAGTACTGGTGCCATTCCTCATCGGTGCCGGGCTCGACGAAGAATTCCATCTCCATCTGTTCGAACTCGCGGGTACGGAAGATGAAGTTGCCCGGTGTGATTTCGTTGCGGAAGGACTTACCGATCTGGCCAATGCCGAACGGCGGCTTCTTCCGGGACGTGGTGAGGACGTTGTTGAAGTTCACGAAGATGCCCTGGGCCGTTTCCGGGCGCAGGTAGTGCATGCCTTCGTCGTTGGCCACCGGGCCAAGGAAGGTCTTCAGGAGGCCGGAGAATTCCTGCGGTTCGGTCCACTGGCCACGGGTGCCACAGTTGGCGCAGGCAATGTCCTTCAGGCCGTTCTCGGCGGGACGGCCCTTCTTTTCCGCGTACTCTTCCTCGAGGTGGTCAGCACGGTAGCGCTTATGGCAGGACAGGCATTCCACCAGGGGGTCCGAGAAGACCTCCACGTGGCCGGAGGCTTCCCAAACCTGGCGGGGAAGGATGACTGAGGAGTCCAGGCCAACGACGTCTTCGCGGCCGCGGACCATGCTCTGCCACCACTGGCGCTTGATGTTTTCCTTCAGTTCCGCACCAAGGGGTCCGTAATCCCACGCCGAACGGGAGCCACCATAGATTTCACCGGCCTGGAAGACAAAGCCCCTCCGCTTGGAGAGGGAAATGACCTGGTCAAGGACGGATTTTGCTGCCATGGGTACTCCATTTGTTCTACAGGGCCGCTGGGTGCGGTCCGCGGTGGTTGCCCCGGATTCCGGACGAGGTTGTCCGGCGGGGTGGGCTGGGGAATTGGTGCGGATAATAACTGTGCAGAAAGCTGCGTGTCCTAGCCTACCGGCCTTTAGCCGGGACCTTTCGTACGAATGCTCCCCGGGGCCAGGGCAACGTGGCTACGATGATCGCCGCGAGCGTCAGCACCGTACCCAACACCGTGGGCAAGGCGACCACCGCACCGGGACTGGGGATCACGACGTCGAGCACTAAGGAACCGACCAGCTGGCCGGCAATCATGCCAAGACCGGTGACCAGCACGCCAAGGCTTCGGACCAAAAGCGCTGCAAGCCCAATGAAAAGGCAGCCCATGGGGCCGCCCAGATAGAACCACCATTCACCCGGAAGTGGGTTGCCCGCGCCCGCCACGGAAAGTTTGATGAGCCAAGCGATCCAAAGGATGACGGCACCGGCGATGAAGTTGACCAGCGTGGCGGCCACAGGCGTCCCGTAGTGAACGGTGGCGGTTCCGTTCATGGCCTGCTGGAAACTCATGAGAAACCCTGCCGCCAGAGGCAGCAGGACGGGCAGCAACAGGGAGGCGATATCGGTATTGCCCCCGAAGCGAGGGGAAACAGCCCAAGCAACTGCGGCAACCGTCAGCACACTGCCCAGGATCCGCACTCCCGTAATGGACCGTTTGCCGCCGGGACCGATGCCCATGCGGTCCACGAGGAGTCCGCTGAGGGTCTGTCCCGTAACCGCAGCAACGGTGAACAGGGCCACACCCAACAGGCCAATGGTGAAGGACTGGGCGAAGACGAAGAGAGCGCCGATCCCGCCGGCCATGACGTAGAAGCGGGGAAAGCTCCGGTTGCGGACTGCCGGGACGATGCGCCGAAGACCTGCCCTGCCTTTGGGCGTGGCAACGGAAATGGCAGCGATGAGCACGAGTCCTGTGGTGAAGCTCACCACGGCGGCGGCGATGCCATCATTCAACCGGGCCCCGAGCGCCCCGTTGATCCTTCCTTGAAGCGGAATGACCAGGCCAGTTGCTACTGCAACAGGGAGGCCAATGGCGAGCGGAAGGGTTGAACGGAGAGAAGGCTGCGGCACTGACCCCACACTACTTCAGGCATCATTGCTGTATGAGCAACCCCGAAATCGAAGAGATCCCCATCCGCGACGACATGATCCGCCTCGGGCAGCTGCTGAAGCTCGCCAATCTCGTGGAGGACGGCGTTGAAGCTACGGAGCTCATCAAGAACGGCTTGGTCAAGGTCAACGACGAAATCGACGACCGCCGCGGCCGCCAACTCCACGCCGGAGATACCGTTACCGTCAACGGCCAGACCGTCCGGATCACCAGCGCCTGAAGCAACGCGGGGTCACTTTTGGCCCATTGTGAGGCTTCCAAGGGGCCACAAGTGACCCCGCGTTGCTTTTCTACGTGGTGGAGAGCACCTTGTGGGTCAGGAATTCGCCCACGTGGCCGATCTCCTGCTGGTTGATGCCATGCCACATGCCGGTGTAGAGCACCTTGGTGAGGTCCACATGGTTGCGCACCCATCCCATGGTGTATTCGATCTTGTCCGGAGTAATAACGGGGTCCTGCTGGTCGCGGCCCCAGAACATCGGCAAGGTGCCGTCCAGTTCAGCATCGCGGAAAGCGGCGTCATCGCCAGCGTCCACCACAAAACCCGAAAGCCCGACGACGGCAGCGAAGTCCGTGGGACGGTAGCGGAGCATGGTGGTCGCCATTGCCATGCCCATGGAGAAGCCAAGCAGTGTCACTGAAGAATGATTGGCTTTGACCGTGTCCAACCACTCAAGGGCGTAATCAGCGGCAAGCTTTACTGCTTCAAGGGAATACTCGATCGACGCCGTGAGCGGGAACCACGTGAAGCCGGGGCCCATGGACATTGGTGCCCGCAAGGAAGCCACTACAAATCCCTCGGGAAGCAGGCCGGCGAGGCTGAAGAGATCGTCCTCATTGGAGCCGTAGCCGTGCAACAGCAGCAGAAGCGGTTTGCCCTCCCGCTCGGCTTCGTCATGGGACCACAGGACAACGGGCGCGGGGAATGCAACGGCTTCAGTCATGGGTCTATTCTTGCAGTTACTGATGGGTAACAACCTACGGTGGCGTAGGTTTGCAGGTTCAAGGCAGGATGGAAAGCGTGAGTGACGTCAATTCATTGGTGAAGCCGGGCGACCCGGTACAAACTCACCCTTGGAGCCGTTACGTGGCACTGGGGGATTCGTTCACGGAAGGCATCGGGGATCCCGAGCCACAGAATCCCGGCGGCTTCCGTGGGTGGGCTGACCGTGTAGCGGAAGAACTGGGCCGCGGCCACGAAGATTTTGCCTACGCCAACCTTGCCATCCGTGGGCGGTTACTGCAGCAGATCGTGGATGAACAAGTTGGTCCTTGCTTGGAACTCCAGCCGGACCTCGTCTCTATTTCGGCCGGCGGCAATGACCTCATCCGGCCCGGCGGCGACCCGGACCTTTTGGCGGAGAAGCTGGATGGTGCCGTTCAGGAACTGGCCTCCAGTGGTGCCACCGTGGTGTTGTTCAACGGACCGGACACTGCGTCCTCCGTCTTGGGCCGCATCCGAGGCAAGGTGGCCATCTACAACGAAAACCTCAGGACGGTGGCTGCACGGCACGACGCCATCATCGCCGATATGTGGTCCCTGAGGCAGTTGGCCGATCCCCGGATGTGGGACGAAGACCGCCTGCACTTCTCACCGCTGGGACACCACACGATCGCGATGATGGTCCTGGAAGCGCTGAACGTCCAGCACACACTGGAGCCGCTCGCGCCGAAGCCCCTGCCGGTTCGCACCTGGCGTGAGGCCCGTTCCTCGGATCTGGTGTGGGCCCGTGAGTACTTTGTTCCCTGGGTCATCCGAAGGTTGCGTCATCGGTCCTCCGGCGATGGCATTACCCCAAAGCGCCCGACGCCGGGACCGGTCTTCGGTCCGAACGGCACCATGCTGCCGCGCGGCTAAGGTGACGGGTGCAAGGGTGACGGGCGCTTGCAGGACTGACGCGCGGAAAGAGCTCCGCGATGCACGCTGACATTTCACTGACTCCGGCTGACGTTGTGCAGTTCAGGCTTCGGCGTCAGCAGTTGCGTGATCCTTACGGTGAAAGCATTGATAACGTGCTGCGAAACCTCCTTGCCGTGCAGTCGCAGGAGTTTCCCTATGCGAGGTGGAGCCTTGCCCAGCGAACGCCCAGGACCACTGCCAATGAGGTGGAGCAGGCGGTGGCTGACGGCAGGATCCTCCGGACGCATATCCTGCGGCCAACGTGGCATTTTGTGCATCGTGAGGACCTCGGCTGGTTGATGGGATTGTCTGCGGATCGCCTTCATCAAGGCAACAAAGGCATGTACAGGCAGACGGGAGTTGATGAGCATGCCGCTGCCAGGAGCGGAGACATCCTTGCCGAAGCCGTGGCCGGTGGAGCCCACAAAACACGCGAAGAATTAGCCGGGGTACTGGAACAGGCGGGGCTCCCCGGGAAAGGACTAGGCCTCGTTTACCACCTCATGCACGCAGAGATCAGCAAAATCCTGGTGAGCGGCGCCCCGGTCCGTTCTGCAGGGGGTGCGCTCAAACAGACCTACGCCTTGTTCCACGAACGTGTGCCCGCCACTGGCAACGCGCCCTTGATCGGGGACGACCGAGAATGGGCTTTGGGCCAGCTGGCGCTGCGATACTTCACCAGCCGGGGGCCCGCCACCATCAAGGACTGTGCCGCCTGGTCCGGACTGACCATGAAGGATGTGCGGCTTGGCTTGCAGATAGCTGAAGAGTCCCTTCCAGGCGCCTTGGCGACTGTGGCGATTGACGGCCTGGACTTCTGCTTGCCAGCAGAAGACGTCGAAGCCTTTGCAGCGACTCCGCCAGCTGACGATGGGCCGCGGCTCCCCCGCGTGGATCTCATCCAGTGTTATGACGAGTACGTGATGGGCTATTCCCAATCGAGGCACTACCTCGGCGGAAGGGCTCCCTATTTCCCGGAGGGCGATGCTCCCATTCACGTCGTGTTGCTGGAGGGCAGGTTGGCCGGATGGTGGCGTCACGGATTCTCCGGTGGGATCTGCGAACTCGACGTCAGAGTAAATCGACCCTTCACAACAGCGGAACAACAAGCGTTGGAGGCCGAGGCGGAACGATACGGGAGGTTCCTGGGCATGGAGACCAAGCTGGTGTGAAACCGCAGGACTAAGCTGGGTTAAGACCTAGGAGGCCTGCACCGTGAACAATCTGATCTTCTGGATCATCGTCTGCTCGTGGCTGATTCCCATGGGGATCCGCCTGTACAACAGGTCCCGGGCGCGGCGGCTTCAGGACCGTAATTTCCAAGACCGTAGCTTCCCGGGTCAGAACTATCCTGGCCAGAACTACCCTGGCCCCGGCTATCCCCCGCAGAATCTTCCAGCACCGAATTATCCGGCGCAGGGGTATCCCACTCCGAACTACCCGGGCTATCCCGGGGAGCCCACCACCATCCGTCCTGCCGACGCGCAACCGCCGGCGGGACCGCCGTCGAACGCTTCTTCACCTACGTTTCCCAGCAACAGCGGCTCTGAGCAGCAAGGCTTCCGTGCTCGCAAGCTGGCCGAGCTGGACCTCAAGTTCAGCAACGGCGAGATCGCCATGGAGGACTACATGAAGCAGCGCGGCGAGATCATGAACGGCTGAGCCGGCTTACGCGAAGAAGGCCTGATGCAGTTGGGCTGACAGTTGCCCGATTTCGGTGAGGAAGCCGTCGTGCCCGATGGGGGCCTCGATCACGTGGACGGGGACGTTGCCTGGCAGGTTTTGTGCCAGTTCCAATGACTGGGCCGGGAAGTAGAGGCGGTCCGAGTCGACGGCTGCCACAAAGAATTCAGCAGTGGCGCCGGCCAAGGCTTCCTGCAAGGTGCCCCGGCCACGGCTGATGTCGTGGGACATGAGTGCCTCGGTGATGGCGATGTAACTGTTGGCATCGAACCGGCGCACCAGCTTGGTGCCTTGGTGGTCGAGGTAGCTTTCCACCTGGTAGCGGCCACGCTCCCCCAGGACCGGAGCAGCCAGGGGCGTCTCTTGGTGCTGGGCTTCGCGGCCGAAGCGGAAATCAAGCTCCAGGGCTGATCGGTACGTGATATGCGCTATCCGTCGGGCCAGGGCAAGGCCCGCCTCGGGAGTTGGTCCACCGTAGTAATCGCCGTTGTTGAAGTTCGGGTCCTGGCGGATGGCGAGCGTCTGCGACTGGGCGAAAGCGATTTGCTCAGCTGTGCTGTAGGCGCCGACAGAAATTACTGCGCACCTCTGAACACGCTCAGGGAAGGTCACCGCCCACTCAAGTGCCCGCGCCCCGCCCATGGAACCGCCGAGGACTGCGTGCCATGCCTTGATGCCCAATGCATCCGCGAGACGGGCTTCAGCCACGGTGCTGTCGCGCAACGTGATGAGAGGAAAGCGGGATCCCCAAGGCCGCCCGTCCGGAGCCTGGGACGATGGTCCCGTGCTGCCGTAACAGCCGCCCACAATGTTGATGGAGATAACGAAGAACCGGTTGGTGTCGATCGTCGCGCCGGGACCAACGAGTTGCTCCCACCAGCCTTCCTCGTCGGTGGCACCGCGGGCCACGTGCGTGCTGCCCGTCAGTGCGTGCTGAACGAGGACGGCGTTGGACGCATCTTCGTTCAGCTGCCCCCAGGTTTCGTAGGCCAGCACAACATCCGGGAGAAAACCGCCGGCTTCAAGTTCCAGCGAACCTACGCCGGCGTACTTGACCGTCCCGTCTTCTTTGCCCGGTTTTGGGGGTGCTGTAGCAGTAATGGTCATTCCTTTGACACCTAACCTCGCGCTTGCCTGCCGCCTTGCGTGCGACAGGCCAGGTCTTCACCCGGGGCACCCCACCGCGGAGGAGGGTTGCCGGCCAGCAAGCCGGGGCTGTCACTGGCACTCATGACCTAATACGTAGAGTCTAGGAAAAATACCGCTGTTTTGGCGAAGAATGTGACAGCTGTGTGACGGTTTGGGGTCCCTTCGTTCAGGAACACGCAGCGAGAAGGGCCGCCCGGCGAATTTTCGTCGGCGGGCGGCCGCCCCGCTAAGCGCCCTTGGCAGCCCGGAAACCAGCCTCCAAGTCAGCAATGATGTCGTCCACGTGCTCGATTCCCACCGACAGGCGGACAAGGCCGGGATACACGCCCGCAACCAGCTGCTGTTCGACCGTGAGCTGGCTGTGGGTAGTCGACGCCGGGTGGATAACCAGCGAGCGGACGTCACCGATGTTGGCAACATGGGAGTGCAGCTCCAGGCCATCGACGAATCGCTTGCCGGCCTCGACGCCACCCTTGATGTTGAATGCCACCACTGCGCCGGTACCCTTCGGCCCGTACTTACGGCCACGGTCGTACCAAGGGCTGGACGGCAGACCCGCGAAGGCAACCGATTCGACGTCGTCGTGGGCTTCCAGCCATTCAGCCACTTTGGTGGCGTTCGAGACGTGACGCTCGACGCGCAGGCTCAGGGTTTCCAGCCCTTGGGCGATGAGGAAGGCGTTGAACGGGGAAACGGCCGAACCCAGATCGCGCAGCAACTGCACGCGGGCCTTGAGAATGTAGGAGAGGTTGGCTCCGAGCGCGCCGTCCTTGCCAAGGTCCCGGGCGTAAACGAGTCCGTTGTAGCTGGGGTCCGGAGTATTGAATCCAGGGAAGCGTTCCGGGTCCTTGCCGAAATCAAAGTTTCCGGAGTCCACGATCACGCCGGCGATCGCCGCACCGTGGCCGCCCAGATACTTGGTAGCCGAGTGCACCACAATGTCCGCACCCCATTCGATGGGACGGATGAGGTATGGGGTGGAGAGCGTGTTATCCACGATCAGCGGCACGCCAGCTTCATGCGCAGTGCGTGAAATCCCTTCGATGTCCAGCACGTCCTGGCGCGGATTGGACACCACCTCGCCGAAGAACAGCTTGGTGTTGGGCTGCACGGCGTCGCGCCACTGGTCCAGGTTGTCCGGGTCTTCCACGAACGTCACGGAGATACCGAACTTCTTCAGTGTGTGTGCCAGCAGGTTGTAGGTGCCGCCGTACAGGCTGGGGCTGGCGACGACATGGTCACCGGCCTCGGCAATGTTCAGGATGGCGAAGGTTTCCGCGGCCTGTCCTGAACTGAGGAGCAATGCGCCCAGCCCGCCTTCGAGGCTGGCGATCCGCTGCTCAACGGCATCCTGAGTCGGGTTGCCGATTCGGGTGTAGATCGGGGCGAGCTCGGCCAAGGCAAAGCGGTTGGCTGCGCTCTCTGCGCTGGGGAAAACGAAGGACGTGGTCTGGTAGATCGGAAGCGACCTCGCTCCCGTGGCAGAGTCAGGCTCCTGCCCTGCGTGGATCTGGCGGGTTTCGAAAGACCATCCTTGGGACATTGAATTCTCCTCTTAGTGGCGCGCGGGTTTGCCGTTGATCGCTGTAGGCGTGGGCTGGGGCCAGTCTAGGAAGCGCCCGGGTACTTGGACAGCTTTGTGACGAAGGCAGTATTTTTCGGTCTTTGGGCGACCCGGCATGACGCAGTCGAATGGCATACAGCAAGGTCCCATGTTAGTTAGGCTTCCCTTAGCTGAGACCCCGATCACAAAGTGCCAAGATGAAGCCATGCGCATGGATCACGTCTCTTACGCTTGTGAACGAGATGGCCTTTTGGCCACTACCGAACGAATTTCCGCAGCTCTGGGAGTGGACGCAGTCCGGGGCGGAGTGCACCCGCGCTTCGGTACCCGGAACATGATCATTCCCTTGGCGGATAACAAATACCTGGAAGTCGTAGAGGTCCTGGACCATCCTGCTTCTGACAAGGCACCCTTTGGCCAGGCAGTCCGAGCACGCTCGGCGGCTGGCGGCGGTTGGATGGGCTGGTGCGTCGCCGTTGACGACCTCGCCCCCTTCGAAGAACGCCTCGGCCGTTCCGCAGTTCCGGGCAACCGCAAGTTCCCGGATGGCCGCGAACTCGTGTGGCAGCAGATCGGCATTCTCGGCTTGATCGCCGATCCCCAGGTGCCGTACCTGCTCAAGTGGGAGGGCGACCCCTCACTGCACCCGTCCAAGGTCTATGACAGTGACGTCAAGATGTCCAGCCTCACCATTGCGGGCTCGGCGGAACGCGTCACCGAATGGCTGGGCGAACCCGTTGAGAAGCCGCTCGAGGACGTCGCTGTCCAGTGGATGGCCCCGCACGGTACGCCTGGCATCATGTCCGTCACTTTCGAAACAGCCTCCGGCGCCGTCACCATCTGACGCGTCACTTCCCTTGGGGGCCTGCTCCCCTCCCCGGTCCTGTGTGTCCGGTCAAGCTTCGGCCGCCATCAGCGGGTGCCAACGACGTCACCCACCGATGGCGGCCGAATTTCTTTAATTGATGCCTAACCCAGGCCTATCGCCTTGCCGAAGAGGCTGAAGCCAACGAACGCGACGATGTCCAGCAGCGCATGCGCAATCACCAAAGGCATCACCCGCTTCGTCTTGGTATAGAGCCAGGCGAAGACCAATCCCATGGCGAAGTTGCCGATGAACGGTCCGAAACCTTGGTACAAGTGGTAGCTGCCACGAAGCGCCGCGCTTACCACAATGGCCAACGGGGTGCTCCAGCCGAATTTTCCGAAGCGGTCCAGGAGGTAGCCGACGACGATCACTTCCTCAACGATCGCATGGCGAACGGCGGAGAGAATCAGCACAGGCACAGTCCACCAGTAAGCCTCCAGGCCGCTGGGCACAATGGCGGTGGTGATTCCGAGGGCACGGCCAGCAGCGTACAAGCCAAGTGAAGGGATGCCAATTGCGGCTGCGAGGCCCAGCCCCTGCAAAAGGTCCTTGCCCGGGCGCGCGAAATTGAACCCCAATCGGGCAAAGCCTGAGCCACTTGCACCTTCCCGGCCACCCTGTGAATGCGATGACAGGAAGTAGAACACCAGGACCACCGGAACCAAAGCGAAGATAATGTCCAGCAGTTGGTACGTGAGATCGAAATACTCGCGGGTGCTTTGGGACCTGTTAAGCGTCGAAGTTGCCTCGGACAACGGCGCGCGTGTCATCTTGTCCAGAAGTTGCACCACGGAGTACACGGCTGATTGGCCCAGAGACAGGCCCAGTACGATGAGTACTTCGGCGCGCAGGCGGCGGCGGGAAGCAAGGAGCATGTACCTATCTTGCCTGCAGTTCCTGCCACTTTGCCGTGAACTGCGCACGTTCGGGTTCCACCCGCAGGCAGACCCTATGCTTGGTGGGATGAGTGCCCCAGGGAGAATCTTCATGATCCGGCACGGCCAGTCCGCCGCGAATGCCGACACGTCAATCTACAACCGTGTGCCGGACTACCGCATCCCGCTCACCGAACTAGGAGTTGAGCAGGCACGGATAGCCGGCGAGGCCCTCAGGCGGAAGCTCGACGGCGAGCAGGTCTGCGTCTACGTGTCCCCCTACTTGCGGGCATACCAGACTCTTGAGGCGTTGAACCTCGGCCCGTTGATCGAGCGCGTGATCGAAGAACCCAGGCTTCGCGAGCAGGACTGGGCCAACTTCCAGATCGCCGGGGAGATCGAGGACCAAAAGGAGCTGCGTAACCTTTACGGCCACTTCTTCTACAGGTTCCGCGAGGGCGAGTCAGGCTCGGACGTCTACGACCGCGTGTCCTCGTTCATGGAGACCCTTTACCGCCACTGGCAAAAGCCGACGTACGCCCCAAATACCCTGATGGTCACACACGGACTGACCATGAGGCTGTTCTGCATGCGCTGGTTCCACTGGACTGTTGAGTATTTCGAGTCACTGAACAACCCGGACAACGCCGAACTACGCACACTGATAAGGACCGACGACGGCCAGTACAGCCTCGACGAACCGTTCAGCCAGTGGGTGCCAAGGGATGTTGACGATTCAGTGCTTCACGCGCCGAGAATGCGTTTCTAGCAAGAAGCACTTAGTTGCCGGGGGCGACGATGACTTCCGTGCCCTTGGCTTCGAACGCAGCCTTGTCCGCGGCGCTGATCCCGGCGTCCGTGATGAGGTGCCGGAAGTCATACCCGGCCATGGCCGCAAAGGAGCGGCGGCCCACCTTGGAAGAGTCAGCCACCACGTACGACTCAGTGGCCCGGCGTGCCATGACGGTGTTCACCATGGCTTCGCCTTCATCGGTGATGGTAGGGCCGAGGTCCGGGTCAACACCATTGACCCCGATGAACGCAATGTCCAGGGCGACCTTCTGCATGATCACGTCGGTGTACGGGCCCACGAGCTCGTAGGAGCGCGGATTGAGGATTCCCCCGGTAACCATGATCTTGATATTCGGACGAACGGCGAGCTGCGAGGCAATGTTGATCGCGTTGGTCACCACCGTGAGAGTGGGCCTGTTGGACGGCGCGTTGAGGTCCTCACGGGTGGACAGCAACTGCGCCAGAGCCGTATTGGTGGTTCCCCCGCTCAGGCCGATCACCGCTCCGGGTCGGATCAGGGCGGAGGCGGCCAAGGCGATCTCCTGCTTGGCCAAGGCGTGGTCGTCACGGTTGTATCGGCCCGGGAGGTCGTAGGACACGGATCCGGTGGTGGCGCCACCCCGCGTACGGCTGAGCAGCCGTTGTTTTGCAAGGCTGTCCAGGTCCCGGCGAGCCGTGGCCGGTGACACGCCAAGCCGCGTCACGATGTCCTCGACTTCCACATGGCCGGATTCGGCCAGGAGGTCAAGGATGGCGGTCAGCCGATCGGTGCGGGTCATGACGAGCCTTTCGCGGGGTCTGGCTATTTCGCTTTGGCGAACAGCGTGAGCATACGTGCGGATTCCAGCACCAGTGCGTCCCGGCCGGCCTTGATGTACTTCCGGGAATCCACCACTGCAGGGTTGGCATCGAGGTACTCACGGACGGCGCGGGTGAAGAACCCGTTCAAATGTGTGGATACGTTGATCTTAGTCATACCTGCGCCGATCGCAGCTACGAGCATCTCGTCTGTGACGCCTGAAGAGCCATGCAGGACCAGCGGTTTTCCGACCGCCGACTTCAGCCGCGTGATCAAGTGCAGGTCCAGTGCTGCGCTGCGTTCGGTCATGGCGTGGGAGGAGCCAACGGCCACTGCGAGCGCATCCACACCCGTTGCTTCAACAAACGCCTGCGCTTCGTCGGGGTCGGTCCGGACACCGGGTGCATGGGCGCCGTCCTTGCCTCCCACTTTGCCGAGTTCGGCCTCCATGTAAACGCCTCGCTCGTGGGCGTAGCGGGCTACCCGTTGCGTGACTTCGACGTTCCACTCATAGGGCAAGTGCGCGCCGTCGAACATTACGGAGCCAAAACCGAGGTCCACGGCCGCGATGGCGAGGTCCTCGGACTCGGCATGGTCCAGGTGAACGGCAACGGGCACCGATGCGTCGCGGGCGATCGCCAAAGTCGCCACAGCAATCGGCTCAAGTCCACCGTGATACTTTGCGCAGTTCTCCGAAATCTGCAGGATCAGCGGAACACCCGCTGTCTCGGCACCCGCCACCAGCCCCTCCGCTGTTTCCACGTGGATGACGTTGAACGCGCCTTGGCCCGTAGAGCTGGCCGCGGCCTTGTCCATCAATTCCCGCGTGCTGACAAGGGTCACCGGGTCTCCTTCCATGTCACGATCAGTTGGTCTTCAAGTTCCTGGTATCTCGGCGAGATCTCGCCTGCTGCGGGCATGAGCACTGCGGCGGCGGACCAGGCAGTAGCCCGGCGGAGAATCTCGCGGGGTTCGGTAACGCCTTCGGCGAGGGCGACGGCGGCAGCCGCCACACCGGCGTCGCCCGCCCCTGTGGGGTTGCCGCTCAGGGGCTCGGGGAGGCTGGCACTCCAGTACCCGCCCGGTGCTGCGTGGTCGAAGGCGAGCATTCCGTCCGCGCCGGCGCTGACGAGGACAGTGCGGGCACCCATGGCAATCAGCGAGAGCGCAGCGGCTTCCACGCTCGACTGCCCCGTGGCTTCCGCGAGTTCGTGGTGATTGGGTTTCAGGACATCGGCACCGGCCTTGGCTGCGGTGATGATTCCTGGTCCGGAGGTGTCGATGATGGCGGGGATGCCGGCGTCGTGTGCCATCTTCACCAAGGAGGGGTAAAAATCGGCAGGTGCATCCGGTGGCAGGCTGCCGGAACCCACCAGCACGGCGGCCGGAGCTTCTCCGTCACCGCCACGGACGGCTTTAACGACGGCGGCAGTCAGCGAGCGCCAGTCGTCCGGCAGGAGTGACTGGCCTTCCTCGTTGAAAATGGAGGTCTCGCCGGCGACGGTGTCCACGAGCGCGATGCTGCGGCGGGTCTCGGCGGCGACAGACACCAGCGCGTGGGGCACGCCGCTGGTCCAAAGTTCGGCAGCCAGGGTCTGTCCAGCGGCTCCTCCGGTAGGAGCAATGGCCAGCACGGGATGGCCCACTTGATGAACCACCCTGGCAACGTTGAGCCCTTTGCCACCGGCGCGGCTGATGGGTGTGGGGACCCTGTGGCTGGCGCCTTCGGTGATTCCGTGGACGGTGTAGGTCATGTCGATGGCGGGATTGGGGGTCACGGTGACAATGCGGGTTGCGGCGTTTCGGGATGTGCCGGCCGCGGCTGGGCTGGTCATCGCGCACCGTCCAGGAGCGCACGTGCGTTCAATGCCGCGCCAAGGAGCCCGGCGTCCTGGCCAAGCTGGGCTTGGATGAGGCGTGGGCGTCGTTGGAAGTCCAGGATCTGGTCAACCCGAGCGCGGAGCGGTTCCAGGAGGTCCTCGCCTGCTTCGGCCAGGCCTCCCCCGATCACTACCGCTTCAGTGCCGATGATGTTCACGCACTGGCAGATGGTGAAGGCGAGGGCGTCCACCGCATCCGCCCACACACGGGCAGCCATGGCATCTCCATTTTGGGACCGGAGCAGGACGTCCCGGGCACCGTCCACGATGTTGCCCGACTTCCTGCTGTATCGCTTGGCGATCGCGCCTGCCGAACCGACTGCCTCGAGGATGGTGGCCCCTGGTGCTTGAGTTCCGGCTGCTTGAGTTCCGGCTGCTTCAGTTCCGGCGTCGGGGTCCGGTACCTGGGCGTGGCCGAGTTCACCGGCGAAACCACCGGCCGTGACGGCCACACCACCGGAGAAAACGGCGGCGGCGATTCCCGTGCCCACCACCATGACCACGACGTCGTTGAACTCCTTGGATCCGCCAAAGGTGTGTTCCACGGCAGCGGCCGAGCGGACGTCGTGATCGAACGCCACGGGAAGCCCCAGCCTCTTCTCCGCCTCGGCGGTGAACGGGAAATTGCGCCACCCAAGGTTCGCGGAGTAGATCCCGATTCCTCCCACGGAATCCACAATGCCAGGGACGATGACGCCCGCTGCTTTGGCCGGGATATCCGGAAACTCAGAAGCAAGCTGGCGGGCGAGCTCCGTCAGCTTGTCCAGTACGGCATCCCCTGGGTGCGATGGATCCAGGGGCGTGGGGACCCGGCGCATGCCCAGGACGTTTCCAAAGGCATCCACGAGTCCGGCCTTCACGTCTGTACCGCCAACGTCGAAGGCCAGGACTGCTGATTCTGCATGCCCGAGAACCATGATGAGTGCCTAGGCGGAGGCGTCGAGAATGACGGAGCGCGTCAGGTTCCGGGGCAGGTCCGGGTTGAGGCCACGGACGCGCGCACGTTCCAGGGTCACTTTGTGAACGCGGGCCAGTTCAGCCAGCGGGTGCTTGTCCGTGTGGATGTATAGGGCACCCGTGGCGGCCATGTCCTTATCAAGGCCCTCGGGCTGTGCGCCAAACAACCAGGTCACGCGTCCTGGCGCCGCGATGGAGATGGGACCATGGCGGTATTCCATGGCCGGGTAGGACTCGGTCCAGCCCTGAACGGCTTCGCGCATCTTAAGTCCTGCCTCGTGGGCCAGGCCGACAGTCCATCCGGTACCGAGGAACGTGAATTGCTCAGCATCCAGAAGTTCCTGTGCCACGGGACCTGTCACTGCATCCCGTGCGTCCTCGATAGCCTGCTTGACATCAATCCCAAGGCTGGTGAGCAAGTAAACCAGTGCCGAGGTCGCGAAGCGGGTCTGCACCACGGATCGCTCATCTGCATACGGGAGTCCGATCACTGCGTCGGCCAGCTGAACGATTGGCGAGGACGTATCGCCAATAATCGCAACAATGGGGACGATGCCCTTAAG
The DNA here is from genome assembly GCF_052114885.1 of Paenarthrobacter sp. 2TAF44. Lineage (NCBI taxonomy): Bacteria > Bacillati > Actinomycetota > Actinomycetes > Micrococcales > Micrococcaceae > Paenarthrobacter > Paenarthrobacter sp. 2TAF44. The sequence goes on along the minus strand of NZ_JBFRFP010000007.1, from coordinate 36,317 downwards.
CCCTGCCAGGATCTCCAGCACCTCAGTGGTGGTGCCGGACCGCGTAATGGCCACAACGGCGTCGTACTGGCGATCCGCGCTGTTGCTGTTCAGGAAAGCCTCCGACGCCGCGAAGGCATCCGTCACGCCTTTGCCCGCGGATTCACGGGCGGCAGCATAGCTTTGGGCCATGAACCAGGACGTGCCACAGCCGATGACGGCGATCCGCTGGCCGTCGGCGGGAAGCAACTTCTCAGCACGGGCCTGGTCGATGGCCCGCTGCCAGACGTCGGGCTGTGATACCAGCTCTTCTTCCATGAAGGCACCCAGTGTGTTCTCGCTCATCGTGTGTTTCGCTCCTGCTCAGCCAATGACGTTTTATGATCTATAGAAACAGTAAACGATCAGTTTCGATCTCACAAGGATCATCTGCAGGAGTGGATCCGGTAATTGGGCAGCCCAGTAGTCAGGACGATGGCGAAGTGCTGGCAGGGGAAACGGCTACGAGCAGCAGGGAAGGCTAAACCTGTTCCGGTCAGCCGATGATGGGCCGCTCTTCGGGCAGGTTGAACAGGCGCGGGCGTGAAGATAGGGCGAGTGCCGAAGCGACCGTCACGGTGCCGATGCGCCCCGTAAACATCAGAACCATGAGCACCCACTCAGCCGAAGGAGGGAGGTTGTACGTGATTCCTGTGCTCATGCCGACTGTGGCGAAAGCCGAGATGGATTCGAACAGGACTTTCTCAAGGCTGTAGTCGGTGAACATGAGCAGCAGCATGGTTCCAGTAATGACAGCACCGATGCCAAGCAGCGCTACCGAAAGGGCCTGCCGTACCGAGGCAGGGCTGATGGACCGGTGGGCTATGGTCACATCGTCCCGTCCCCGGACTTCATTCCAGATGGCGAAAGCAAGGAGGAGGAAGGTCGTGATCTTGATTCCACCGGCAGTTCCGGCGCTTCCCCCTCCGATGAACATCAGAATGTCGCTGACCATGAGCGTCTCCGGTGAAGCCACTCCGTAGTCGATGCTGTTGAATCCCGCGGTGCGCGGGAACACGCTTCCGGCCAGGGAACCGACGATCTTTCCCGGTATGGACAGCGGCCCCAGGGTTTCGGCCCGGTTCCATTCGAACGCGGCGAACAATACGAAGCCGGCTATGAGCAGGAAGACCGTACCGAAGACTGTGAGGCGCAAATGTACCGTCCAGTTCCGGACCCGTAGTCCCCCGCCGTTGAGCAAATGGATGAGTACGGGAAAGCCGAGACCACCGGAAATGATGGCCAGGCAGATGGGGACCAGGATGTAAGGGTCTTCGCGGAAACTGATGAGGTTGTCACTGTAGAGCGCGAATCCGGCATTGTTGAAGGCTGACACTGCGTGGAAGACTCCATGCCACAACGCAACGGCCGGGTTGGAGTCGTAGGCGAGCCAGAACCTCACTGCCAGGATTGCTGCCGTTATCGCTTCAAAAACGACCATGATCCGGGCAACCCGGAAGAGCACGGAGCGGACATCCCCGAGGTTGAGGGTGTGCGTTTCTGACTGCACCACAAGCTGCCCGCGCAAGCCGATGCTTTTGCGGACGAGCAGCGCCAGCAGGGTCGCGAGCGTCATGATGCCGAACCCGCCAACCTGGATGAGTGCCAGAATCACGACATGCCCGAAAGGTGTCCAGTAGGTTGCCGTGTCAACGGTAACCAGGCCCGTGACACACGTCGCGGACACGGCGGTGAACAGGGCCGTCATGAGCGTGGCAGGCTCAGTGCCGTTGCGGGAGACGGGCAGCATCAGCAGTGCTGCGCCGAGGAGGATGACTGCCAGGAAAGCAAGCGGTACTGAGCGGACTGGGTGTGAGAGGGCGCGCCTCAGGACGTTTTCACGTCGCGTCTGTGGGTCCCGGTGCTTCCACAACGTCCGTGCGTTGCCGTTCCCGGGTTGGGGTGGTCCAGGGGTGCGGGAGCGGAGATTTGGGTTAGCCGACGGCTTCGGGTTAGCCGACATGGATGCCTGGGCGAAGGTTCGGGTCGGGTTCGTTTTCGCGGATGATTTCCCGGACGACGGGGGCAGTGTCGCCGCGGCCCAGCAGCAGGTATCGCATCAGGTGTGCCAACGGGTTGCCTTCAGCCCATTCGAAGTAAGCGTGGGGACGGACGCCTGTGGCGTTGCGCAGAGCCAGGAGGATCGCTGCGATCGCGTTCGGGGCGGCGGGGCTTTGGGCCCGCAGGATCCGGTGACCGGCTACTTCGACGCCGGTGACGGTGAGTGTGTCGCTGAAACTGGAGGGGTCACTGACATCGATTTCCAGGAAGATGACGTCGGCGGAGCCAGGGACCGGGTTCAATTCGCGCTGGTCGGTTTCCTTGGCCGCGTATTCGGCAGCATCCCGTGCCTCGGGGCGGTTGGCGATGAGGTTGAGCCGGCCGTCGTAGTCGAGGGAATCTGCGATAAAACGACGCGCATTCTCGTCGAATTCGATGCGGTCCACGCGCAACTCGGTCGTCCGGCTGACCCTGGAAACGAGGGACACAACGATGATGCCCAGGATGAAGAAGCCGGAGATGGTGAGTCCATCAGGTTTCTCAATGACATTCGCTATCAGGGCGTAGAGCAGAATGAGGGTCAGCACGCTGAAACCGATGGCTGCCCGGCGTCGTTTTCGGCGGAGGGCTGAGATGGTCACCGCGGCGGCGCCAGAAACCATCATGGCAAGAATTCCCGTGGCATAGGCTCCTGCCTGGGCGTTCACGTCCGCGTTGAAGCCGATGGTAATGAGTACGCTCACGGCTGTGTAGACGAGTACAACGGGACGCACTGCCCTGGTCCAGTCCGGCGCCATGCCGTAGGAGGGGAGATAGCGCGGGACGATGTTGACCAATCCCGCCATCGCTGATGCCCCGGCGAACCAGAGGATCAGGACACTGCTGATGTCGTATATGGATCCGAATCCTTCGCCGAGCCTTTGGTGTGCCAGGTAGGCCAGGGCACGGCCGTTGGCTTCCCCGCCCTCCCGGAATGCTTCTGCCGGTATCAGGACAGTCGTGACGAAACTGCTGCCGATCAGATAGACACTCATGATGACCGCAGCGGTGGTGAGGAGTTTGCGGGTGTTCCTGATACGGGCAGCCAGCCGTTCCTCGGGAGTCGCACCCTTCGCCGAAACCAGGGGCATCATGCTGACGCCGGTCTCGAATCCTGAAAGGCCCAGGACGAGGAGGGGAAAGGCGATCAGGGCAGGCAGGATCAGTCCGCCCAGGCCACCCCCGGACGCGGCAGTCAGCGCTCCGGACCAGGAGGACAAGAGCGCCGGGGAGGCTACGATGTCAAAGATCCCGACGCCGATGATGATGGCGTTCAGTCCCAAAAACACGGCCACGAGCGGTATCGCCACGGCGACGGCCTCGCTGAAGCCCATAAGGAACACCCCGCCCAGGATCAGCAGGAGAACCACCGTCACTGCCACTGCTTGGCCTTCCAGGAACGGCGGAAGGAACGGGTTCTCCAGAAGGTGCACCGTTGCGTCGGCCGCGGACAGGGTGATGGTGATGATGATGATCCACGATGTCGCAACGAAGCCGAGAAGGACGAGGACGAAAATTTTGCCGCGCCAGAAAGGCAGGAGGTTCTCCAGCATGGCCACGGATCCCTGCCCGTGGGGGCTTTCCTTTGCCACCCTGCGGTACATCGGCAGCATGCCCAGCAAGGTCAGAGCAACGATCAACAACGTCGCCAATGGGGAAAGGGCACCGGCGGCAAGTGCTGCTATGCCGGGAAGGTAGGACAACGTTGAGAAGTAATCGACGCCCGTCAGGCACATGACCTTCCACCAGCTTTGCTGCGTGGCGTGGTCCTCAACGGATTCAGGACCGACGGGCTGGTGGACGCGGTGTTCCAACAACCATCGCACCAGCGGATTTCCTGATTGCCGTTTGCGTTCAGGGGTTGGGATGCTGTCCGGAATGTCCTTCCGGGCCGATGTTGTCACTGCCTCGTCTTCCTGTCTGCCGACATGATCCCCGGGAGCGTAGCACCGGAGATCATGTGGAAGCAGGAAAATCGGGAATCCTTTACGGTTCCTTTACGCCTCGGGGGATGCTTGCGGCAACCCTTGCCGCCTCTTCGTAGCTGGAGGGTGCTTGCTGATGGAAGGCAGAATCAGCATCTTCGCGGAGCACGTCGGAGGCCAGCACCCGGACGTGAACAAGCTCGTCGTAGGCTTCGCTGCAGCCCAGGACATCTCCACGGACCTTGGGTCCGTGAGAACCCGGGTCAGGAGATACCTGGAAAATAATCCACCATGTGTCTCCGGCTTTGTCCCTGAAGAGGTAGCCCCCCGGAGGGCAATACGCAGCGCCGTCTACACCCCGGCCTCCGTAACCCTCCACTGAGTCCGGCAGCGCAGCGAACCTCACACCGCCGTCGGTATCGTCTTGATGCGCGCCCATCCGCGAACACCTCCTTTATCAGCCGACGTGGACCCACGGGCGCTGGGTGACATCAGGCACCGCCTCCCGCAGCACTTCCCTGGTGACGGGAGCGATTTCACCTTCCCCCAGGAACAGGAAGCGCAGGAGGTTGGTGAAAGGATTTCCTTCCGTCCATCGGAAGTAGATGTGTGGCATGAGCCCCGTGACGTCACGGATGTGGATCAGGACGGACGCGATGGTGTTCGGTACGACGGGACCGTGGACCTCCAGGATCCGGTACCCGTGCCGCATCACACCGTGTACTTGCAGTTCCGTTTCGAAGTCTGAGGAATCGTCGACGATCACTTCGAGGAAGATTGCTTGTTGCTCCAGGGGCAGATGGCTGACCTCGATCGCTGAGGTGAGCTTGTCCCGGTACGCTTCGGCGGTGAGCCGGAGCGGTTCGTGGGCGATGATCGCGATGGGTCCTTCGAGGGTGTCGGACATGAATTCCAGGGCCTGACGGTCCAAGTGGACGCGGGTGGCGTGGAGTTCGAACGAGCGTCGGATGCGGGAGAGCAGGGAAATCACGATGATTCCCAGGATGAAGATTGCCGCGATCCTGATGCCTTCGGGGCGTTCGAAGATATTGGCGATGGTGGTGTAGGTGAACACCAGGGAGATGATGCCGAAGCCGATGGTGCGCTTACGCTGCCTGCGTCGGCGCGCAGAGAGCGTGACGGCAACGGCCGCCGAGGTCATCAGCACCAGAACGCCGGTAGCGTACGCGCCGCCCTGGGCGTCGACGTCGGCTTCAAAGAGGAAGGTGATGAGGAAACCGACGAGAGTGAAGACGAGCACCAGTGGGCGGACGGCCTTGGCCCACCCGGGGGCCATCCCGTAGCGCGGCAGGTACCGCGGGACGAGGTTCAGCAGTCCTGCCATGGCGGAGGCCCCGGCGAACCACAGGATGGCGATGGTGCTGATGTCGTAGATACTGCCGAAGCCGACGCCGAGATATTCGTGGGCGAGGAACGCCAGGGCGCGGCCGTTGGCTTGGCCGCCGGGTTGGAATTCCTGTTCCGGGATCAGGACGACGGTGATGAAACTGGTGGTGAAAAGGAATCCGCTCATGATGACAGCGGCGGTTGTGAGCATTCTGCGCGTTCCGCGGATGCGGCCCGCCGGGTTTTCCTCGGTGTCGGCCTCGTCTCCCCGGACCTGGGGCATGACGGCGACACCTGTTTCGAAGCCTGAGAGTCCGAGGGCAAGCTTGGGAAAGACGAGCAGAGCGATTCCCACGACCATGATCGGGTCCCCGTGCGAGGTCCAGAGCGCGTTCCACCACCCGCCCATGGCGACCGGGTGCGTGAACACCTGGGTGAGGGTCACGACCACGACTATGGCATTGAGGCCCAGGTAAAGGACGACGAGGACAACAGCGACTCCGATGGCTTCCTTGAAGCCGCGGAGGAAGACGGCAGCCAGCAGCGCCAGGAGGAAGAGCGTGACGAGGATGTTCTGGCCCTGCAACCAACCGGGGGCGACAGGGTTCTGAATGAGGTGTGCACTTGCGTCGGCGGCGGAGAGGGTCATGGTGATCATGAAGTCGGTTGCGGCGAACCCGAGCAGGATGAGGACGAAGAGCTTGCCGCCCCAGCGTGGCAGGAGCCGTTCAAGCATCGCGATGGAGCCTTCGCCACGGTGGCTTTCCCGGGCGACGCGGCGGTAGACGGGCAGGGCGCCCAACAGGGTGACGGCAATGAGCACCAGGGTCGCCAATGGTGAGATCACGCCGGCGGCCAGTGCCGCGATCGCGGGCTGGTAACCCAGGGTGGAGAAGTAATCGACGCCGGTCAGGCACATGACCTGCCACCACGGATGCTTCTTCTCGTTGGCCGCGGTTATTCCGCCGGGGCCCTGATGGGTGCCCTTGCTGTCCTGGAGCCCGAACAGCAGCCAGTTTTTCAGTGCGGCTTTTCCGGCTGGCTTGGGTGCCGATGGGTCAGCAGGGGGCCTGCTCAACGTGGTCATTATTTCCTTTCCGCGCGGCATAATGCGCCGCGGTCACAGCCGAAGCTAACACCAAGGGAAAGCATCAAACCGGGAAAGACGTTTCTATTTACGAATCATTTACACCCCTTCCGCGCTGCCGGTTACGGCTCGAAGCGATAACCCATCCCGGCTTCGGTGAGCAGATGCCTGGGCCGGGCAGGGTCGGCTTCAAGTTTGCGGCGCAGCTGTCCCATGTAGACGCGGAGGTAATGCGTTTCTCCGTCGTATCCCGGGCCCCAGATCCTGGCCAGCATCTGCTGCTGGGTGATGAGACGTCCCGGGTTACAGACCAGCAGCTGCAGGATGGCCCATTCCCGCGGGGTGAGCCGCACTGGTGCGCCGTCGCGGGTCACTTTCTTCTTTTCAAGGTCCACTGCGAAGTCCCCGACGTCGACGATCACGACTTGTTCGCCGCCGTCGGACGTCCCGAGACGGCGTTCAGCGACGCGCAACCGTGCCAGGAGTTCGTCCAGGCCAAAAGGTTTCGTGACGTAGTCATCCGCACCGGCGTCGAGGGCACGGACTTTGTCCACGGACCCTTGCCTGGCGGAGAGGACAATGATGGGCGTGCTGCTGGAACGACGGATCCTGGTGATGACGTCAACGCCGTTGATGTCCGGCAGTCCAAGATCCAAAACAATAATTTCCGGATGGTTGACCTCGGCATGCTGCAGAGCCGTGGTGCCGTCCATTGCGGTGAGCACCTCGTATCCCTCGGCGCGCAGATTTACCTGCAAAGCGCGTAGCAGTTGGGGTTCATCGTCTACGACGAGCACGGTCCTCATGCCTCACCTCGTTCCGCGCTGCCGGATGCGGGATGCGCATTCCCGTCGCCGGTGGAAAGAGGAAGGCGGATGGCAACCGTCAGTCCCCCTCCCGGCGTCGGTTCAGCCTTCAGTTGGCCGCCCATCGCTTCGGTAAAGCCTTTCGCAACAGCCAGTCCCAGTCCGATGCCCAAGCCAGCCGGCGCGTCGTCCAGCCGCTGGAACGGCTCAAACATGGCGATCACGTCCGAGGCGGCCACACCCTGGCCGTGGTCCACGATCCGCAGTTCTCCGCAGGGGCGTCCTTCAATCGTGGCCACCCCTGAACCATTGGCAGGTCCCACGATGACGATATCCGAACCTGCGGCATATTTCAGGGCATTCTCGACGATATTGGCAATGACGCGTTCCAGCATGCCCAGGTCGGCATCAATGGCTGGAATGTTCGGAGCCAGATCGATCCGGATAGCTCCTTCCGGCACTCCCCGCAGCGCGTCTTCGATGGCATCACGCCACGTCACCGAGGACGTGAGCGGGGCAGTGGATCCGCTGGAGATCCGTGACATGTCCAACAGATTGCCCACCAAGGAGTCAAGGCGGTCCGCGTAGGAGTCGATGGTATGGAGCATCTCGTCCTGTATCTCTTCGGGAAGCCGTCGCTTCTGGCGCTGCAGGGCGGTCACGGCCAGCTTGATTCCGGCCAATGGTGTCCGCAAGTCATGGCTGACAGCGTTCAGAATGGACGTCCGGATGCTGTTGCCCTCAGCCAGTTTCGTGGTCGTCTTCAGCCTGAGCTGGAGTGCATAACGTTGCCTTAGTAAAAGCAGGTGGGTCGCGTGGGCCGCCAGCAACCGCCGCTCGCCGGCACTGAGTGGCCTGCCAGAGACCACAAGGGCCGTCTCGGAATCTGCCATTTCAAAGGCCCCGGCCCCTGAATCAACCGAACCCGGAGGCTGTGGCGGCGAGTCACCTGACTGCGCCTGGAGTTCCCAGCCATCCCTTGTGCTGGAGGTTCCTGTACCGGAGTCTCTGGTGCCGGGGGTTCGGGTAAATAATCCCACCGAGCCCACTTGGAAGGTCTCACGGACCTTATCCAGAAATGTCGCAATCGTGTCGTCCTCGATCAGGGCGTTCCTGGCCAAATCCAAGAGTGTCGCCGCCTCGGCACGGGCATGAATAGCCTCCTGGGCCCGCTTGGCCGAGAGGCCTACGACCAAGGACACAGCAATCCCGGCACCCAGGAACACGAGCACGGCAAACAGAATCTGCGGGTCGCTGATTCTGAAAGTCCCGACTGGTTCGGTCTCGAAATAATTCAGCAGCAACGAGTCCAGAATCGCGGCCAGCACCGCAGGCCATAGACCGCCGATGAACGCCACCGCCATCACCCCGGTCAAATGCACCAGGACATGGGTGGCAAAGTTCAGATCCGGGGCAAAAGACATCAGTGCGGTGACCAGAACGGGGATCAGCACCGCCAGGACAAAACCCGTCGTGGTCCTGGCGCGGCCCAAGCCTCCCGACGTCATTCCCGGAAATATGCGAAGAATTCCCCTTGCCATGTCCACAGTCTGTCAGCTGTGCAAGGGGTCTTGTTACACCGCGCGCACGCCCGCCCGCCACACCGAATGCGTCAGCGGGATCCCCGGCCGGTACGCGAGGTGCGTGGCCGAGGGCGCCTTCAGCATGTGAATGTCCGCGCGATGACCGACGGCGAGCGAACCCACCGCCCGTTCGCCGTCGACGTCGTTCCCGGAATCGCGGCCTAATGCAAGGGCGCCGCCGTACGTCGCCGCCCGAACGGCCTCGTGGACACTGAGGTGCATCTGCAGGACCGCCGTGGTTACACAGAACGCGATGGAACTCGTGTACGACGTACCGGGGTTGCAGTTGGCGGCGAGGGCGATCTGCACGCCGGCATCGATCAGCTCCCGGCCCGGTGCGAGCGGCTGTCGCGTGGACAAGTCACAAGCGGGCAAGCACGTTGCGACGGTTCCACGGGCGCCACTGCCCGTAGCCGGGTCCCAGCCCTTCCAGGTTCCCGCCAGCGCGTCAACGTCCATCTGCGAAAGGTAGTTCACGTGGTCCACGCTGGCGGCCCCGAACTCCACGGCCAACGCAACGCCTGGCCCCTCGCCCAGCTGGTTGCCATGCACGCGCAGCCCCAACCCCGCGTCCCGGGCAGCCGTAAGGACCCTGCGGGACTGCTCTTCCGTGAACGCACCGCGCTCGCAGAACACATCCGCCCAGCGCACATGCGGCAGGACGGCGTCGAGCATTTCACCGCAGACCAGGTCCGTGTACTCCTCCGGATCGGACCCGGCCGGCACCAGGTGCGCGCCGAGGTAGGTGACCTCGTCCACCAGAGCCGCGGCGATGCGTGCACTGCGGGCTTCGTTCTCCACGTCCAGGCCGTAGCCGGTCTTGCTCTCAAGGTAGGTAGTCCCCTGCGAGACGGCTTCAGTGACACGGTCCCTCACCAGAGTCGTCAGTTCATCGTCACTCACGCTGCGGGTAGCCCCCGTAGTGACAGCAATGCCGCCGGCACTGTAACTCTGCCCGGCCATGCGGGCCTCAAACTCGGCTGTGCGATCACCGGCGAAAACGAGGTGGGAGTGCGAGTCGACCCAGCCAGGCAGGACGGCGCGGCCTTCGGCGTCGATCTTTGTATCCGCCACAGGAGCGTCGTTGTTGGACCCGATCCAGGCAATGCGCTCGCCTTCGAACACGATCGCGGCGTCTTTGAGGACACGATGCTCCAGGTCCTGGGTCATCAGCTCGCCGATGTTGGTGATAAGAGTGCTGTTTTGTCCTGGACTGCTGATTCCGCTCATGTCCCTATTGTTCAGCGCCGGATGGACCAGCGAACGGCCGCAAGCTGTTCGGCTGTCCGGGATTCCGGACTGTCCTCTTTTACCTCGCCCAGGATCAGGCCGGCCGCCAGCTCGGCGATGGCTGAGGACGTCTGGAATCCGTAGCCGCCCTGCCCGGCCAGCCAGAAAAAGCCCTTCGCTTCGGCGTCGAAGCCAACCACCGGGATTCCGTCCGCAGCTTCTGTCCGCAACCCCGTCCATGCACGATCCACTGAACGGATGCCCAAGGTTGTCAGTGAGTTGAGCCTGCTGATGAGTTTGTCCACATCACCGGCATAAGGTTTAGCGTCTTCGGCCCCGCTGGGCACGGTTTCCGACGGCGAGATGAGCACCTGGTTGCCCTCGGCGCGGAAGTAGAACGAGTGATCGGCTGCAGCCACCATGGGCGTTTGCGGCGTCAGCGATTGCTCGACGTTCACAATCGCCGCGGTCCGCCGATAAGGCTGCAGTCCCAACTTCTCCACGCCGCTGATGACGGCCAACTCATCCGCCCACGCACCCGCGGCATTAACCACGACGGCGGACTGGAAACCTTCCGTTCCGGCACCCACCTGCCAGCCACTTCCGAGCCGCTGGGCCGAGTGGACACGCGCACCGGTGATGATGTCAGCTCCCGCCGCCTGAGCCCTCTTCCGGTGATCTTCCAACAAGGCCGGTGCATTGCAACCAAACGAGCCGTTGTCCAACCCCGCGGCCTGGAACGAGTCCGGCTTCAGGACCGGGCAGAGCTGCATGGCTTCAGCGTGGGTGATTGTGTGCATGTTGCCGCTGGCTTCTGCCCGGACTGTTTCCTCATCGCCCACCAGCATGAACCTGCGTGGGGTAAGGACGGGCTCCGGAAGTTCGGCGTCGCGGGCCCTCATCAGCTCCAGGGTCCGGACCGTGAGTTCCTGCACTATGGGCGGCCCGTAGCTCGGAATCAGCTGGCGGGCCGAGCGCGAGGAGGTGTGGAAGGCCAACGATTGTTCGGCCTCCACCAGTGCAACCGTGCACTTCCCTGCGAGCGCGGACGCCAGGGAAAGCCCCGCAATGCCGCCGCCAACGATTACCACGTCATAGTTCGAAGCCATGGCTCCATCCTGTCAGACGGCACGAGAGGTGCCCATCCCTCTCTCACATCCAACCCCCAACGGCCGGATGTTGCTTCACATCCAACCCCCAACGCCCCGATGTTCTCTCCCTTGCGTCAAGAAAGTGATCGAACATCCGGTGGAAAGCGGCAGGATGTGAGAGAAGATCGGGCCTGACGCGGCAGGATGTGAGAGAGCATCGGGGACGGTTAGGCGACCGCTGCCCGGCTCTTGACGAACGCCTGAACGCAAGCTTCGACGTCGTCGCTGCTGTGTGCGGCGGAAAGCTGGACGCGGATGCGGGCCGCTCCCTTCGGAACCACGGGGTAGCTGAAGGCGGTGACGAACACGCCGTGACCGAGCATCTCATCGGCAACCTTTGCGGCAATCACAGCGTCACCGAACATCACGGGGATGATGGCGTGTTCGCCGTCGAGGAGCTCGAAGCCTTCCTCGCTCATGCGGCGGCGGAACAGGGCTGCGTTTTCGAACAGGCGGGTGCGGAGTTCGCCGGATTCCTGGACCAGCTCGATCGCCTTGATGGTGGCGGCCACGATGGCCGGCGCCAGGGAGTTGGAGAACAGGTACGGACGTGCCTTCTGGCGCAGCATCGCGACGATTTCGCCGCGGCCTGAAACGTAGCCGCCGGATGCCCCGCCGAGGGCCTTGCCGAACGTTCCCGTGTAAATGTCCACGCGCTGGGAAACACCCGCGTGCTCGGGAGTACCGGCACCCGTGGGTCCCATGAAGCCGACGGCGTGGGAGTCGTCCACCATCACCAGGGCGTCGTGCTTCTCGGCGAGGTCGCAGATGGCTTCGAGCGGGGCAAGGTAGCCGTCCATGGAGAACACACCATCGGTGACGATGATCTTCCGGCGGGAACCCTCGGCCTCAACGAGCTTCGCCTCAAGGTCAGCCATGTCCTGGTTGGCGTAGCGGAAGCGCTTGGCCTTGCTCAGGCGGATGCCGTCGATGATGGATGCGTGGTTGAGGGAGTCCGAGATGATGGCGTCTTCGGGGCCGAAAAGGGATTCGAAGACACCGCCGTTGGCATCGAAGCAGCTGGAGAACAGGATGGTGTCTTCGGTGCCCAAAAACGCCGAGACACGGGCCTCGAGTTCCAGGTGAAGATCCTGGGTGCCACAAATGAAGCGCACAGACGCCATGCCGAAGCCGCGCTCGTCCATGGCGGACTTGGCGGCGGCAATGATGTCCTGGTGGTCGGCAAGGCCAAGGTAGTTGTTGGCACAGAAGTTCAGCACAGTGTTGGCTGGCTGGCCGAGCTGGCCGGCGGCGATGTGGCTGGCCTGCGGGGAATCGATGTGGCGTTCGGTCTTGAAGAGGCCGGCGCCGCGGATCTCGTCGAGTTCGCCTTGGAGTTGGTCTTTGATGGCTGAGTACATGGGGTGCTCCTGAATACGTCGGGAAAGGTTCTGTGGCGGCAGCGGGGTTAGAGTTCGGTCCAGTCGAGGACTACTTTGCCGCCGGTTCCGGCGCGGGCGATGTCGAAGCCCTTCTCCCAGTCGGTCGCCGACAGCTTGTCGGTGACCACTGCGGAGATGTTCCGGTGCAGCACGGGGTTGGAAGAAAGCATGGCGCTCATCGCGTACCACGTCTCGAACATTTCGCGGCCATAGATGCCCTTGAGCGTGAGCATGTGGGTGACCACTTTGCCCCAGTCGATGTCGATGGACTGGCTGGGAAGGCCCAGCATGGCGATCCGCCCGCCGTGGTTCATGTTGTCGATCATCTCAGGCAGTGCCGTGGGGTGTCCGGACATTTCCAGGCCGATATCGAATCCTTCGCGCATACCCAGCTCCCGCTGGGCGTCGCGGACGCGCATTTTGGAAACGTCGACGGCGAGGTCAACGCCCATTTGACGGGCCAGTTCCAGTCGGGGAGCAGATACGTCAGTGATGGCGATCTTGCGGGCGCCAGCATGGCGGGCGACGGCAATGGCCATCAGCCCGATGGGTCCTGCGCCGGTAATGAGGACGTCTTCGCCCACCAAGGGGAAGCTCAGGGCTGTGTGGACAGCGTTGCCGAAGGGATCGAAGATGGCACCGAGTTCCGGCGTGACGGATTCGTCGTGGTGGACCCACACGTTGGTCTCCGGAATGACCACAAATTCGGCGAACGCACCATCGCGCTGCACTCCAACGGAGACGGTGTGGATGCACATCTGGCGGCGTCCAGCACGGCAGTTGCGGCAGATTCCGCAAACCACGTGGCCTTCACCGGACACCCGGTCTCCAACTTTGACGTCTCGGACGTCCTCGCCCACTTCCACTACTTCACCGTAGAACTCGTGGCCCGCAATGAGCGGCGTTTCGATGATGCTTTGGGCCCAGGCATCCCAGCTCTGGATGTGGAGGTCGGTACCGCAGATGCCCGTGGTCATGACCCGGATCTTGACGTCGCTGGGTCCCGCTTCGGGCTCTGGACGGTCAACGAGTTCGAACCCTGCGTGTGGTCCGGATTTGTAGAGAGCCTTCATGGGATTCCTCACTGCTGGGGCTGCTTCGCTGCTGCTGACTCCATTAGAGCGCCGCTGACGATTTAGCACAACTAGATTCTTCTCAATCAACGATTTAGGATTTGCTAATGGAAATCCATCAGTTGCAGATGCTTCGTGAACTCGGGGACCTGGGCAGTGTCAAAGCTGTGGCCGAGACTCTTATGGTCACCCCATCGGCCGTTTCGCAACAGCTCGCGCTCCTGCAGAAATCGGTGGACGTTCCGCTGACACGCAAGGAAGGCCGCGCCCTGGTCCTCACCGACGCCGGACAGGTCCTCGCCGAGGCCGGGGCCGCCGTCGTGAACGCCATGGCGGATGCGCGGGCAGCGATCGGCGCCTATCACGACGCTCCGGACGCGCCTGTCAGTGTCAGTGCCTTCCACAGTGCGGGGCAGGCGCTGTTTGCGCCGTTGGCAGCGCTGTTGGCGTCCGACGGCGGGAAGTCGCCTAGGCTCCGACTCTCGGATGAGGATGTGGCCCAGGAAGATTTCCCGGGCTTGGTTGCCCGCTACGACCTCGTCCTGGCTCACAGGATGGACAACAGCCCGCCATGGCCCGGCGACAAAGTGGCCGTGATCCCGTTGGCCGACGAACCCCTGGACGTCGCCCTGCCCGCCGATCACCCGCTGGCATCCCGGCGCGAACTGAAGCCGTCCGACGTCGTGGATGAAACCTGGGTGACAAGCCGCGACGGCTACTCCCCTGCGGACGTGCTCGCCGCCGTCGTTGCCGTGAGCGGACGGCCCGCAGAAGTGCTGCACCGGATCAACGACTACTCAACTGTTGCCGCGCTTGTGGCGGCGGGGGGCGCGATCGGACTCCTGCCAAGGTTCACGGCGCGGCGCGTCCTGGATGCCGGCGTTGTGCTGCGGCCGCTTTCCGGCGTGAACGCGGTGCGTAAGATCGACATCCTGGCCAGGCCCGAAACGCTGAAACGGAAATCAGTCATGACGGTTTGCGAGTCACTTCAAACCGTCATGACCGAACTTATCGAGCTATCCAGCCCCCGCTAGCTAGCCACGGGCCAAGGCCGGTTGTCCGGCGTCGAAGTAGGCCACAAGCCCGGCGGGCAGTGCAGGGACCTCCCGCGCGCAGCCGTCGCCGCGCAGCGATTCGGTGGCGAGTACGCCGGCCACCACTGCCTGCCGCGCAGCCACGGGACTCGTTTGCGTTTGGCCGCCTTGGGAGGCGAAGCGCAGGAACTCGTCAATGAGGCGAGGGTCTGCACCCCCATGGCCTCCGTTACCGTCCTGGATTGTATGCACCTCGTCTGGTGCCGCGTAGCCGGAAGTCCGGCTGGTCCAGACGTTGATGGTGTTCCCGGGCCCGTCGCCGAAGTTCTCGATTCTGCCCTTGGTGCCGATGATGGTGTAGTTGCGCCAGTAGTCCGGTGTGAAGTGGCACTGCTGGTAGGAGGCCAGCACGCCGTTGTCCAGGACCATGTTCATCATGGAAATGTCCTCGACGTCGATCACCTCAGCCAGGCCTTTCTGCTCCGTGGGCGGCCAATTGTCCACCGAGTACCATTCGCCCATGCGCATGCCCGCGTTGTTGCTGCGGTTGGTGACATCGCCATAGACCGCGAGATCACCGACGGCGGCAACCCGCTTGGTGTATCCGCCGGCCAGCCAGTGGATCACGTCGATGTCGTGCGCCCCTTTTTGGAGGAGCAGGGAGGTGACATTGGCGCGCTGGGCATGCCAGTCCTTGAAGTAGTAGTCCCCGCCATCGCCGACAAAGTGCCGGCACCAGATGGCCTTGACCTCGCCGATCTTGCCCTCCTGAATGATTTGGCGCATCTGTACTACAACCGGCATGTGCCGCATATTGTGTCCAACGTACAAGCGCGTTCCGGTCTCATAGGCCGTCTTCAAAATCAGGTCCGCTGCCTCCACGGTGATATCCAGGGGCTTCTCACAGAAGGTCGCAATGCCGGCCTTGAGCGTACGAACCGCGACGGCGGCATGCTGGTTATCGGGGGTCAACACCAGGACAGCGTCCAGGTCGCTGGCGAGCACTTCTTCGAGGTCGCTGGTGATGCGGGCCGAGGGGATGCTCGCCGCGGCGTCCGCCCGTCCCCTCTCGCTCACGTCACAGACGATGGTGACTTCAGAGCCGTGACCCGGTTTATGGGCGTGTCTCCACAGCCCGGAGCGCAGGCCGAAACCCACGATGCCGACCTTCAAATCCTTTTCCATGAGGTGCAATTTCCTTCTGCTGGTTCGTTTAAAAAAGTCTGGTTGCTGAGCTGCGGTGGGGTGCGGATTCGCGCACGAACAGGTGCCACGGGAAGTCCAGGACCGCCGGCTCGCCCTTGGCCTCCGGGCCAGCGGGTGCCGTCGCCCGCTGCAAGAGAAGCCGGGCCACTTTGCCGAAGAAATCCACGGGGCCCACCGTGCTGAGCGACGGCGACATCCGCTCCCCCTCCACAGTGTTGCCCACGCCAATGATGTCCACGTCAACACCAACGGCGAGCCCGAGCCGTTGAGCCGCATTGATGGCGGCGACGGCGGCGAAGTCCGTGGTGGCGTAGATGGCAGTAGGCCGCTCCGGCAGGCTGAGCAGCCGCGTTGTGGCAGCATACGCACCGGCGGACGTGCCATCGAAGAGGCCCACATAATCCTCGCTTTCCGGGATGCCGGCGTCCACCAGGCCCTCTGAGTAGGCCCGGTAGCGGGTGCCGCCAGAGGCGCCTGCAGCCGTGGCCGGGGTGACGCAAGCGATCCTCCGATGGCCGTGGAGTAGGTGCTCCACGGCCATGCGGCAGCCTGGCCCTGCAATAGACTTGATGACGTCGAAGCCCTCCGGTTCAAGCTCTTCGTCAAAAACCACGAGCGTGGTCCCATGCTCCGCGAGCTTCCGAAGGGCGCCCCGTTGCTCAGGGCGGACTGCGTCCACGAACACAGCGTCGGCATTATGAGTGCCCAGGACCTTCACCCAGTCGGCGTCGCCGAGGATCATCGGCGTAATTCCGAACGGAGCTGCCGCCCTTTGCACCGCCTCGATGACGGATAACGACCAAGGATCGGACAGCATGGTCAGGGACAGGATGACGGTGTTCGTCCGCCCTGTCCGGATAGCCCGGGCAGCCTGGTTGGGGCGGTAGCCAAGCCGCTCCGCGGCAGCCTTGACCTTCTCCGCCGTCGGGTCCGAA
The DNA here is from genome assembly GCF_052114885.1 of Paenarthrobacter sp. 2TAF44. Lineage (NCBI taxonomy): Bacteria > Bacillati > Actinomycetota > Actinomycetes > Micrococcales > Micrococcaceae > Paenarthrobacter > Paenarthrobacter sp. 2TAF44. Next base: position 19,500 of record NZ_JBFRFP010000007.1, on the reverse strand, counting down.
ACTCCCGGTCCCGCATCACCCCGGCGACCGGACAACACATAGGAAACCGTGGCCGTGGAAACACCCGCAAGTTCGGCCACCATGCGAATGGTGGGCCGGACTCCCGTGTTACTCGCTTTTGCCATGATTTCCCCCTGCTTGTTGATGTTTCTTCTGGTTTTTTGAGGCTAGCTCCTGAACACGGGAGCTTCGGGATCCAACGCGGCCTGGTATTCGTCGCGCATCTTGTCGCCGCCTTCGCTCTTCCAGCGCTTGACCGCATCCTTGAGTTCGTCGATCTTGGCCCGGCCCGTGATGATGTCCACCACCTTGTCGCGGAGCTGTTTGGTGATCTTCGCCCCCACCTTGGCGTTCGTATCGGAGTAGGAACCATTGGTGGGGTTGCGCCATGCGAGTTCCAGCAGCTTCTCTTCCTGCTGGCTGACATAGCGGGTGTCGTCGTCGAATCCCGGATTGAAGATGACGTTTTCGGGGCTGGACATGATGTTCAGCGCCGATACCAAACCGGGCGCATTGGTGGTTCCAGTCTCCGTACGGACCGGGTTGCCCGAACCATCCAGGGTGTAATCCTGGCCGAGCTCGCCGAAGTTCTTCTGCATGTACTCCACCGTGCCGAACGGTGCCGACAGGTAGTTGATCAGGGCCAGCAGCTCGCGGATCTTGCCTTCCTCAGCCTTCTTGAACGGCGTGAAACCCACCGTCCCGTAGCCCATATCGTAGGTTGGCTTGACCTTTCCGTCGGCGCTGAAAGGAATGAGGATGTCGAACTTCGCGGTCTTGTTCAATGCCCGGTAGCTGCGGAGGTCATGGGGACCCACCACCACCTGTGCCGCAACACTGCCGTTGGCAACGCGGGAACGAATGTCCGTGGCCTTGGAATCCGGGTAGAAAACGCCGGCTGCGAACATCCTGGCGGTGAACTCCACGCCGGCCCTGTACTCGTCGGTTTCGTACAAATGCGTCAGCGTACGGTCCTTGTTGACGGCCCAGCTGTTCGGGGCGCCAAACCACTCGGTAACCATGTGCAGGGCATTGATATAGGCGGGCTCAAGGGCATACTTCTGATCGCCAGGACGCGTCAGTTCCTTGGCCTTGTCCAGGAACTCGTCCGCGCTGGCAGCCTCGAAACCACCTACTTGTGCCCATACGTCGTGGTTGCCCAGGTACACCTGGCCGAACGGGGTGCTCGGAATGGGTGCTCCCCAGATCTTGCCGTTCACGACGGCGGTCTTCCAGGAATCGGGCTTCAGCGCGGCAAGGTTGGGGTACTCGAGCACTGCATCACCGGAGAGGTAGGGCGTTAGGTCCTGGAACTTCGCCTCGAGCATGGGGCCAACATTGGGAATTCCCTGGTTCGGCGGCACCCACATCATGTCCGGCAGTTCATTGCTGGCCAGGACAGTGGCGAACTTGGCCGGATAACCATCGCCGATGTCCTCGGCGATCTGCAGTTCCAGGTCGCCTCCGAGTTTGGCGTTGAGGCGCTGCCAGAAGGGGTTGTCCTTCAGGCCGGGACTCATGGTCTCGAAGGTTTCCGTCAGGCCGGTCACCTTGCCCTTAAGCGGCGGGGTGTTCACGGACTGCACGGCGGTGGGCAGTTTGAAGTAGCCGGCCTGCAGGCCTTTGGCGTTACCGGCAAGATCCGGACTCACACCGGTGAATTCCTTGTAGGTGGGCAGCTTGACCGAAGCGGAGGCAGCTGCGCCTCCGTTGCTCGCAGCTCCACCACCCCCGCAAGCAGACAGGCCGACGGCGGTGACGGCCAGGCCCGCGAGGCCAAGGAAGCCGCGACGGCTGAATCCAGCCTGTCCTGAGGTAGTGCTCGTCATGGCATAACCCTTTCTGGTTATTTACTGGTAGTTGATGCTGTTCATAGTGGTCAGGGATGCCGCGTCAACGGCTAGCCCTTCACGGCGCCGGTGATGACGCCCTTGGCAAAGTGCTTTTGGAGGAATGGGTAAACCATCAGGATGGGAACCAGGGCCACCACGACTACGGCCATCTGGATGGATTGCGGCGGAGGTGTGGTGGTGATTCCCAACTGGTCTGCCGCTCCGCTGCCCTGGACTACGAAGTTGCGGAGCAGCAACTGGATGGGCCATTTGCTGTGGTCATTGATGTAGAGCAGTGCGTTGAAGAACGAGTTCCAGAAACCAACGGCATAAAACAAACCCACGACGGCGATGACGGCTTTGGACAGCGGCATGACGATCCGCCACAGGATCTGCCAATCGTTGGCACCATCGATCCGGGCGCTTTCGATCAGTTCACCCGGGATGTTCATGAAGAAGGAGCGCATCACCACGAAGTTGAAGGCGCCGAATATACCCGGGAGGATCAGCGACCATAGCGAGTCCAGCAGCCCGAGCTGACGAATCATGAGGAAGGACGGGATGAGGCCCGGCGCGAACAAGAGTGTGAACAACACGGCGAGTACCACAGGACGGCCGAAGAGGACTGATCGGCTGGTGGCGTACGCCATGGTGATCGTGACGAACAGCGCAAGAAGGGTGCCCACGGCGGTGATGACCATGCTGACCCCGAGGGACTGCAGAACCATGGGACCTTTGAAGATGGTGGCGTAGGCCTCCAAGGTGGGCCGCTCCGGCCAAAGCACGAATCCGCCTGCCTGTACGAGTTGTTCCGTGTCCGCCAGGGACGTGGACACCACGAGGAGCAGCGGCGTCAGGATGGACAGGCTGAAAAGGACGAGGACGACGGCTTTTACCGTCTGGTAGAGAGGAGAAGGGCGTTCCTTCCATACGGGTCGTTTGGGGTTATAGCTCAGTTCCCGGGGTTTCCTCGTGAAAAGTGTTGTTGCCATGGGGTTCTCCTTGTGCAGCAGCTTGTGCAGCAGCCGCGTGGGCTCAGCGTGCTTGCTTTGCAAAAATTCCGTCTTCGCCGAAGCGGTGGGCAAGTTTGTTGGCGCCGTAGATCAGCAGGGCACTGACCACCCCCTTCGCCAGGCCTGCCGCGGCACCTGAACTCCAGCCGCCACCGACAACACCGGTGTAGTAGGTAAAGGTGTCCAGCACTTCCGCCGCTCCTGCACCCACGGCGTCGCGTTGGAGGATGAACTGCTCAAAACCGACGGAAAGTATGTCGCCAATGCGCAGGATCAGGAGGAGCACGATCACGGGCCTTAGCCCAGGCAAGGTGATGTGCCACATCCGGCGCCAACGTCCCGCACCGTCAGCAGCGGCTGCTTCATAAAGCGAGGCATCGATACTTGCCAGGGCGGCGAGGAAGATGATCATGGCCCAGCCGGCGTCCTTCCAGATCATCTGGACGACCACCATGACGGGGAAGGTTTCCGGATTGGTCATGAACGGAACAGGATCCATGCCCATATCGCGAAGCAGGTTGTTGACGAAGCCCGCACCGCCCAACATCTGCTGGAAGAATGCGATCACCAGGACCCAGGACAAGAAGTGCGGCAGATAGGCGATGCTCTGGAAAATCCTCCGGACCCGTGTGCTGATCAGTGAGTCCACAATCAGTGCGAGCACCAGCGGCACCGGGAAAAGGAAAACCAGCTGCCACGCCGCAAGGTAGAGCGTGTTCCAGAATGCATGGATGAAGTCGGGGTTGCCGAACAGGTCCACGAAGTTCTGCCAGCCAACAAAGAGGCTGTCCCCGATGCCGAGGTAGGGCTGGTAGTCCTGGAACGCGATGACGTTGCCCAGGATCGGGATGTAGAAGAAGAGCAGCAGGAAAGCAACACCCGGGAGCATCATCAGGAGCATCTGCTGATCCCGCCTCAGCCTTGACCGGAAGCTTTTTTGGGGCGCCCTGTTGCCCTTGCGCCTCCCCATGCCGGATTTTCCGGGCAATGCCTCCGGGACGCGGCGCGCTTCCGGCAAAGCCGGAGCTTGTTGCGTCGTCGAGTTCATGCTGTCTCCTCAGTGCTGGGCCAGGGTCATCAATGGTGCCGGGAGAGTGTGATGCAAAACACGCTCGTTAACCGTTTAACAAACCATAAGCGACCACCTTCACGTTTGCAAGATCATGATTGAAACTGACGATAGAAATCAGCTTTGATCATTGTTGGGGGTGTGGCCGATCCCACTAAGATTGATGGAGAACCGCAGAGGAAAGGTTGAATATGGCAGACTGCTGCAGCCCTGGCGCCGGCGCCCGGGAACATTCGAAGCCAGGGCTGACGCTCCCCCTGCGTGCGGTGGGCGAACATCGGAACCCGACGGCCGGCGTCGTGCGCTCCGGCAAGGATGCCGCGACGGCGGGCAATGGAGACGTCGAGATCCCGTCCGGGACCTTCGCAATGGGCGATCCTTTCGGCGAAGGCTACGACGGCGACGGCGAGACGCCAGTCCACGAAGTGTCCGTTTCCGGATTCACCATCAGCGCTACCACGGTCACCAACGCGGAGTTCGCGGCATTCGTGGATGCCACGGGGCACCGTACGGAATCTGAAGAGTTCGGGACCTCGGCAGTGTTCCATCTGGCAGTCAAGGCCGAGCCGCACGACATCCTGAACAGGGTCAACAACGTCCCTTGGTGGCTCAATGTCCGCGGCGCAGACTGGGCCCACCCGGCCGGGCCCCTCTCCCACTGGACGGACATCCCGGACCATCCAGCGACGCACGTGTCCTTCAACGACGCCTTGGCCTACTGTGCGTGGGCGGGCCGACGACTGCCCACCGAAGCGGAATGGGAGTATGCAGCCCGTGGTGGAGCGGCCGGGCAGCGGTATCCCTGGGGCAACGAACTTCACAATGACAGCGCCGAAGGCAGCGCCCGGCACAACTGCAACATCTGGCAGGGCGAGTTTCCCGTGCGTAACGACGTCGAAGACGGCTACCTCACCACAGCGCCGGCCAGGTCATTCGCCCCGAACGGCTACGGGCTGTACCAGACCAGCGGCAACGTGTGGGAGTGGTGCAGCGATTGGTTCCTGCCCAAGTACTACAAGACGTGCCTGAACGCCGGAACCGTGGAAGACCCGCAAGGCCCAACGATTGGGCGCGGAAGGGTCATGCGGGGAGGCTCATACCTGTGCCACGACTCCTACTGCAACCGTTACCGGCTGGCGGCGCGGAGTTCCAACACGCCTGACTCGGCAAGCGCCAACCTCGGATTCAGGACCGTGGCGCTCTGAGGTTCCGGATCGTTGAGGACGTTCGTCAGTTGATGATTTCGCCGCGCTCGTCAGCAAGAATTGCCGCCAGGCGTTCCTTCCACGCTAGCAGCGCCTCGGGCTCCAGCCGTTTCCAATCGGTGACTTCGCCCAGGACCCTGAGCGGGGCCGTGCTGCGGTATGACCGCGTGGGGTTGCCGGGGAATTTCTTGTCGGTCACGTTGGGATCGTCCTCGAATGGCCCGGTCGGCTCGACGGCGTAAACCCGCGGGGCCCCCTCACCTGCCGCGAGTTCGGCAGCCAGTCCCGCGCCATCCCGCAGAGCAGTGAAGTAGATGTGGTTCATCACGACCTCGGGCCGGTAGTTCGACCTGAAGCCCGCGCTCAGGAGATCACCTTCCCGAAGGTTTGCCTTTGTGCCATGAAAGAACGGACCCTCGTCCAACGGTTGATTCACAGTTACACCCTAATCGCATGACGCCGACCGACTGGTTACGTTCTGTCGTTGGCGGCGGCCAACTGTTCCAGGGCAGCCCTTGCTTCAGTTTCCGCCTCTCCTGAGGGCACCGACTCCGGCTTCCGCGCCCACAGCCCCTTTGTGAGGAGATGGGTCTGCTCGATGTGGACCAGACCTGCGTCATATTTCCGGAGGTTATCGTAGGTCTTCCGCATCTCCCCACGGTCAGCGATCAGCCCGCGAGCAACCGCGCTGCCAAGTATCCATGCGGAGTCGATGACTTTGATACCGAACTGGGTGGCCAGCTTTTGTCCCCGATGTTCGTCAATAACTACGTACACATCCTCGCCCCGATCCTTGCGGACCATGGCGTGAGCGATGACCAGGATTTCGCCTAGGTCCTTACTGTTCGTGAGGCGTTCGGCCAGCGGTGTGCCGGATAGTTTCTTGACGGCATCCGATAGGGCTTGGGCATCATCAGAAGACACCGATGAGTCAAGGATTCCGACGTGCTCATGTTCGGTCAGTAACCGCCAGTTGCTTACTGTTCCGGGCGGGAAATCCCGTCGGTTAGAGCCGCGCTTGCCGACCTCATCATCCACAACATCCGGGACGTGGAGCTGGTTTGAGCCACGTTGCAGGACCGCGACCAGTAGGGCCTGCTTGGAAGCCGCGCAGAAAGTGATGCACGGTCCTGCGTCCAGAATCGTTATCTGTGTGGGCATGGGTCAGGCCGGTCCGAAGGCGTCCAGATCGGCCCATGCCACTTCGATAGTTTCAGGCCTGATCCCTGATTCTTCGAGCTCCTGGAGCTGACGTTCGGGATCCACCCCACTAAGTGCTGCAAGGCCCTGCACGGAGATCAGATTCCGGATGTAGGCCTCGGTGGCGTTTTCGATGAGCCGCTGCGGTGGCCGGGGTGTCTGACTTTCTGCAGCCATGGCCCGATAGTCACCGATCCACCCGAATCGCAGCGCCAGTCCTTTGGCAGTTTCACCCCACCAATCCGTCTTTTGCGCAGTTGCGATCCATCCACAGGCCTGCATTTGGATCAGGGCAATGGCAGGCGACACTTGGAAGTGGTGTACGACCGAGGAAACGTGGCGAAGGGTTAACTGGCCTGGAACGGCACGCAAGTCTTCAAGGAATGCTACAACGCCCTGAAGAGGAGCCAGTAGGTGTCTGGCAAAGGTGTCAGCGCGCATTTCTTGGGGCGTCCGCTCAGACGGGTCATGCCGCAAGCCGGCTTCGTAGTCTGCAAAAACGATGTGACCGAGTTCGTGTCCGAGTGATGATCGCTGGCGCTCGGGAACAGAAGTGGTGGCCACTCCAATCACCGTCTTTGCGCGCACAGGGTCCGTCGCCACCATGCCGCCCATCCCCTCGGGCATGTCTAGGATTGCAACGTCGGCTCCGGGTGAGACAAGGCCGATAAGCCCGTGGAGATCAGCGATTGGCCCGCTGCCCAACCCATGCTGGTCACGGATCTTCCTCGCCGCGAGATAGGCCGGCCGCTCGCTGTGGCCGACGCTTGCAGGAATGGATTCCTTTTCCGCCATTACGCGCCGATGCCGTGCATGGCTAGGTAGGCGTCCATTTCCAGGAATTGTGTCAGCCGCGCCTTGACAGCCGCAGCGTCGGCAGTGGATGTGCTGGCACGGCTTGCTACCAGCACCCGGTCCCGGACCGGCGTCTCGTCCAGAATCGCTTCCACCGGGCAGCCTAGAGCCCAGGCAATGGAGATGATCTCGTCCATGCGGGCAACACGATTACCGGACTCGATACGCTGCAGCGTGCTCTGGGAAATCCCAGTGAGACCTTCAAGATCGCGCTGACTGAGGTCCGTCTCAAGCCGCCGGCGAGCTATCCTCTCCCCGACATTTACTCTCACACTAATCCCCGACCTTGAATCAATATTTAAAAATTTGATTCAAGCATAGCTGATTTTGGTCTTGACCAACACGGCGGCGCGGGCCAGGTGGCACTGGAGGCGGTGCCCACTCCGCGGTCAAAGCCCCTTGTGTCCGTGCCCCCTGAGACCATGCCCCTTGAGGACAGCTGGAAGCTCACCGGCCACAATGCGCTGTGCCGTCACAGTGTCGCCGTCCTTTGTCCCTGCTATCCGTACGGTGTCGCCGGACTTGAGATCCGCCGCGGTCGCCGAAGGTAGCGTGGGCTTACCCTTGCCATTGCGCAGTTCTGAGAGGTCAGTGGGCATGCGTGAGATGCGGGTCCCGGAGTTGATCGCATAGCTCTGCGTGAAGCCATCCTCGCTCTTGACGGTGATGGCGGAATCGCTCACGGACTCGATCTTGCCGGCCTGTGTGACCACAGTGCGGAAGGTGCCGTCCTGCTCTTTCACAACGTGCTCGCCATGGATCCCATGGGCGCGCCCCTCAGCGCGCTTGGCGCCGTCAGATTCGGAGGGACTTGGTGAGGCAGTAGCGCTCGACGGCGATGGGCTGGGCTGGGTGCCTGCCCACACTGCGGCAGCCCCGCCGCCGGTCAGGGCGACGGCAACGCCGCTGGCGATAAGGGCCTTACGAAGGCCCGGTGTAATGGTGGCCATGCATCCATTCTGCGCCCCTTACAGAAAAAAGTAGCTCGCAGTTGTGGTTGCTCTGAGCTCTCAAAACAACCACAACTGCGAGCTACCTGGGCAATTCGCCGCCGAATTTAGCCTTCGACGCCGAGCTTCTCAAGGATGAGCTCGCGAACGCGGTTGGCGTCAGCCTGGCCACGTGTGGCCTTCATGACACCGCCCACAATCGCGCCGATGGCCTGGACCTTGCCGCCACGGATCTTCTCCGCGACGTCAGGCTGTGCCGCGAGGGCGGCGTCGATGGCTTCCAGCAGCGGACCGTCGTCCGAAACCACCGCGAGGCCGCGCTTTTCAACGATCTCGGCCGGTGTACCTTCGCCGGCAAGAACGCCGTCCAGGACCTGCGTAGCCATCTTGTTGTTGATCTTGCCGTCCTCGACCAGCTTGTTCAGCTCGACGATGACCTGCGGTGTGACACCGAGAGCGGAAGGATCGACGTCGGCAACCTTGGCGCGGCCAACGATCTCACCCATCCACCATTTCCGGGCAACATCTGCGCTGGCACCGGCTGCGATGGTTTCCTCGATGGAGTCCATGACGCCGGCGTTGACCACATCGCGGAACTCCAGATCCGAGTAGCCCCAGGCTTCCTTGAGCCGCTTGCGGCGTTCGGCCGGCGGCTCCGGAAGGGTGGCGCGAAGCTCCTCCACCCACTCACGGGAGGCGACGACGGGAACCAGGTCCGGCTCCGGGAAGTAGCGGTAATCGTCGGCGTCGGACTTGGCGCGGCCCGACGTCGTCGATCGCGTGTCTTCGTGCCAGTGGCGCGTCTCCTGGATCACCGGCTGGCCGGAGTCCAGGACCGCAGCGTGGCGCTGGATCTCGTAACGAACGGCGTGCTCGACAGCGCGCAGGGAGTTAACGTTCTTCGTCTCCGAGCGGATGCCGAAGCGTTCCTGGCCGTGCGGGCGCAGGGAAACGTTGGCGTCGCAGCGGACGTTGCCGCGTTCCATCTTGGCGTCCGAAACACCAAGGTTCTTCACGATTTCGCGGACCGCGGCAACGTAGGCCTTGGCCAGCTCCGGGGCGCGGCTTCCGGCACCCTGGATCGGCTTGGTGACGATTTCCACCAACGGAACACCCGAACGGTTGTAGTCCACCAGCGAGTAGTCGGCGCCTTGGATGCGGCCCGCGGAACCACCCATGTGGGTGAGCTTTCCGGCGTCCTCTTCCATGTGGGCACGCTCGATCTCAACGCGGAAGATCGTGCCGTCCTCAAGCTCGATGTCGAGGTAACCGTCGTAGGCGATGGGCTCGTCATACTGCGAGGTCTGGAAGTTCTTCGGGGTGTCCGGGTAGAAGTAGTTCTTCCGGGCGAAACGGCAGTACTCGGCGATCTTGCAGTTCAAGGCAAGGCCGATCTTGATGGAGGACTCCACAGCCGTCTTGTTCAGCACCGGGAGGACGCCGGGCATGCCGAGATCCACCTCGTTGACGTTGGTGTTCGGCTCGTCGCCGAAGACGTTCGGTGCGGAGGAGAACATCTTGGTCTTGGTGTTGAGCTCCACGTGGACCTCGAAACCCAGAACAGGATCGTACTTCTCCATGGCCTCTTCGAAGCTCAGGGTTGCGTCGACGGACATTAGTTTGAACCTCCGGCGGAGTTGGATGCGGCACCGAGAGCGGGTGTCTTCAATTCAGGAGCCTGGGCAAGAAGCGGGCCGCCCCACTTTTCTTCCAGGATGGCCTCCAGCACAGCACCGACGCGGTACAGGCGGGCATCCTGGCGGGCAGGGGCCAGGAGTTGCACGCCAACGGGCAAGCCGTCCTCGTCAGCCAGGCCACCGGGCAGCGACAAGCCCGGGATACCAGCCATATTGGCGGGAATGGTGGCGACGTCGTTCAGGTACATTGCCAGGGGATCGTTCGCTTTCTCCCCCAGTTTGAACGCTGTGGTGGGAGCCGTAGGCGAAATGAGGACATCCGCCTTCGAGAACGCGGCGTCGAAGTCGCGCTGAATGAGCGTGCGGACCTTCTGCGCCGAACCGTAGTAGGCGTCGTAATAGCCAGCGCTCAGGGCGTAGGTGCCCAGGATGATGCGGCGCTTGACCTCATCACCAAAGCCAGCGGCACGGGTTGCACCCATGACACGCTCGATGGTCATCGGGGCGTCCTTGGGCAGGGCGCGCAAGCCATACCGAACGCCGTCGAACTTGGCCAGGTTGCTGGACGCCTCGGACGGCATGATCAGGTAGTAAGCGCCCAGGGCGTACTTCAGGTTGGGGCAGGAAACCTCAACGATTTCCGCACCTGCATCCTTCAGCAGCTGAAGGGACTCGTTGAAACGGTTCTCGACGCCGGCTTGGTAACCCTCGCCGTGCAGCTCCTTGATGATGCCGATCTTCATGCCAGCAACATTGCCCACGCGGGCAGCCGCGGCCAGATTGTCGAACGGATCCGTCAGGGACGTGGAATCGAACGGATCATGGCCGCCGATGACTTCCTGCAACAGAGCCGCGTCCAGCACCGTGCGGGACACCGGGCCAATCTGGTCCAGCGAGGACGCCATGGCAATCGCGCCGTAGCGGGAAACTGCACCATACGTCGGCTTGACGCCGACAGTTCCCGTGACGGCACCCGGCTGGCGGATGGATCCACCGGTGTCAGTGCCCAGCGCCAGCGGCGCTTCAAAAGCAGCGACGGCGGCTGCCGAGCCACCGCCTGAACCACCAGGAATGCGGTCCAGGTCCCAGGGGTTGCGGGTGGGTCCGTACGCCGAATGCTCCGTGGAGGAACCCATGGCGAACTCGTCAAGGTTGGTCTTGCCCAAAATGGGCATCTTGGCCGCGCGCAGCTTCTTCACCACGGTGGCGTCATAGGGGCTGTGCCAGCCCTCAAGGATCTTCGAGCCGGCCGTCGTCGGCTGGCCAATCGTCACGATCAAGTCCTTCACCGCGATCGGCACACCGGCCAGGGCATGGAGTTCCCCGGCAGCGGCGCCACCAGCGGCACGCGCAGCGTCAACCTCGGCCGCAACAGCCAGGGCTTCCTCGGTATTAACGTGCAGGAACGCGTTGATCTGGCCGTCCACGTCAGCAATACGGTCAAGGTGCGCCTGCGTCACTTCAACAGCGGAGACCTCGCGGGCAGCAAGCTTCGCAGCAAGATCGGAGGCGGAGTGGCGAATGAGTTCGTTCTTAAGCTCAGTCATGGTAATTAGTCCTCATCCAGGATTGCCGGGACCTTGAAACGGTTCTCGTAAGCATCCGGAGCGCCGGACAACGCCTGCTCAGCCGTAAACGTGTGGCCCACGACGTCCTCACGGAACACGTTGGTCAACGGAATCGGGTGGGACGTGGCCGGGACATCCTCCCCGGCGGCTTCGCTGACGGACTTCACCGAATCCACGATGACGGCAAGCTCAACCGCCATCCTGTCCAACTCTTCGGCACTCATTTCAATGTGAGCCAGACGCGCAAGATGCGCGACGTCGTCACGGTTGATCGCAGCCATGGATCTCCCCTGCAAAGTTCAAATGGTTTTCCGAACCAGTCTACTTGGCCACGCACGGCCTTCAGTGCCGGTGCAGGTGCTGCGCGTTCAGCTCGTCCAGTTCCGCATCAGTAAGCTCATCGAAGCCACGCGCCTCGCGTTTGTCGCTCCGGGAAAACCTGATGAACATGAGGATGATGAGCGGCAGGTCAACGATTTCACAGACAAACCACAATGCGTCCCCAGCCAGTTGCTGGTCACGGAGCGGATCAGGGAACCAGCCAAGCATGGCCTGGGTGCTCATCACATGGTCAAGAACCTGTCCGTTGAGGCGCAGGAGGATGCCAGGCACAGCGTCGACCAGGAGTTCGATGAAAACAAATACGAACTCCAGCGTGATGTACACGCTGGAGCGCTGGAAGTCCGCTTCTTCGATAATGGGCAGCGCCATGAGGAGGCCAAGCAACGGAATGGCGATCGTCAGGAGTGTTTCAGCCAAGGGATCCGCACGCAAGGTGTAGAACGCCGGCGTGAGGAAGGTGGAGAACAGCGCCAGCCCCAGCAGCGGCGCTGCAAGTGAATTGCTGAAGAACCGTACAACACGGTGAGCGAGGACCTTGTTCAGCACATCGATACCGTCAGGAGGCAAGGCAACGCGGGCAAGTGTGATGGGCCTGCCCAGCCCCATCAGCAGCGGAACCACAAACAGGAGCAAGGCAACCTTGATGGTGAAAGCCCATCGGAGGTCCGCACTGTAGACGCCGGTGAATCCGCAAGTGAGGACCACCATGGATCCCAGGCCCAGGAGGTAGAAAGCTATTCCCCGCCATAGCGGCCACTGATGCCCGTTCTTTGCGGCAGCCTTGATACCAAGGCCATAGAGCACGCCTAAGGCGGTGATCATAGCGAGGGCTGCCCAGTCGATCCGCCAGGCACTGAGAACTAGTTCAAGGGGTGGCACCCGCCAATGATATGCCGGTCTCCTGATAAGGGACGTTCGCAGGATCGGTCAATACCTCCCAAAAGGATCAGCCTGCCGGGCAACTAACCCGGCAGGCTGATCATTCATTGTGCTGCTTCCGGTTACCCCGGGCGCTTTGTGCGATCAGCCGATGCCGATAGCTCCGGTCAGGACACCGACCGCGAGCATGACGATCGAAATGACTGCAGTGCGCCAGAGGACCTTCTTGTGGTGGTCGCCCAGGTCTACCTTTGCCAGGGACACGAGCAGCAGGATCGCGGGAACCAGGGGGCTCTGGAGGTGGAACGGCTGGCCGGTGATGGAAGCGCGGGCCATGTCCGCTGCACCGACGCCATAGTGGGCTGCGGTTTCGCTGAGGACCGGCAGTGCACCGAAGTAGAACGCGTCGTTGCTCATGAAGAAGGTCATCGGGATGCTCAACACACCGGTGATGACTGCCATGAATGGGCCCATGTCCGCGGGGATGATCTGGACGAGCCACTCGGACATTGCCTTGACCATGCCGGTGCCGTTGAGGACACCGGTGAGGACTGCAGCGGCCATGACCATGCTGACGACGGCGACGATTGACGGTGCGTGGGCGATCAGCTGGGCGCCCTGGTCCTTGACCTTGGGGAAGTTGACCAGCAGTGCGATGGCCGCGCCCACCATGAAGACGAACGGGAGCGGGACGATGTTCGCTACCAGGGTGACCATGACGGCGACCGTGAGCCCAAGGTTGAACCAGAACAGTTTGGGGCGGAGCGTGGTGCGGTTGGGATCCAACGCGGTATCAGCCATGGCGGTGTCGTGGTCGTCCACCAGCTCTTCAGTACGTTCAAGAACTGCGACGCCGGCGCCTCCACCGGTTACCGGCTTGGGTGCGGTGCGGCCAAAGCCGAAGCGGCCCTTGCTGAAGCCTGAACCACCAGCACCAGTGGCGGCCGAACCGCCGCGGCCATTGCCGCCGTCGAACGCGTCAGCAGGATTGGCGACGTCGCCCCAGATTTCGGGAGCGGTGGTGCGGAGGCGGTTACGTTCCTGCAGACCGAGCAGCCAGGAGAACACGAGCACGACGATGAGGCCAACGATGAGGGACGGGACCATGGGGACGAAGACGTCGTTGACGTCCAGCTTCAGTGCGGTAGCGGCACGGGCTGTGGGTCCACCCCACGGCAGGATGTTCATGGTGCCGTTGGCGAGACCGGCCACGCAGGTGAGGACCACGGGGCTCATCTTCAGGCGCAGGTAGACCGGCAGCATTGCGGCGGTGGTGAGGATGAAGGTGGTTGAGCCGTCACCGTCCAGAGAGACTGCCGCGGCGAGGATAGCTGTGCCCAGGACTACCTTGGCGGGATCATTGCCGAGCTTGCGCAGAATGAACTTCACCAGGGGGTCGAACAGCCCGACATCGATCATCAGGCCGAAGTAGATGATGGCGAACATGAGGAGCGCGGCCGTGGAGGTCATGGACTTCATCGAGTCCATGACCATGGGGCCTATGCCCAAGCCGGCCCCCGCGAAGAGACCAAAGATGGTGGGGACGATGATCAGCGCCAAGACGGGCGTCAACTTTTTGGTCATGATCAGGACCATGAATACCGCAATCATTGCGAATCCAAGCAAAACCAGCACGGCCGGCTCCTTACTACTGTGAATGGCACCACTTCGGTGTGATGCGCACTACAGACGTTATAGTGGCGCCCGTCACGGGCTGGGGTTTCCGGGAATTGTTGGGAATACTGATCATTGCGAGCGTTTTGCGCATTGTGCTCAGTGCTTCAATGGAGCTGGAGGAAAGGAGTAACGTGCGGCGCTTTACCAAGGTCAGTATGCGTTTCTCCACCCAGACGCTCCTTCTCCAACTAGGGGTAGTTCTGCTTGTAGTGCTCCTTAGCGGTGCCGTCCATGCGTGGCTGGTCTACGAACGGATCGGCGACGAAGCCGAAAACCAAGCACTCACCCTCGCCCGCACAGTTGCGGCGGATCCCGATATCAGGGAAGACGTCCAGGCCATCAGCAAAGAAGAAGGAACGCCGCCGGCCAGCGTCCTGGCCGCCGGCCCCTTGCAGGCAGCGGCAGAAGCAGCCCGGATCCGCACTGGGGCCCTCTTCGTGGTCATCACGGATGAAACCGGGCTCCGGTTGGCCCACCCGGAAATTGCGCGGCTAGGTGAACGCGTGAGCACGGATCCCTCCGTAGCATTGGCCGGCCAGGAAATCACCACCCGCAACACCGGCACTTTGGGTCCATCGGCGGGGGCCAAGGTGCCGGTGTACGCGCCCTCGTCCGGCGGCGTTGCAACCGCTGGCACGATCGTGGGTGAAGTCAGCGTGGGCTACTCCATGGAGTCCCTCAGCAAGAGCCTTGCACGGGACATTGTGCCCATCGCCCTGACCGCCGGAGGGGCACTCCTGGCGGGCGTCCTCGCTTCATTCCTGCTCCGGCGCCGCCTGCAACGGCTCACGTTGGGCTTGGAACCTGAGGAAATCAGCACTCTCGTCCACGACCAAGTGGCTGTGCTCCAGGGCGTGGATGAGGGCGTGATCGGTGTCGCCGCTGACGGACGCATCTCCGTGTTCAACGCCGCCGCTGCCAGGCTCCTGGACCTGCCCGACGCCACCGGCCAGGATTGGGCCACGGCCAACGTTCCTGCCCAGCTCAAGCAACTCACCCAACCGGCAGCCCGTGATGCCGAAGCCGTGGAACTCGTAGCCGGCGGAAGGGTCCTGGTGGCCAGCGCCCGAAAAGCCTGGCACCGCAAGGAAGACCTCGGCTGGGTGGTCATGCTCCGCGACCGCACCGAACTGCAGCAACTGACCCGCCAGTTGGACGCGGTGGGAACCATGTCCACCGCCCTGCGCGCCCAGCGCCACGAATTCGCCAATCAACTCCACACCATCGCGGGCTTCATGAGCATCGGCCAACACGAACAGGCCAAGGAATACCTGGCAAGGATCTCCGCCACCGGTCCCCTGAAGTTCCCTGTGGAGCAGGCGGAACTCCTTCAGGACACGTACTTGCAGGCTTTCGTCGGCGCCAAGAGCGTGGAGGCCTCAGAACGCGGAGTGGCGCTCCGAATCGGGCCGGAAACGCTGGTCCGTGGACACGTGGCCGATCCGCAGGACGTCACCACAGTGCTCGGTAACCTTATCGACAACGCCGTGAGTGCCGCCGTCGCCGGTTCCGCTACGGAGCGCTGGGTAGAACTTGAGTTACTGGACGATGCCGGCCAGGACAGTGGAACGCTGCACATCGTTGTCGGCGATTCCGGGGACGGTTTGGGTGGCCTGGAACCCGAGGAAGTCTTCGCCGAAGGATTCACGACGTCGGAACAACCGGTACGCCCGGGGGCCGGACAAGGTTTGGGCTTGGCTTTAGTGCGGCAGTTGGCCCGGCACAGAGGTGGGGACGTCCGTGTCTTGGAGACCGGCAGGAAAGGCGGCCCCGGAGCCGTCTTTATGGCGACAATACCGGGCGTGATGGGGCGAACGACCGACGGCGGCGCTGAAGCCGGTACGACAATGCGGGAGGACAGCAGTGGCTGAGGATTTGAGGGTGCTCATTGTGGATGATGATTTCCACGTTGCCAGACTGCATGCAGCCTACGTGGACTCGGTGGCCGGATTCATGGCGCTCGCTCCGGCCGGTTCTGTGTCCCAGGCGCTGCAGGCGATCCACAGCCTCCGCCCTGACTTGTTGTTGCTGGACGTTTACCTGCCGGACGGTTCAGGACTCGATTTGCTGGGCCAGCTGGACATCGATGCGATTATGCTGACAGCGGCCTCCGACGCCCCGTCCATCAGGGTTGCCATGCGGCGCGGCGCCCTGGGGTACTTGTTGAAGCCCTTCACTGCGGAATCCTTGTCACAGCAGCTGCGGTCCTATGCACGGTATCGCCGGATCCTTGGGCAGCAAACGGGTGTTGACCAGACCACCATTGAGCGTGCCAAACGGGCACTGATCCCAGGCGACGTGACGCCCACGCAAAAGCCACGCTCGGCAACCGAAGCAGCAGTCCTGGAATCGCTGCTTCCTGGCGAACAGTACTCGGCGGCGGAAGTCGCAGACCGAGTGGGCGTTTCCCGGGCGACCGCGCAGAGGTACCTGTCCTCGCTTGCCGACGACGGCGCCGTCGAAATCCAATTGCGCTACGGAAGCACGGGCCGCCCGGAACACCGCTACGGCATTCCGGGCTAGCCCAAGTAGGTCGCAGTTGGGTGAACTACGCGGACTTCTGCGCGACGAGCTCGATCTCCACCAGCATCTTGGAATCCAGGAACGGCAGGACGTGCACCAAGGCAAGGGTGGGACGAATCTCGCCGAAAACCTCGCCGTGGGCGCGGCCTGCGTCTTCCCACTTGCTGATATCCGTCAGGTACAGCTTGGACTGAACGACGTCCTCGTAGGAGAAACCGGCTTCTTCCAGGACCGCTCCGAGCTTCTCGAGGATGTATTTGGTCTGCGAGTAGAAGTCATCGCCCACAATGCCATCAGGACCACTGGCCGCAGTGGCAGAAATGAAGAGTGTGTTGTCCACCTGGACCGCGCGGGAGTATCCAAGGGTCTGTTCCCAAACGGAACCGGTGCCATATGTCTTGCGCATGCCGCGCCTTTCCTGATCGCCGTGCCCGTCCCGGTTATACGAAACGTGACGGGGTTTACGAAAAGAAACTTTATGACTGCTCGAGGTCCAGCCTGTAAACGAACAGCTTTATGTCGGTGCCAGGGACGAACCAGTCGCGGTGCGGAGCGCGGGCAAAACCGGTCCGGGCATAGAGGGCGTTGGCACTTTCCCACGTGGCTCCCGTGGTGAGGGAGACCGCGCCGATGCCGTCCATTGCTTTGGCTTGTTCGACGACGGCCTGTACCAAAGCCCGTCCGGCGCCAGAACGCTGCACTGCCGGATCTACCACAAGGGTGCGCAGTTCCAGTTCGTCGTCCAGACCGATGTCAGAGAAACCGCCGCCAGCTGGTGCTGCAGTGACGGAACCGATCACCTGGCCGTTACGTTCAGCAACGAAGATCTCGGCGTGCTCCGCGCGCGCTGCCACGTCCTGGAGTTGCTGCAGGTACGGGTGGTCCGCGCTGCCGTAGTACCCCGCGGTGACGTATGAATCCTGCGTGATGCGGGCAACGTCGTCATAGTCTTCGGGCAGGGCTGGGCGGACAGTAATCGACGAATGCACTTATCAATGGTAGTGGCGCGGTCACCGCCCCAAACGCCAAACAGCCCTTTCCGTGACCGAACTATCAGTCCGGCGCTGAATGCCCGACGGCGGATTGTTGCGTCATGTTGATGATGGCGGTGCCGCTGGGCTGCCTTTCTGTTGCCTCCTGTGGCGCTGGATTGGGTCCTATGGCGTGCTGTGAAGCCCGGTTTCCCGCTGTTGCGGGCACGTGTCGAAGAGCTGGCGAAGGGTGCTGGGACCGTGTTTGAGTTGCCACACGCAGCCCCCACCGGACCCCCAACCCCTCAGCAAAAACAAGGAGAACCTTATGTCCACGCCACCACGCCAACTCCACCTCAACGCCTTCCTGATGAGCACCGGCCACCACGAAGCCTCGTGGCGCCTGCCCGAAAGTGATCCTTTCGCCTCCACCAAGGTGGAGCACTATCAGCACCTGGCCCGCACGGCCGAACGCGGGAAGCTGGACTCCATCTTCTTCGCGGACTCCCCTGTCCTCTTCGGAGAGGTGGGCCGTCGCCCCGCCGGCAAGCTGGAACCTACGGTGCTACTCACGGCTATCGCTGCCGCAACACAGAAGATCGGCCTGATCGCCACTGCCTCCACCACCTACAACGACCCCTTCAACCTGGCACGCCGCTTCGCTTCGGTGGACTGGGTCAGCGGTGGCCGCGCCGGGTGGAACGTCGTCACGACGGCGGGGCCGGACGCTGCACGGAACTTCGGCGTCGACGACCAGCCAGCACACGCGGTCCGCTACGAGCGGGCGGCCGAGTTCATTGAGGTAGCCCAGAAACTGTGGGACAGCTGGGAGGATGACGCAGTGCTCGCCGACAAGGCCGAGGGCGTGTGGGGAGACGCACACAAGATCCGTGCCATTGAGCATGAGGGCAAGCACTTCCGCGTTCGCGGTCCGCTAAACGTCCCCCGTTCCCCCCAAGGCCACCCACTGATCGTGCAGGCCGGATCCTCGGAGGACGGCAGGAAGCTCGCCGCCCAGTACGCCGAGGCAGTCTTCACCGCCCACCAGACAGTGGAGGATGCGCAGGCCTTCTACGCCGATCTCAAGGCCCGCACCTTGGCCGCTGGACGGGACCCTGAAGGCCTCAAGATCCTTCCGGGCATCGTCCCGGTGATTGGTTCCACGGTGGCAGAAGCGCTGGAGCTCGAGCGCGAACTCGATGAGCTGATCAAGCCCGAGTATGCCCGGGAGCAGTTGGCGAAGACCCTGCGTGTGGCACCCCAGGACCTGCCCCTGGACCAGCAGCTGCCAGCAGACCTTCCCGCCGAAGACGACATCGAGGGTGCGAAGAGCCGCTACACGCTGATCGTGGAGCTTGCCCGTCGCGAGCAGCTCACAGTGCGGCAGCTGATCGGTCGCTTGGGTGGCGGGCGTGGCCACCGCACCTTCTCCGGGACACCCGAGCAGGTAGCCGACGCCATCCAGGACTGGTTTATAGCTGGCGCAGCCGACGGTTTCAACATCATGCCGCCGGTCCTCCCCTCCGGTTTGGAGATCTTCGTGGACCAGGTGGTGCCGATCCTCCAGCAGCGTGGCCTCTTCCGCACCGAATACACGGCGTCGACGCTGCGCGGGCACTACGGACTTGCACCTGACTTGGCTCACGGCTCGTGGCTTCGGGGTGGGCCGAGGCTCTGACCTGCGGTGATGTTGGCGGAATGCTGCTTTTTCACGCACTAAAGGGGTTTTGTTCTAGTGTCACCGGTGTGGTGTTCATCAGGAGGGTGCGGACGGCCTCG
>NZ_JBFRFP010000006.1:0-188111 GCF_052114885.1 Paenarthrobacter sp. 2TAF44 | reverse complement strand
GTTCACCTCGGTCACGGACCTGATGCGCAAGATCCGGCAATTCATCACCGGCTGGAACAAACGCAGCCACCCCTTCACCTGGACCAAATCACCCGAAGAAATCCTGGCGAAAGCCAAGCCAAAGACAACTTCAAACACGCGGCACTAGGAGGGACAAGGGTATGGCTACAGTGGCTCGCAATATAGAGGATTTAAGTGTGGACAATGTACACACCCCTTTTGGCCTGACAAAGCAGCGCCTAACCCGGCTTCCTCACGTCAGGAACGAGCCGGAGCCGGGATCTTTGACGCAGGATCTCGAAGTCATGTTGTGCTCAGCCCGCCTACCCATGAAGAGGTGTAGGCCAACTAGGACCTACCGGACGAACGAAGAGAGGACCCGCATAGCCCCAGTTCAGAGCCAGCGGAGGGCCCGCCAGCCACGATCCTGAACCCGCTCCCCCACAACCGAACAGGCGACCCGCGGCGCCAGGCACACCCCGCGGCGCGTGTCAGAGGGACCTGACCAACTGATTTGTACACACGTTAAAGCAAAAACCCCCTCTGACGAGGGGGTATGCCGTGCCCGAGGTGGGACTCGAATGGGATTCCAGGCCTTGGCATTGCTGGGAAGTTGCGGAAACATGCGGAATCCGGGCCAGTCCAGCTCCGGTACGACCCGATCCGAGACGCAAAGTGTGGACAGCGTCCATACCCACATCCCGTTGCTTCAAAGGCCCTGGCCGGACTGCATTCGGGGCTAGCGCGAGACCAGATGCTGGGAAATAAGCGCGGCGGAGTCCCGCAATTCAACAATTCCTTCGGCGACTCCGACCACGAGGTCGAAGCCCTCGTCAGTCGTGAAGTCATGGCGGTAGCCGTTGATCCACAACAGCAGGACCATGAGCGTCCAGGCGCTGCGCTTGTTACCGTCAAGGAGCGGATGGAAGCGGGCCACCGACTCCAGCAACGCGGCCGCCTTCATCGCCAATTCAGGATAGGCCTCAACACCCATGACCGTTGTCGCTGGCCTGGCCAGTGCCGAGGCGAGCAGGCCCACGTCGCGGATGTGGAACCCGTACCGGTCGATTACCTGCAGTGCATCCTCAATGTCGAGGTACGCGGTCACGCGTCCTCAAGGCGGGTCAGCAGCTCGGCGTCGTGGCTCATGACGAAATCAAGGCCCGCACTGATCTCACGCCGGCGCGCGTGGCGCTGCAAGACAAGCTCGGCACCCTGCAAGAGCAGCGCCGACTTGGAGGTATGTTCTTCGGCTGCGAGCTTCTCCAGCCGGCGATCGAGGTCTTCCGGGACGCGGAGATTCATTGCCATGCCGCAATGGTACCAAAACGGTACAAACGATCAGAGGTAGACGCCTAATCTACACTTACCACCCCGCGAAAGCGGCCCCGAGCGCACCAGACATGTCACGGTGGTTTGCAGGCGGACCGTGCCGTTCAGCGTAGGGCGTCGGAGACTGATTTCGCTCCGCCGTGGCTGCTTTGCCCACCGTCTACCGGAAGGTCTACGCCGGTGACGAATGCAGCCATGGGACTGAGGAGGAAATGCACGACGGCGGCCACTTCCTCCGGCGTTCCGGTGCGGCCGAGCGGGGTCTCGTTGATGGTCGCGTCCCTGAACGCAGGGTTTGCTCCTGCCGTCATCGGGGTCTCGATGAATCCAGGATGAACGGAGTTGACCCGGATTCCCTGAGCCCCAAGCTCTGTTGCCGCGGCGATAGTGAGTCCCCGAAGGGCCCATTTGCTGGCGGTGTAGGCCACCGGATAGTGTCCGCTGAGGGCTGCCACCGAGCCGACATTCACTATCGAAGCCCCTGACGCCATCAATGGGAGGCAGGCCTGCATGCCCAGCAAGGCCCCTGTCACGTTCACTTCCGATACCGCGGCGAGGTCAGCTGGGGTGGCCTCAAGGAGGCGGCTGCGGCGGGTGATGCCGGCGTTGTTGACCAAGCCATCAAGCCGGCCGTACTCATCCCGAATGAACCGGGCCAAAGCCGCCCAGGCTTCGGACTGTGTGACGTCCAACTGTCGATAGACAATGCGTCTTGGGTTTTCCAGCGCCGCTTCCGCCACCGCTGGGGACGATTCCGCAGTCAGGTCAGTCGCGATTACATTGGCCCCGGCTGTAGCCAGCATCAAGGTTTCGGCCAAGCCTTGGCCACCATTGGCGCCGGTGACCACGACGGTCCGACTAGTCATGTCAATCACTGCAGAGTTGTCCTTTCGTTGTCCGGGACTGTCAGCCGGGGAGCACAGCGGACCAGCCGCCGTCGACCATGAGGTTCGCGCCGGTCACGTAGGAAGCGTCGTCTGAGGCGAGGAACAGCGCACACGCGGCCACCTCCCCCGCTTCACCTACCCACCGAGGGGAATGTGGGTGGCGATACGCCGCATGGGATGGTCTTTGGCCAGGAGGTCCGCTTCCGTGGCCGGCGTTCGGATCATGCCCGGGCTGACACAATTGACGCGGATCCCTCGAGGAGCGCCTTCGGCCGCCAGTTGCTTGGTCATAGCCACCACTGAGCCTTTGGTTGCTGTGTGTGCCAGGCGCCCGTTTGTCACCGATCCCGTCACCCCTGCGGTCGAGCCGACAAGTACGACGGCGGATTGGCCGGCTTTGGCGAGAAGCGGCCAGAAGTGCCGTACGGGAAGAAAAACGACGTCCACCTCGTGCCGGAAATTCCACGTCCAGTCCTCGTAGGCGATGACCTCCAACACCGCGAAGCGAGTGGCGGCAGCATTGGCGTAGAGCACGTCGACCCGTTCATACTGATCGTGCACAAACCGGGCCCATTCGAGCACGGAAGCCTCGTTGGTCAGGTCAACACGGTGAGCCGGAGCGGCGGTGCGGTGGTGTCGAGTGTCATGCCTCCATCCTCCGGCCAGGGAAACTATTGAGGAATGACTCGTTTCGAATACGAAGTATCCATCACGTGGATAGTGGCCGTGTCAGCTGGCAGGAACTGCCCCAACGGTGACGGGATGCGCCTTCACCGGGAAAATCTCATGGAGCTGGGAACAAGCGCGCTGCACCACGGAGCGAAGCCAGACGTTTGCAGGGTCCTCCGTCTGGGAGGGGTGCCAGTACATCGCCTCCACCAAAGCGGCTTCCAACTCCCCGGCGAACTCGAGAACCTTGATAGATGCCCCGCGCTGCGCCCTCGACGCCAGCATGCGCGGAACCAAGGCCACCAAGTCCGTGCCCTCGACCAACAGCGGCAGTGACAAGAAGCCAGCCACCACCGCCGCCACGCGGCGGCGGACCCCGCGGGACTCAAACAACTTGTCCGCCGGCGTGCTAATGCCCTCACCGAAATACCCGACAGCGTGAGGAACCTCAACAAGGTCCGCCAACGTAAGTGAGGGCAAGGTGAGGAGCGGATTTCCTGCATCTGCCACAGCCACGAAGCTGTCACGGAAGAGCTGCTTGGAATCACCCTTCATGCGGTAACCGGTAGGGCCCACCAACAGGTCCATCCGTGAGTACTCAGCGAGCTCGCCCCGCAGGCCCGAGGTGGGTACGAAGTCCACCACCACGCGCGGTGCCTCCTGTTGCAGGATTCCACGCAGGGGCCCCACGATGAGCGCGGCCGCATAGTCGGACGCAGCAATGACAAACTCCCTTTCGCTCGTAGCGGCATCAAAACCCGATCGAACGCGTGTGGCCCGCTGGACGTGAAGCATTGCTTCATCGACCAGCGGGACCAATGATTGTGCGAAGGGAGTGAGATCGTAGGTGCGGCCATTACGAACCAGCAGTTCGTCGTCGAAATGCCTTCTGAGCCTGGCCATCGCCGCACTGGTAGCCGGCTGGCTGAGCTGGAGCCGTTCCGCTGCCCGGGACACATTCCGCAGCTCCAGTAGAACCTGCAGTTGGGGCAATAGGTTCAGGTCCAGGTTCTTCATTTCCCTAGGTTATCCAGCCGCCGGCAACTTTACTGGCTGATCGTGACCAACCGCGGCCCCCGGACAAGAATGGCCACCAAAGCAAAGGCGCAAGCCACGCCCAACGCCCCGAGTGCAAGACTGAGGTTCCCCAAACCGGCAGCAGCCGCGCCAAGGACAATCGGCGTGAGGAACTGCCCGATGAACAGCGTTCCCGTCCAGATGCCGGTACCGCGGCCACGCTGGGAGTACGCCAGGCCGTTGACCGCCCACGTCAGCAGCGTCGGCAACAGCACTCCTGTCCCGGCACTGGCGATAACGGCGCCCGCAATCGCCAGGGGCACGTTCCCGGCCAACGAGACCAGGCAAAGCCCGACGGCGGCAAGTCCAAAAGCGCCGATCAGCAGTTTCCGAGTACCCAGCTTGGCGAGGTAACGGAAGGAGATAGCGCCTGCTGCAGTGGCCAATGAGGCGATCGCAGCGGCGCCGCCGATAAGCCCGGTATCCGTCACGCCCAAGCCGGTGATCACATACGGCAAGTGAACAATCAGTGCGTAGAACACTATTCCGCCGAACAGCGTCACAGCGGCCGGGGCACCAATCTGCCGCCACGGCACCGGCTGTTTCGCCGCCGTCGTGTTCTGTACGTGGCTCTTTGCCGGTTCCCACAGCTTGAAGACCATGGGCACGGTCAGCACGGCGCTGACAGCGTAGAGCCAGAACGGAGTCCGCCAACTGATGCTGCCCAGGGCGCCGCCCAGGGCAAAGAACGCAGTGGCTGCCATCGCGCTGACCATCGTTTGGAGACCCAGGTATTTGTTCCGCTGCTGTCCTGAATAGTAGTCGGTGATCAGCGTGGTGCAGCAGGTCATAATGGCCGCCTCGGCAATCCCTACGCCGACTCTCGACAACGCGATGGCGCCCAGGGAATCCAGCCACAACGGTGCCGTCCCAAAAGCGGCGTACGCCAGCATCGCAAAGACGAGGAGCTGCTTGCGTCCCATCCGGTCCGCTACATAGCCCGCGAGGGGCGAGAACAGTGCTACGAACAAAGCCGGCAAGGTTAGAACCAGTGGGACCAGGATCGCGACACCTGCGGTATCGGCAAAGACCTGGTTCAGGGTGGGGAGGACAGGTGCCAGCAGTACGGCGCCCAATATAGGCATGCAGCTGCCCGCAACCAGCAGCCCCGCCTGCGTCTTTCCGGCCGTTCGGCCGTCAGCTGGTGGACGGGTCTCGATCGTAGTTTGATCCATGGTGCTCATTGGTGTTCCTTCGCCTTTGAAGATGATCCCCCAGGACGTGGCAGAGGTGCCGGGAGGGACTGCACTCACTGTGGCAAGGCGCCCGCAGGCGGAGAATAGCCGTTTCCGTATAGCTGCTATTTGTTCGGTTGATGGTTGGTTTGCCTAGGTCGGGCCGAGAGTGCCACGGAAGGCAACCCGGTATTCGCGCGGCGGATAGTTGCTATCAGATAGTTGCCCTTCTCCGAATACGTGATGTGACTCATGGTTGTTAAAGGACCTGCAGATCACTGTCCGAGCCATCAGTACTTAGAAGGAATTCATCGTGGAAACTCCCCTCTCCCATCTTGCCCACCTCGAGATCACCACTCCGGACGTCGAAGCCTCGGCACGGTTCTACGAGGAAAAGTTCGGCATGCGCATCATCGACCGTCTGGATGGCAACGTCTACTTGCGGTGCTGGGGCGATTACTACCGCTACAGCCTGGTCATCACAGAAGGACCCGAAGCGTCCCTGGGCCGTATGGCATGGCGCACCAACTCGCAGGCCGCACTGGAAACGGCAGCAGCCCGGGTTGAAGCAACCGGCGTGCAGGGTACCTGGACTGCCGGTGGCCACGGCTTCGGCAAGGCTTACGAGTTCACTGGCCCCTACGGCCACCACATGCGCCTGTTCTATGACGTAGAGAAGTTCGTTGCCGAGCCCGGCTTCGAATCCACCTACCCCGACCGTCCTGAGCGTCGCAGCAGCCACGCCGCCGCTCCGCGTTTCCTGGACCACGTAACTGTGGCTTCCTCCGATGTCCGGGGTTTTGCCAAGTGGTACAACGAAGCTCTCGGCTTCCGTGTCATGGCCTTCGTAGACCTGGACGAAGCACCCATCACCGTCTTCTCAGTACTGACAACCAACGAGAAGTCCCACGACCTCGGCGTCGTCTTGGACACCTCCCAGCGCACTGGCCGCGTCAACCACATCGCCTTCTGGGTGGACGCCACCGAGGACCTGCTCCGCACCGCCGACGTCATGATGGAAAACGGCACCCCCATGGAATACGGCCCCTCCATTCACGGTGTGGGCGAGCAGAACTTCCTCTACTTCCGCGACCCCTCCGGCCTGCGCGTGGAACTGAACTCCGGCGGATACCGGAACTACGTCCCGGACTGGGAAGCCAACACCTGGAAGCCGTCTGAAGGATCCAACAACTTCTACAAGAACGGCGCCATGCCGCACTCCATGACCGAGTCCTTCCCGCCGGCAGAAGGCTTCACCGCAACGGAGGAAGGCGCTTCCGCGGAAATGAAGGAAGCCCTCCTGAACCCCTACGCAAAGCAGGGCCGGGGCTAATGACGCAGGCACACTATGCACTGGTCCGCTTCCAGGAACCGGGTTCAAGCAAACCGCGGGCTGGCTTGCTGGTCGGTGACCGCGTCCTGCCCCTGGACAGTGACATCAACTCGCTGATCAAGCACTGGGACACTACCGAAAGCGAACTGGACACGTTGGCTACGTCGGCCGGCGAAGAGACAGGCCTGGCGCTCGCCGCCGTCGACGTCCTTGCCCCGGTTGAACCGGCGCAGGTCCTGCAGACCGGCGCCAATTACCGCAAGCACGTCATCGACTTGGCCGTGGCACACCGCGACGCCGGCCAGGATGCTGAGGAGGTGCGCGCCAAGACCGCTGCGATGATGGACCAACGGGCAGGTCAGGGAACGCCGTACTTCTTCATCGGCCTCCCCACGGCAATTGCCTCCGCTACGGACGACCTGACACTGCCGGCCTACTCCAAGTCCCATGACTGGGAGTTGGAGCTCGCGGCCGTGATCGGTAGAGAGGCCTTCCGTGTGAGCCCCGAAGAGGCCCTTGAATATGTCTTTGGGTACACCATGGTCAACGACATCACCACGCGCGAGTACGTGTTCCGCAAGGACATGCCGGCCATTGGTTCGGACTGGTACCGGGCCAAGAACGCGCCTGGTTTCCTGCCCACCGGGCCCCTTCTGGTGCCGGCCAAGTTCTTCGGTGATCCGCAGGATGTCCAGGTCACGCTGAAGCTCAACGGCAAAGCCATGCAGGACGAATCAACGCAGGACATGATCTTCGGTGTCGCCAAGCTTGTCAGCGAAGCCTCCCAGACGATGCCCTTGCGCCCGGGAGACTTGGTCCTGACAGGCAGCCCAGCGGGCAACGGCCAACACTGGGGCCGGCTCCTCCAGGACGGCGACGTCATGGAAGGCACCATCACCGGCCTCGGCACCCAACTCATCCGGTGCAAGGACGAACAGTGACCACCGATGCTGTGAACGTTGCCCTGATCCAGCGGAATGATCCGCTGGCCAGTATCACCGCCGCCGCCAAGCAGTACAACAATTGGGGACGCTGGGGCGAAGAGGACGTCCTCGGTACCCTCAATTTCATAGACAACGGCAAGCGCGTGGAGGCGGCGTCGCTGGTGAAGTCCGGCGAGGCTTTCTCCTTGTCCCAGCCGTTCGACACCAATGGACCACAGAAGGGGTGGCGCCGGCGCACCAACCCCGTCCACACCATGACGGACACCGGGGTGGACGCCGAGCGGGGGAACCAAGGTTTCCCCCACGGCTTCGGGGGCGCCGATGACGTCATTGCCATGCCGTTGCAGTGCTCTACCCAGTGGGACGGGCTGGGCCATATCTTTGATCGTGGCAAAGCCTGGAACGGCCGCGCCGCCGGCGACGTCGTCACCTCCGAGGGCGACCTCGTCACCGGGATAGAAACCGCTGCCGCCAAGATCGTCACCCGCGGCGTTTTGCTGGACGTCGGCCGTGCACTGGGCCCGGAGGTGGGACGTACCGACGGTGAACTGCCCGATGGCTTCGCCATCACCCCGGAACACCTGGAACGCACCATTGAACGTCAGGGCCCCAGCTCCGCGGTTCGCCGTGGCGATATCGTGGTGATACGCACGGGCCAGTACACCCGGGTCCGTCGCGACGGGTGGGGCGATTACGCTGGCGGTTCCGCGCCGGGTTTGTCGTTCAGCGCGGCGCCATGGCTGCACGCCTCGGAGATCGCCGGAATCGCTACCGATACGTGGGGATTCGAAGTCCGGCCCAACGAATTTGAGGGCGCCTTCCAGCCACTCCACCAAATTGCCATCCCCAATCTGGGGCTGTTCCTCGGTGAGATGTGGGACCCGGATGCACTGGCAGTAGCCTGTGCCGCGGACGGCAGGTATGACTTCATGCTTACCGCAGCCCCGCTTCCCATTACCGGAGCTGTCGGTTCACCGGTCAATCCCATCGCGGTTCGGTGACACCCTGTCCGCAACCGCACGCGACACAATAGGCAGTAACGCCGTCGACACAAAGGAGTCTTCAGATGGCAGCAGTACAAAAGGTTGGAATCGTCGGAGCGGGAGCTGCGGGACTGACCGCCGCCATCCTCCTTGCCGACGCGGGGGTCGACGTCGAGATTCTGGAGAAGGCTGCTGAGCCGCAGACGCTGGGTTCGGGCATCACCTTGCAGGGCAATGCCCTGCGGATCCTGCGCGAACTCGGCGTCTGGGAGCAGGTGGAAGCGAAAGGCTACCCGTTCAGCACCCTGGGCCTGCGCGCCCCCGACCCTGCCGGCACTACCATTGCCGTGCTTGAGGACATCAGGACGGGAGGCGACGACCTGCCTGCCACCTTGGGCATGTACCGTCCCGACCTGACCGCGATCCTGCGCGAACGCGCCCTGCAGGCGGGCGCCCGCATCACTTTCGGCAAGACGGTTACGGGCATAGAGGACGACGGCGGCAGCGTCACCGTGCGTACCTCCGACGGCGGCAGCACCCGCTACCACCTCCTCATCGGTGCCGATGGGCTTCATTCCGCAGTGCGCAAGGCCATCGGCATCGGCGTCGAACCCCAGCCCACTGGCATGGGTATCTGGCGGGCCTTCGTGGAACGCCCCGAGGATGTTGTTCGGACCGATCTCACCTACGGCGGGCCCTGCTTCATTGCCGGGTACTGCCCCACCGGGCCCGACTCCATCTACGCCTACCTTGTAGAGCGGGCGCAGGAACGCAAGCACGAGGACGGTCCGCGCATCATGGCCGAACTCGCGGCAGCCTACGGCGGCCCGTGGAACGAGATCCGGGCCAATCTGAACCATAGCGCGCGCATTAACTACACCTGGTTCACCACGCACCTGGTGGATGGACCGTGGAATCGCGGCCGCACTGTGATCATCGGGGACGCCGCGCACAGTTGCCCGCCGACGGTCGCCCAAGGTGCCGCCATGGCCTTCGAGGACGCTGCGGTGCTCGCCGAACTTCTCATTTCAGCCGACCACCTCACGGAAACCCTCTGGAAAGAGTTCACCGACCGCCGGTTGGAGAGGGCTACGGCCGTCGTCAAAGCCTCAGTTCAGCTTGGCCAATGGATGCTCGATGGCGTCCGCGATGCAGACGTCCCCGGCCTCATGAACTCGCTCTCCACGATGTTGAAGGAACCCGCATGAACAACTTTGGCAGTAATCAACACCCCACTGTGGATGTGCACGCCCACGTCCTCATACCTGCCCTCCAGCAGTTGGTGGCAGAGAAAGACCCGCAAGGTTTCAGCGATTTGCAGGCGCTGGAAGTCAAGCGAAACGGCCCGGAGTCCTTGGCCAACTCCGGCCGCATGATCAAGGAACGGTGGCCTCAGCTCACGGATTTGGATCGTCGTCTGGCTGACATGGACGCCCAAGGCGTGGATGTCCAGCTCGTCTCACCATCGCCGTCGCACTTCTATTATTTCGCCGGCGAAAAGCTTTCCCTCGAGCTCGCCAAGCAGGCCAATGAGGCAGTACGTGACTTCGTGCACAGCGCACCGGACCGGTTGAACGGTCTCGGGCTCGTGCCATTGCAGCACCCCCACCTCATGGTCGAAGCACTCGAACACGCCGTCCTTGAATGTGGCCTCCTAGGCGTGGAAATTGGCTCTTTCGCAGCCACGCAGACCGACACCGAACGCAGCACCGTGGAGCTTTCCGATCCCCGGCTTGAACCTTTCTGGAGCCGGGCTGTGGAGCTGGGCGCCATAGTATTCCTGCATCCTTTCGGCTGTTCCCTGGACGAACGCCTGGACCGCTTCTATCTTGCCAATACCGTCTCCCAGCCTGCCGAGAACGCCGTCGCGCTCTCCCACCTGATTTTCAGCGGAGTCCTGGACAGGCACCCGGGCCTCAAGATCCTTGCCGCGCATGGGGGTGGTTACCTGCCCACCACCATTGGCCGATCGGATCACGCTTGGAAGGTCCGCACCGAGGCGCAGCGGTGCGCCGAATCGCCGTCGTCATATCTGCAGCGGATCTTCTTCGACTCCCTGGTGCATAGCCCCCGCGAACTGCGCGCCCTCGTTGAGGTCGCAGGCCCCGGGCAAGTACTGCTCGGCTCGGATTATCCGTTCGATATGGGCGCCGGGAATCCTGTTGACGAAGTCCACGCAGCCGGGCTCCCCACGGCCGACGCCGTCAAGGTTCTTGCCGGCAATGCCGCGGCGCTCGGCATCACCGCCGCCGCAGCTCTCGCCGCCCACCCCCCAGCGTAAGGAAAAACCCATGGTTAAGATCGCCCGCTGGACGTACGACGGCGGCACTCACGCCGGGTTCGTTGATGACGGCTGTTGCTTCGAGTTACCGGAGGGACAATCCGTTAACCACTTGTTGGGTGCCGGTTTGGCGAGAACGCTTGAGATCGCCGCAGAAACGCTTCGCGGCGCACCTTCCGTCGCCCTCGTGGACGTACAGTTGCTGGCACCGCTGGAACCGGCCACCATCCGGGACTTCGTTGCCTTCGAAGAACACGTGGAGGGTGTGCGCAAAAGCATCGACGGCGTAGCTGGCGTGGTGGCTGAGTGGTACGAGGCGCCCACGTTCTACTTCACCAACCCGCACACTGTGACGGGCACGGGCGAAGTGATTGGAATTCCGGCGGGATGCAGCGAACTGGACTTCGAAACCGAGGTGGCCGCCGTCGTCGGGCACGTGCCGGGAAGCGACGGCGCGAACCTGTCCGCCACAGACGCACACCGGCACATCTTCGGTTACATGATTCTCAACGACTGGTCTGCACGCGACCTCCAGCGGCGCGAAATGAAGGTCAGCCTCGGACCCTGCAAAGGCAAGGACTTTGCGAACACTCTGGGTCCGTGGATCGTGACGGCCGATGAGTTCGAGCACCTGCACGATGAGGAGGGCTTCCTGCCCATCTCCATGGCCGTGGAAGTCAACGGGCAGCCGATCGGTCAGGATCTGCTGTCCAACATGGGCTGGCCGTTCGCCGAACTCGTGGCATACGCATCGCAGGACTCCGTGGTGCGCCCGGGCGATGTTCTCGGCTCCGGGACGTGCGGCCGCGGCTGCCTGGCCGAGCTCTGGGGACGAAACGGCGCCAAGACTCCCCCGCCACTGAAGACCGACGACGCTGTTCGGATGACCGTGGAGGGAATCGGCAGCATTGAGAATACTGTGGGCGAACGCCGCGAAGCCGTGACGCGGGTCGCCGCCCGGAATCGGCCACGTAACCGGGCCGTACTTGCCGATACCCCGGCCATCCGCTGACGGTCCTAGGCTTTCAGATATCGGGGAGCCGTGGCTGATGATTTCTCAAATCATTAGGCACGGCTCCCTCATTAGTTGAGATAGTCGGGTTGTCTGCTAACAGACCTGGATGCAGCTCGCTTACCGCCGTTCCTCCGCGGCCACCACCGGCGTGAATTTCGGAGGCCCATTCCACCACATACTGGCCGTCATTGTCCCGGAAACCCCTGTCGTTCCAGCCGACGTCAAAGGAAAGCGTCCTGGTCTCGCCGGGTTGCAGAAGATCACTACCATGGGCAGGCGTGGAGACTAATTGTTGCGGATGCGCTTGATGGTCGCCCCCTGCGCCGTCCTCAATGTAGCGACCGCTCCTCGCGCCCAGTAGCGACCCGCGACCCCAGTCCAGTCAGGTACCAACAGTGGCAGGGTGGTTGTGCGCCCTTCCTAACAAATTAAAGTGGGCGTGCCGGACTTCCCTTTCTCAAATGCAGGCGCGGTAGCCTGTCGCTCAGTCATGGAGGGCACGGTAGGTGAAGTTCCTGAACCGTACTTCCCCAGTCCCGGCTGCGTACAGTGCCGGGCGCAGGCTGAGGAGTTCGTCGGCGGTATTTGTGTTGTAGCCCTCTACGTTGAAACGCAGTCCGTGCCTGGTCCAGTCGGTTCCGTTCAGGCTGTAGTACTGGGTGACTATGTGGTTGTCGTTAACTATTCGCAGGTACATGGTCGCGGATGCAGGCGCAGGTTCACGCCAGTAAGGAATGGCCCTGCCTGCGCGGTAGGTGGTCATATGACCGCCGTCGTGACCCATGCCGCAGAACAGGCGGTCGCTGTAATACAGCAGCATGCCACCTTGGGCTCCGTCATTGACGTCCATCTCCACAGTGATCTCATAGCGCCGATCGCCGACGATGCACGTTAGGGCCGAGCTGTCAGAGGGGCCTGATCCGCGGGCTTGCAGAACCAGCCCGTCGTCAAAGGACGCTCGAAGGTACTCGTCCTTGGACGGGGCGTGAAAGGACCATTGGGTTCCAAAGCGCTCAGTGGAGAAATCATCGGACAGCGGCACTCCGTGGCTCTGGTCTGCTGCCGGGGAACCAGCGGGCAGGGGTGCGGGCAGCGGCAGCGACAGGTCTCCCCCGCCTGCCCTGGGCCATCCGTCCTCGGCCCATGTGATGGGTTCCAGGAGCGTTTGCCGGCCGAGGGTGGCGAACCCTTTTTCGTAGCCGTGATAGATGCTCCACCATTGACCGTTAGGGCCCTCAAACAGGGTGGCGTGTCCCTTGCTCCACCACGGTTCATCCGCATCCCATGTCCTGATGATCGGATTGCGGGGGCAGTCTTCCCACGGGCCGTGAATGGAGCGGGAGCGGGCAACGGTGACCATATGCCCGGTGGGCGGACCTGAGGTGCCGCCTACCGCCGTCGTGAGGTAAAACCATTCGCCCCGGCGGGTCAGTTTTGGCCCCTCGAGTGCGTAGGCTTCAACCACCCAGTCCTCGGGATAGCGCCAGCCGTCGTAGACGTGCTCCACTTCTCCGTCGGTAGCCAGACCATCGTCGGTGAGCCGAACGCGGCTGACTCCGCTGAGGAACAGGTAGCGGTTGCCGTCCTCGCCCACCACGTGCCCCGGATCGATGTGCCCTTCAATGCCCAGGCTGATCGGCTCGCTCCAAGGTCCCGCCATGTTCTCGGCATGGATGACATAAATCAGCACAGGCGCAGTCGGGTCCGGGGAGATGGCCGTGGGAATGATCGGTATGTAGATGAAGTACCGGCCGTCCACTTTGCACATGTCCACCGCAAACACGCAGCCGATGGGCGTGGAAAGGGCCGGTCCCAGCGGTTGCCAGTTCAGCAGGTCCCGTGAGTGCCAGATGATGAGTCCGGGTGTGGACTCAAACGAGGAGAAGGTCATGTAGTAGTCATCGCCGTCGCGCAGGATGGCCGGGTCCGGGTGGTCCCCTGCGAATACCGGGTT
This sequence comes from Paenarthrobacter sp. 2TAF44, assembly GCF_052114885.1. Lineage (NCBI taxonomy): Bacteria > Bacillati > Actinomycetota > Actinomycetes > Micrococcales > Micrococcaceae > Paenarthrobacter > Paenarthrobacter sp. 2TAF44. Next base: position 174,461 of record NZ_JBFRFP010000006.1, on the reverse strand, counting down.
CAGGTACGTGCCATCGCCGAGATCGGCCCGGCGCTGGCCCTCCAGGCTCATAGCGAGCGGCGTTGCTTGGTGTGTCATAAATTCAGTGCTTTCACTAGTGGAGATTTACGGGCGGTGTTTGTAGATCAAGCTCAGTGGCCCCAGTAGACCTGCCGGCTGGATTTCGGCTTCATGGTTGAAGACGCCCGTCATAGGTGGGTAGAGCGTGCCGGTGTTGCTATGGGCTTCGCCAATCAGCCGGTTGCGCCACGGATTGGTGACACTGATCTGGATCCGGTTCGTCCCTGGCCTCAGGGCGTTGGTGTGCACCCTGTAGGGAGCAGTCCAGAGAATTCCTGACTCTTCCCCGTTGATTTCGAGACGCGCTATATCAGCAACATCGGTGAACTGGACAGCGTGAGGGAGCTCGGGGCCGTGGAGCTGGAACTCCACCACGTAGGTGGCTGTCCCGGAGAAGTGTTCCGCCCCGATTCGGGGATCGGTCCAAAAGGTGGCGTGGGCAAGCTGTACCGGATCGGAGCCGGGGATGGTGAGGGTCCATTCTCCGGCGGCCTCGGTAACCCGTTCTTTTTCGGGACGTGGATCCGCTTCGCCTCTGAGAATGAAGAGCGAACCATAAGGGGGCAGACGTACATCGAAGCCGTCTCCACCCTCGGATCGGATGAGGGCACGTTGGCTGAGTGTCACTGGGTCCCAGGCCACTAATCCGCCACCCATGTTCCGCAGCCCCACGGTGGTGCGCAACTCTTCGTTGACTGGGTTGGCGATGAAAAGCAGTGGTTGATCGCCGTCCATCCATCGAGCGATCCGCCGTATCCGAGGGTCTCCTACGATCACGCGTGGTGGGAAATGCTCCCGAAGCACGGAAGCCAGATCTGCTGTGGCGAAAACCTTGCTGCTGTTCGTGCTGCCGTTCGGACTGTCCCAAATGAGGTTGCACAAACGCTCGTACTCGGTGTCCTGGTCAGCCAGTGATCGCTTGGCCGTTGGGCGTTCGCCCACCACGGTTGCCCCCTGTTCCACCAACTGCAGGATCGCTTGGAGGGCGCCTGTGCTCATCCTGTTGCTGGCACCGCCGAGGTAAAGAAGTCTGTAGTGGGAGGTGCCCGCCTGCAGTTCGCCCGCCTGCACGTGCAATACCGTCCTGAGTGCATCCGGTCCGATGTAGTCGTAGTCGTAGTCAGCGGGAACGTCGTCATTGAATGCGCTGCCGAAAAGCCCGGTGACGGGGGCTTCCTCGCCGATGAAATAGGCGATGTCCACTGCTGGACGGCCCAGGGAAAGAAGGTGCGAGCATCGGGCCAGATAGTCCACCCATGGCTTGGCAGAGGACGCCCAGGTTTCGTTGCGGGTAAAGGATTGGCCGAGTGAGGGTGCCAGAGCGATTCCGGGTGGTGGTACCTGAATGGGTTGGTGCGGGGAAGTATGGATGCAGAAGCGGGTCACCCCGAGTGCCAGTTGAAGGTCAGCCACATGCTTCAGGGACTTCGGTGAATCACTCCAGGGGTTCCGTCCTGAGGTGAAGGCTTCGGAACCGGTGTGGCTTCGTCCGTAGACATGTGCCACCGATGACGCACCTTTGAGGTCTGCGACGTAAGTTGGCGCGGGATCCGCTTCAGCGTTGAAGGTCCACATGGCCCCCATGGGGATATCTGCGTGAGAGCGCATGGCCAGATCATCGCCGAGCTGCGGCCTGCGGTCTTCCAGCGCCTCGGCGTAGTAGATCGCGCCACGCTGATGTGCTTCTTCGGACAACGTGCCGTAATAGGACGCTGCGAAGACTTCTGCGAGTGTGCAACGAAAATCGGCGAGGAAGAGGTCGCTTGAGTAGGCGTCCTCCACCAGGAATCCGGCTGTGGTGAGCATCCAAGGGGTCATGTCGTAGCCGCGAAGTCGGAGGAAGCCGGCATTGAGGTGATCTGTGATGTTCTGAAGTCCGGCCTCAATGCTGTCGCTGAGCAGCCCGTCAATCGGTATGTCCTCGAACTGGGCCAAGTGGGTTGAGATGTAACGCCGAACTCTCTCACGATCGAGTTTGTCCACTTCGAGTCCTGTGGCTTCCGGGAGCGCCGGACCGTTGGTCTGGCCCGTGAGGGAGGAACCGAAGCGAACGACTCTCCACTTGCCCTCGGGAAGCGGGCTGGTAAGCCTGCCCTGTGAAAGCTGACTGCTGACGTCAACGATGCTTGCCAGCGGCACTGCAGCGAATGCTGCACGCGGGTCGGTATCAAGGTGGTCGTAGTCCAGTGCGGTGGCGAAACCACTCTTCGCCTCCCGGTGGGCGGGCATGCCGGATTCGTAGAGTGCGAATCCTTTGACGGCGTACTCGCTGAGCGGCCGGAATACAGGCGGGGGCACCACTCCTTTCTCGAACCCTGCCAGAACGGTCGATATCCCGTCGGCTTCGAGCCGCAACCGGAAGTGCGTCCCACTGACCGGTGGGAAAGACATGCTCCGCGAAGGGCATTGTGTCGCCGGCAGGGTGCAGATGGTGACGTATTCGCCGTCGTCCCCTCGGACCTGCAGGGTGGCCGTTGCGGGCGGAGCCGCGCCGAAGCCGTGGGGGCCTGGGAGCTCGATGACGCAGGAACGCACCGTTACGGGAGTGGCAAAGGACTGTTCAATCCAGGCCGCGGAGGGGTTGTCCGGGTCACGGGCCAAGCGGAAACCGTCGACGGCGGCAGCAGGGTTTGCGGTGCCCGCTTCAGTAGGTGAGTTGGACGTGCGTACGAACGCGGGTTCCAAAGCATCGTGGGTGCTGTGGAACGGGATGGCCAAGGCGAAGAGGTCTTTGGCATCTCCCGAGCCTTTATGCGGCTCAACTCCCCACCTTGGAGTGTTCTGATAGGGTCCTGCGATGTCCGGGAGGTTGTTGAGCTGGGGCAGTTCGCCGCCTTGGACCACAGTCTGGGACCACACCAGCTTGCGCATGGCGTCAGCCTTATCAACCCAGGGAGCCCCGGAGGCGCTCCACCCTGCAGACGTGGCAACAGTGAAGTCCAAGCCGAGGTCGTGGGCCGTCGCCACGGCAACTGCAACGGCTTCGCGCCACTGCTCGCTGCCGGGAATCACGGCCTTTTCCACCACCAAGGGATTGCCAAGCGCCCCGTCGAAGGCCTGTACCCCTCGGACGCCCACCGAATGGAGCCAGCGAAGGTCAGCGCGAATGCCGTCGAGGTCCACGTTGCCGTCCATCCAGTGCCACCAAGCACGCGGCCGTGCCGAATCGGGGGGATCAACGAACGCACTCCAGAGAACTTCGCTCGATTTCCTATCCATCCCGGTCACGTCAGCATCCCGGATTCCCTCCGGGAAGTTGACGGCAGGCTGAGGCCGGCACCGTACGGGTAGAGCGGATCTTTGGTGTCGTTGGGGACGTCAGGATGTGATGCTTCGACGGCGGCCATGGAGCGGGGCAGCTCGATCGGCAGCCGACCTCGGGGAGGAATAGCGCCTGTTAACGCGTCGAGCAAGGCAGCGTCAGAAGCGCCGAAGTTCACGGTGACGGCCTCTGCGAGCTCATCGAACGGGGTCAGGATCCCTGCTCGTTCGAGATAGACGTCGAGGATCACGGGGAGTTCTGCTGCAAGTGCTCGCACCCGTGCGATCTCCTCGTCCGGGAAGTCGAGGCTACCCTGGTGCGTCATAGCGTCCAGGAAATACTCGTTGCGCGGCTCGTAGGGGACAGTGAGGCGCACGAGAGCTACGTCGGCGTCCTTCTTGTCATCCACAAGGATGACCCGATCACCGACGACTTCCGGGTTGACGCCTTCGACGTATACCCGGGTGTCCGCTCGCAGCGGCAATACACCAGTGTTTTTCAGGACGGTGACGGCCTCCGCCTGGGCGCGGTGCCCAGCAGCCCGGAAAGACTCGGAACCCACAATGGTTGCAACGTCGTTCTCGTCGACGTACGGATTGTCGAACAGGCCGAGTTCGAACTTGACCTGCAAGACTTTCAGCGCTGACGCGTCCACGCGCTCCTGCGAGAGCCGTCCGCTGGCCAGCAACTCAAGGACCAAATCCGTGCAGGACTCGCCCCCGAGTTGATCTGCGCCGGCGTCAAAGAGCTTCTCAACACGCTCAATGCGGCTGAGGTGCTCCACACCCCACGCCTTGGCAGGGAACGGCAAGCCAAAGACTTCAAGGTCTGTGACGAGCTGCCAGTCAGTAAGTACAACCCCATTGAACCCAAGATCTTCGCGTAGGAGTGTCGAGATCAGGTATTTGTTATAGGCGAAGCCCACTTCCTCCACGGCTACGCCGTCAATGACCAGGTCTTTCGCCAGTGAGTAGTAAGGCATGATCGCGCTGGTACCGGCGGCGATGGCTGCTCGGAACGGTGCCAGGTGCTCTTCGAAGTTGCCCCCTGGATAGACCTGAGCTTTGCCTTGTGGAAAGTGGGGATCCTCCCCGTCTTCTTGCGCCCCGCCTCCCGGGAAATGCTTTGCCGTGCAGGCGACGCTCGTGGATGACAGCTTCTGGCCCTGTAGACCTGCGATCAACAGCGACCCGTACTCTGACGTCACCGCTGAGTTTGAACTGAAGCTCTGCAATTGACGCGCCCAGCGCGGATCAGAGGCCAAGTCGATCTGCGGGTGAATAGCTGCACGAAGTCCGACGGCCACATATTCGCTCCTGGCTGTCTCGGCGAATTCACTGACTAACGCAGGATCGCCGATGGCTGCGAGGCCCATGGGCTCGGGCCACTGTGAGAACGAGCCGGTTGCGAAGACCATGCCATCGTTCTGCGCGAAACCATGGCGGGGATCGGTGGCAAAGGTGATGGGAATCCCGTGGGGAGTGAGCTCTGCGAGTTCCTGCATGGCGTTCTGCCAACGCGCCATGTGTTCTGCCGAAGGGAAGCGGCCGATATTAAAGTGGTTAATGGACTGGCCTACTACAAAGTCGCGAGGAGTCTCCGGCCCGAAGGGACTCGCGGTGTCGTGGTCACCCGGCTTACCAACAACCATCACCGTGTTGAACAGTAGCCCTACTTTTTCTTCTATCGACAAGCGTTCGAGCAGATCCTTCGCGCGGCTCGCTGAGTCAAGGCGCGAATCTTCGTAGGGGTCCATCACTCCGTTGCCATTCAGGTCGCGGTACTGGACACCGTCGTCATTCGTGCTCGTGGGCCGTCGCATAAAATCTCCTTGCTAGATGGGAATTTGAAAGAGTTTATCCGATGACCGGCAAAAGTTGCTAGACTTTTCTTGTTTGGTGACGTGGAATTGGAGCATGATGGCACCTGTGAGTGCCCGGATGGTTCCACAAAACGGACAGGATCCATCACCACAGCGCTGACGCAGTGGGCGCGAGCACCCAGGAAGAGATTCAATGGCAATTGAGAGATATACCGGACTCGCGTCCGTACTGGAGACAATCCGTTGGCAGGACGGCATTACGCAGGCCAGCCTCACTGATCAGGTGGGGCTGGGGCGCAGTGTTGTTGCGGAGCGGGTTGCAGAACTCGAACAGATCGGGCTTATCCATTCCCCTGGCCGCGCTCCCTCTACGGGCGGGCGGACCGCCAAGCTGTTGTCGCTCAACGCTCAGGCCGGCTACGTCATAGGCGTGGACATTGCGTCCAATGAAATGGTGGTCAGTGCTTCCGATCTGGCCGGCGCCCTGCTGGGCACCCGCCACCGGGAGCTATGCGAGATCAGCGAAGGGCCCGAGCGGATCCTGGCCCAGGCCAACTCGATTATCGAAGAAGTAGTCAGGGAGCGAGGCGGCAACAACTTGCTGGGGATCGGCGTGGGCCTCTCCGGTCCGGTCAATTTCGACACCGGCACTCCCGTTGGCGTACCGGTCATGCCAGGTTGGGAGGACTACCCCGTGCGGGAGGAATTCGCGGCGCTCTGGCCGGTTCCTGTTTGGGTGGACAATCGCGTTAATCTTCTGGCATTGGCTGAAATAGAGAGCAACCCGCGGGCTGCCAAGGCAAAGCACCTGCTGTATTTCGGGGCCGGCGCCGGGGTTGGAGCTGCCCTCATCACCGATGGCAGGCTTTACCGGGGCTCCCATGGCTTGGCGGGTTCCATTGGCCATGTGGCCGTTCCGGAGGCTGGAGTGGTTGCCTGCAGGTGCGGGCGCACAGGCTGTCTCGAGGCCGTCACCAGCGGATGGGCGATAGAGCGGGACGGCTTGATGCTAGCGGAAACGGGACGCAGCCCCTACCTCGCGCAAGTCCTTAAGGAGACCGGACGTGTTCGCGCCTATGACGTGACGCTGGCCGCTGAGCACGAAGATGCCGCCGCGAAGGAGCTGCTCAACCGAACAGCGGCACTCCTTGGAAGCAGCCTGGCAACTCTGGTTAGCTTCTTCGCTCCTCACATGTTGGTGGTTGGCGGTGGCATTGCCCGGGCCAAAGACATCGTGCTCAAGCCCATACAGCAAGCCGTCCTTGAACGGCTGCCCTCCACGGGTGCACCGGACCTGCTCGTGGAGTTATCTGTCCTTGACGAGCAGGTAGGCGGCGTCGTAGGTGCCGCCCAGCTTGTTCTTGGCGAGCTCTTCTCCAAGGACAACCTGCCCAGGCTCCTGGAGCGGTTGACGCAACCCGCGGGTCTAAGCGATGAAGGGCTTTCCGCATAAAATATTCCGAAGACCGGAAGAAGTTGTTGACTTCTTCCGGTCACCGGATTATCGTTGTAACAGGCGCCACAAAGCGCTCAACCAGCAACATAAACCTCAACGGCGAGGGAGACCGAGATGGAGCACACCACCTGCATCCCGCGGCCCTGCGCCAGTACAGCATTCAAGGAATCCGAAGGATTTCCTGTGAAGCCAGGCGCCTTTCAAAGGCATGTAAGCCACCATTCATCGCAGTACTTATCCATCTCCGTAGCGTTGTCGCCGGAGAACAGTCGGATCACTCGAAGCTGAGCTTTCGACACCTTGTCTAGGAGAAACATGCGCAAATTAGTCGGCATCGCCGCCGTCACAGCCGTCCTGGCGCTTACCGCCTGCACCGGATCCTCCCCTGGCGGTTCCGCCGCCCCCACTGAGCTGGACATCGCAGCTATCGGAACACCTGAGTCTTTCTCGCCGGGTAACTTCGGCACCGGCCCCACAACGTTATTTTTGCAGCCCGTGTACGACTCCCTCTTCCGGAACACCAATGAGGGAGAACCGGCCGAGAATATCGTGACCAAATGGTCCTACGATGACGCCCGGACCAAGCTCTCCCTCACTATCAGGGAGGGAGTCAAATTCACCGATGGGACGGCCCTGGATGCCGCAGCGGTGAAGGCCAATCTTGATTCCGCCCGCAAGGGTACCGGTGAAGCAGGTGGGCAACTGCGCTTCATCCAGGATGTCACCGTCACGGACGCCACCAACCTCATGGTCACGCTCTCCGCTCCGGATCCCTCGCTCGTGCCGAACCTGGGCGGAACCGCCGGCGTCCTTGCCAGCCCGAAGGCTTTGGGAACCCCGGCGCTGGACACCACTCCCGTAGGTTCCGGCCCTTATATCCTGGACGCCGCAAAGTCCCAGACCGGCAGCAAGTACGTCTACACCCGAAACGCTGACTACTGGAACGCCAAAGACTTCCCGTTCGACACTGTGGAAGTCACCGTCTTCAACGACAACAATGCAATCCTCAACGCGCTGCGGGCCGGTGAAACAGACTTCGCAGTAGTGACCGACAAGGATTCGAACAGCCTCAAGTCAGCCGGCCTGAATATCCAGACCAGCCCCGCATACACCACCAGCGGTCTCTACTTGTTCGACCGCAAGGGTTCCCTGGTTCCTGCTCTCGCCGAGCCCAAGGTCCGCCAAGCGATCAACATGGCCTTGGATCGCGACGCCATCCACGCGAAAGTCTTTGCTGGCAAGGGAAAGGCCACCAGCCAGGTCTTCAGTTCCACCAGCGACGCCTTCATTCCTGAGCTGGATAAGAGGTACCCCTTTGATGTGGACGCCGCGAAGAAGCTCCTGGCCGAGGCTGGTTACGCAAACGGCTTCACCCTGCCGATGCCGGATGTGTCACCCATCTACCCCGACCAACAGGCAGCCGTAACTGAAGCACTGACCGCCATCGGCATTACCCCGCAGTACCAGCCTGTGAACGGGCAGACGTTCATCTCGGATCTGTTGGCAGGAAAGTACCCCGCAGCGATTTTCGGACTCAACAGCCCGCGCCCGTGGGATTTCGCCCAGATTGCACTCACTCCCGAATCACTCTGGAACCCGTTCCACGTCTCCGATCCCACCGTGGTTGACCTGATCAACAAGGCTCAAGGCGAAACCGGTGAGGCCCAAACCGAATCGTTCCGTCAACTGAACACCTATTTGGTGGAGCAGGCCTGGTTTGCGCCCTACATCCAGTCTGACAACGTCTTCGCAAGCAACGCTGAAATCACTGTCACACCGCAGCGCTATTCCACTATGCCACCGCTTTGGGGCTTCACCGCCTCGAAGAAGTAGCAAGTGGGCGGCCGGCCCATCCAGGCCGGCCGCCCCTACCCATCCCTCATCTTCCCGAAGCCCAAGGAGCTGCCGTGCTGATGTTTATCCTTCGCCGCCTGGCCTCAGGACTGGTGCTCATGTTCGTTATTTCCACTGCGACGTTCTTCCTCCTGAACCTGACAGGGCAAGACCCTGTCCGTCAGGTTCTGGGGCCAGTGGCTTCGGCCGAACAGGTGGAGGCCAAGCGCCAGCAGCTGGGCCTTGATGAACCGTTGATCACCCAATACTTCCAGTGGCTCGGATCAGCCGTCCGTGGAGATTTGGGTCGGTCCTGGTTTACCAACCAGTCCGTGGGAGAACTGCTCTCCCAAACCCTCCCGCCCACCCTTTCCATGGTGATCGGGTCACTGATCCTCGCTGCCTGTTTCGGAACCTTGATCGGTGTGACAGCGTCCTTGCGCCGGGGACGACTAGACCATGGTCTCCAAGTGGCGTCCACCTTGGTTCAGGCGATTCCGGGCTTCCTGGTGGCCCTGGTCCTGGCTTTGGTTTTCGCTGTCCAACTTCGCATGCTCCCGGCTACCGGGTTCACCGCTTTCAGCGATTCTCCCGGCAAGTGGCTGGCCTCCATCACGCTCCCGGTGATTGCCCTGGCGTTGGGTTCTGTGGCATCCCTTGCCTTGCAGGTCCGCGGATCGATGATCGATGTCATGCAGCAGGACTTTGTCCGGACACTGCGCAGCCGTGGCCTCCCCGAGCGCAGCGTCGTGGTCAAGCATGCCCTGCGCAGCGCCGCAGGTCCGAGCCTGACAACTGTTTCCCTGATGTTCATCGTGGCCATCTCCAGTTCGGTGATCGTTGAGAAAGTTTTCAATATCCCCGGAATCGGCACCCAGGCCAGCAACTCTGCCGGCCGCGGCGACCTTCCCGTTGTGCTCGGGATCGTCCTGGTCACCGTGGTACTGGTGGTCGTCGTCAACCTCCTCGTCGATCTGGCGCAAGGCTGGATCAATCCGAAAGTTCGTGTCTCATGACCGATAACCTTGTCACCGGCACCCGCAAGTCGCTTGAAGTGGTTAGCTCCGCACCCCAAGGCGACAAACTGATCAAGAAGTTTCTTCGGGAACCCTCAGCAGTGATTTCGCTGGTGTTCCTCGCTTTGCTGGTGGTCGTGGCCATCCTAGCGCCGTTGATCTCTTCCTACGATCCCACCGCCACCCGCCTCGCCGATGTCCTGGCACCGCCTTTCACCCCCGAGCATCCCTTGGGCGCTGACGGCGTGGGGCGCGATGTGCTGGCCAACCTCGTCTACGGCGCCCAGACCAGCCTTTCCAGTGCTGCGATCGTGATCGCCGTGAGCTTGCTGATTGGCGTGCCAACCGGACTCCTGGCAGGTTACCGCCAGGGGTGGATCGACGGTGTCAGCATGTGGATCAGTGGTGCCCTCCTGTCGCTGCCGGCGATCGTTGTGCTCCTTGTAGTGCTGGCCCGCGTAGGACGCAGTACCTCATTGGCGCTCGTGGTGTTCGGCATACTGATCGCCCCCTCGGTGTTTCTGCTCATCCGCGGCTCGGTCCGGGCGGTGCGGGAAGAACAGTACGTGGACGCAGCCCGGGTCTCCGGTTTGAGCGATATCCGCATCATGGTTCGCCATATCCTTCCGGTGGTCATCACGCCCACCATCATCCAGGCGGCACTGTTGGCAGGCGCCGGTATTGGAATCGAAGCCGGTATCGCCTTCCTCGGCCTTGGCTCGTCCGACAAAGCCAGTTGGGGCCTGATGCTCAACGATGCTTCGCAGAACATCTTCAACGCTCCGTGGCTGCTTCTCTGGCCAAGTGTTGCACTGGTGCTGACTGTCATGGCCTGCACGTTGGTAGGTAATGGCTTCCGCGACGCCTTGGCCAACTACGGATCCTCAGCCGGCAGCGTCAAGGCAGTAAAGACTGCCAAGCACACCGGCTCAACTCCTGAACCCGCCCTGCCACTGGAAAAGGCGCCTGTGGATCCGGGAGACACGCTCCTGGCCATCAACGACCTCCGGGTTTCCTACCCCCGCCCCAACGGTGAGAAATCCGACGTCGTCAAAGGTGTTTCCCTCAGGGTGGAGCGCGGCCAGATCCTCGGCTTGGTAGGAGAATCCGGTTCGGGCAAATCGCAAACCGCCTTCTCGGTCCTGGGTCTCTTGCCCGGGCAAGCCCACATGACTGCGGGAACCCTGAGTTTCGCCGGAGAGGATTTGCTCGGAATGACTCCGAAGGAACGCAATCGCCTGCGCGGCGCGCGGATCGGTTACATCCCCCAAGAGCCCATGAGCAACCTGGATCCCGCCTTCCGCATAGGATCCCAGCTCACCGAGCCCATGCGACACCATCTGGGAATCTCGGCGAAGGCAGCAAAAAATGAAGCCCTCAGACTCCTCGCCCGCGTAGGCATTCCTGATCCTGAGAGGGTCTTCAAGTCCTACCCGCATCAAGTCTCGGGCGGAATGGCGCAGCGCGTGCTCATCGCCGGAGCCGTTTCCTGCAATCCAGAGCTGCTCATTGCCGACGAACCCACCACCGCACTGGACGTCACGGTGCAGGCCGACGTGCTGGACCTCATTCGCGGCCTGCAGGCCGAACGGGGCATGGGCGTCGTCCTGGTTACCCACAACTTCGGAGTGGTAGCGGATCTTTGCGACCAAGTGGCCGTGATGCGCGACGGACAGATCGTGGAGGTGGCTGCAGTGACTGACCTGTTCACGAACCCCCGGGAAGAGTACACGCAGCTCCTCCTGGACTCCGCGCTCGATTCCACCTCGAAAACGCCGGCCGACCACCCTGTCGAGACCGACACGACCAACGACATGACCACCGAGACAGAAGGTGCACGATGACTTCCGTCAACCAGACCTCCTTGCCGGAAGCAGAACCCCTCCTGCGGATCACTGACCTGACGGTCGACTACAGGATCGGCGGGTTCGGCAGAAAACGGACATTCCGGGCATTGCAAGGCGTGAGCCTGGACATCAACGCCGGAGAAACCCTGGGACTCGTAGGCGAGTCCGGTTCCGGTAAGTCAACCATCGGCCGTGCCGTGCTCGGGCTCGCGCCTGTGACCGGCGGCGACATCCGTTTCGACGGCAGGTCAATCACCAAGCTCAGCAAGAAGGAACGCCGGGCATTGAGCAGCGACATTCAGGTGGTTTTCCAAGATCCTTACACCTCCCTGAATCCTTCAATGACCATCAGCGACATTTTGTCCGAGCCGATGCAGGTTTCCGGGACATCCAAGGTTGATGCTCAACGGCGGGTCCGGGAACTCCTGGACGTGGTGAATCTGCCCTCCAACGCCAGCGCCCGCTACCCTCGCGAGTTCTCCGGCGGGCAAAGGCAACGCATTGCCATTGCCCGGTCCCTATGCAGGAATCCCAAGCTCATTGTGTGTGATGAGCCGGTCAGTGCCTTGGACTTGTCCACCCAGGCACGGGTTCTTCAACTTTTCTCCGACATTCAAGAGCAGACCGGAGTTTCGCTCCTGTTTGTCACTCACGATCTGGATGTGGTGCGGCACATCAGCGAGCGCGTCGCAGTGATGCGCCGGGGAGAAATCGTGGAGACAGGCATGACGGAGCGGGTTATTGCCGAGCCGCAGCACGCCTACACGAAGGCACTCCTCCTGGCCTCACCTATCGCCAACCCGGCCCGGCAAGCCGAGCGGCGCCGGGAACGACGACTTTTCCTTGACGCTCAACCCGCACTGTCCACAGCTGCCCGCTGAGCAAACCACCAGGGCGTGACGCCCTCCCTTCTACAGACTCCTGGAGAACAGCATGACCACCACAGCAGTACCTTCAGCGCGCCCTTATCCGGCCGTCGTCGACGTCGCAATCATCGGCAGCGGCCCCGCCGGAGCCACTTATGCACGCATCCTTTCCGAGCTCAGCCCCCAAGCAAGCATTGCCATCTTCGAAGCCGGACCCACCATCAGTGATCCCCCCGGATCCCACGTGAAGAACATCGCAAGCCCACAGGACCGGGAGGCTGCCCAGCGCCGTTCCGAGGGGAAGGTGAGCGCCGTGCCAACTGGCGGGAACCTCGCAGAGTACGCACGCGACGTCGCCCGTCCGGTGCGGCCCGGTACTTACCTCCTCGACGACGGCTGGCAGCAGCCCGGCGAGGCAGGACTGCCGGGCCTTGCATTCTCCAGCAATGTTGGCGGAATGGCGGCGCACTGGACCGGGGCCTGCCCGCGTCCTGGCGGAAGCGAACGTATTGCGTTCCTGCCGAACATGGACGAGCTCTTGACCGAGGCCGAACGCCTCCTCTCGGTCAGCTCGGAGGCCCTGGCCGGCGCTCCCCTTGCCGATCTGGTCCGCTCACGTCTGGCAACGGCGCTCGACGGCGGCCGCACACCTGACCGCCGTATTCAGCCCATGCCGCTGGCGGTCCGCCGCACAGAGGACGGCCGTTTCATCTGGTCCGGAGCTGACGTGGTGTTCGGCGAGGAAACGCGAAACAACCCCCGCGCCCGCCTGTTCGACGAAAGCGTGGTGGTGCGGGTACTGACCGACGGAGATCAGGTCAGCGGCGTGCGGGTTCGCGACGACAAGACGGGAGACGAGCATGAAATTGCCGCCCGCTACGTCGTAGTTGCCGCCGACGCCCTCCGCGGTCCGCAGCTGCTGTTCGCATCCGGTATCCGTCCCGAAGCACTCGGCCGGTACCTGAACGACCAGCCTCAGATTGTCCACGCTGTCCGGTTGACCGGCGTCGTGGATGATGTTCCGGCTGCTTCATCAAGCGACACCACCATCACCGCCCAAAGCGGGGTCAGCTGGGTGCCCTTCACCGATGAGCAGCCTTTTCATGGGCAGGTCATGCAACTTGACGCGTCGCCGGTGCCCATCTCAGGGGACGTCATCCCTGGTTCGATCGTGGGCTTGGGATGGTTCTGCGCCAAGGACCTTCAAGCGTCCGACCGCGTTGTGTTCTCCGAAGACACCACGGACGCATACGGGTTGCCGGCAATGAATATCCACTACACTTTCACCGAACGTGACGAGCAGACACTCTCCGCAGCACGCCGATCGGTAGTTGCAGCTGCCCGGTCCTTGGGCGACCCGCTGGGCGATGAACCGCTTGCTTTCCCTGCCGGGGCCTCACTGCACTATCAAGGCACCCTGCGGATGGGGACATCCAACGACGGAACCGCTGTTTGCGATCCCACCGGACAGGTGTGGGACGTCAGGGGGTTGTTCGTTGCCGGCAATGGTGTCATCCCTACCGCCACGGCCTGCAACCCCACGTTGACTGGGGTGGCCCTGGCCGTCGCCGGGGCACGCCAGATCGCCGAATCAATCAACTCCACGTCAACAGAGAAGTGAGGGAAACATGGTCCTCGAACGAGAACTGATCCAAAGCAGGGGCTTCCGCAACGTCCAGGAGGGAACCGATACTGTCGGCTTCGAGATAGCCCTGCGCATGCCCAATTACCGGGGCGTCTGGGGAAGCCTCATCGACGGCGTGGCTGTCACCGTAGATGGTCAGGAATGGAGCCGGGAGGTGCCGCGCTGGACACTCCAGGGACGCACTTTCAGCATCCAGGAACTGCGCCGGTCCACCGATGTCCGCTGGCAGCTCGATGAAGTGGCCACCGTCATGGTGCCGCTCGCGGGCGGTCTGGCCGTAGGTGTCCACGATGTGCGCGTGGATATCGCGCTGCACGCACCCTACATTCCGGCTGAATTCCAACCGTCAATTTTCACGTCCCAGCGAAAGGTCACGGTCCTCGCATGAGCAACCTCAAGTACGGCGTCTCCCTCTACAGCTACACCGGTGATATGAACACCGTCCTCACCCTCGAAGACGCCATGGCACAAATAGCTGACATTGGCGCCACCGGGATTGAGATCCTGGGCGAAGGTCACGTGCCCAACTATCCGGAACCGTCCACCGCGTGGATTGACCAATGGTACGGGCTGCTCGAAAAATACCAGCTGGAGCCCACCAATTACGGGTCCTGGATCGACTCAAGCATGTGGCGCGACCGCGACCTCACCGCTGATGAGGGCACTGTAATGCTGGCTCGTGATCTTCGGCTGGCCCACCGCCTCGGATTCACCTCAATCCGACCCAAGATCGGTGTAGTGTCCATGGACCTGCGCCCCCACCCGATCTGGGAGGAAGTGATTGAGCGCAACCTCGATCTCGCGGCCGAGCTGAACCTCATCATTTGCCCGGAAATCCATGCCCCCACTCCCATCAAGCACCCGGTGGTGGACGAGTACATCGAGTTCATCGAGCGAACCGGATCGAAGAACTTCCGCCTGCTCATCGACACCGGCATCTTCCAAAGGGCAATCACCACCGCCAAGCATGACGGCCTCAGCGAAGAAGCCCAGGAAGAAGGCTGGCGTAAACCCCTTGCCGTTCCCATGTCGGACCTGGCGGATGTTCTCCCCTACGTATCGTTCATTCAGGCCAAGTTCTTCGACATCGACGATGACCTTGTTGATGGCCAGATACCTTGGCGCGAGATCCTTCAAACCCTGAAGGAGAACGAATGGTCGGGGTACCTGTCCAGCGAATACGAAGGCGATCGGCTGCCTTACCGATCCATCGAACAGGTCCGCCGGCAGCATGCTCTTCTGCACAGCCTGGAGGCCGAGATCGCCGGAACGCTGTGACCGAAGTCCGCAACAGCAACCACAACACAGTCCGGATCTCTCCCACCCGGCTCCGGCTCCTCATGGCAGCGCTCCTGGCGGTGTCATTCCTTGGAGCCCTCGATCACACCATCGTTTCGACGTCCTTGGCCACTGTCGCGGGCGAACTCGGAGCCCTCCAACACATGAGCTGGGTGGTAGTGGGCTACACGCTCGCCAGTACTGTCCTCCTCCCGGTGCTCGGAGGGTTGGGCGATCGGGTGGGACCGCGGATGGTCTTCCTCATTGCGCTCGTCGGCTTTGTTGCAGCTTCCTTCGTGTGCGGCCTCGCGCATGACATGACCCAGCTCGTCGTCGCCCGGGTCCTCCAGGGCATGAGCGCCGCGGGTCTCCAGCTGATGTCGCAGACGATCGTTGCCGAGGTCACCACGCCAAGGCAACGTCCTGCGTACCTCTCACTGATCGGCGCTGCCTTTCCGGTGGCGATTCTGATCGGGCCACTCCTTGGGGGCCTGATCACGGACCACGGGGGGTGGCCCTGGGTGTTTTGGATCAACGTCCCGGTGGGGCTTGCCGCCCTTCTCCTGGCGGTCATTGCCGTTCCGCACATCGAACCGGCAGGCAAAAAACGGTTCGACGTCGTTGGCGCAGTGCTGCTCACCGCTGTCCTTGTATCGGTGGTACTGGCAGTAGCGTGGTTCAGTTCAGCAAACTCCGCAGCATGGATCGCCCTTGGAGCAGGCGTAGCAGCGCTGGGCGGGCTGGTCGCCGTCGAGCGTGGTCAGCGCAACCCCATCATTCCGGTTGCCTTGTTCCGCAACCGCACCTTCAGTGCAGGCGTGGGACTGTCAGCCGTCATGGGTGCCGGGCTTATCTCAGCCACGGCGTACCTGCCAACGTATTTCCAGATGGCCTATGGCGTGAGCGCCACCATCTCGGGGTTGGTACCCATCGCCACAGTGCTGGGAATGTTGGTGGGCAATCTCCTGACGGGCTGGCTTGCTTCGCGGACGGGCCGCTACCGCGTTTTTCCCATAGTCGGAACGGTGATGGGAGCACTCGGACTCGGAGCCATGTCCCTACTCCCGGGGGGCGCGCCGCTGTGGGTACCGGCGTTGATCATGGCGTTCGTGGGCCTCGGCACGGGAGCGTTCATGAGCCTGGCCATTGCAATCGTGCAAAGTGCTGCACCTCACAGTGAACTCGGCGCCGCAACCGCAACCGCCGGACTGAGCGGGCAGATCGGATCCACAGTGGGATCAGCCGTAGTGGGCGGAGTGGTGGGGTTCGGCGTCGCAACGCTCTTGCCAACCGGGCTCGATTCCCAAACCCTGACACCTGCCTTGGTCCACGCCGCAGACCCCGCCTTGCAGGCTGAGATCGCAGCGATTTACCACGACGTCTTTTCTCCCGTTTTCCTTGCCCTGGCCGGCGTCTACATCCTGGGTTTCGTTGCAGCGTTGCTGCTGCCCGATGGACGCCTTTCGGATGAACCAACAGCGGCTGTAACCCACTCCGCCGATCTGGCACTGCAAGCAAAGGACTAACATGACCAACGACATTACCGGGGCGTTCCTGCCGGCATTCCTTCCACCGGCGGCACTGGCTGATCCACCTAGCAACGCGGTAGCCCACAGAGGACTGATCTATGCCTCAATCGACGGCTACCGGGCCCTCGAACTCGACCTCTACGTACCGGCGGACGCCTCCTCCCCGGTGCCACTGGTCGTCTGGATCCACGGCGGCGCATGGATTTTCGGCGCACGCAGCCAACCTCCCGGCGACTGGGACCCCAACCTCGTCTTCCAATCAGCAATCGACGCAGGGTTAGCCGTAGCAACCATCGACTACCGGCATTCGCGCGAAGCACCCTTCCCAGCGCAACTGCACGACTCGAAAGCCGCCGTCCGTTACCTGCGGACGTTCGCACCCCAGCTCGGCATCGATGCTGACCACATCGCAGTATGGGGCGAATCGGCCGGGGGGCACCTCGCGGCGCTCGTGGCTCTCGTCAACGACCCTGACCTTGAAGGTGATATCGGGGCGACCGGCGTGTCGAGCGACGTCAGAGCCGCAGTGTGCTTTTACCCCATAACCAACGCAGCAACATTGCCGCCCACGTCTGATCTGCCAGTCAATGCCACCCAGCCCCCTACTCCGACCGAAATCATGCTCGAAGGATCACTTTGGCCGTATGAGGAAGGGCTCAGGCGGATGTCCCCGCTGTCCTACGTGCGCTCCGACGCACCCCCGATGCTCCTCATCCACGGGGAGGCGGACCGGCTGGTACCGGTGAGCCAAAGTCAGCAGCTGGCCCAGGCCCTAAAACAAGTAAACGCAGACGTGCACCTGATTACTGTTCCTGGACTTCACCATGTTTTCTACGCGGGCGATCCTGAAGTGCACGTTGGCACGGCAATCGAGTTCCTGGCCGGGATACTCAAGGCGCCGTCTCCGGCTTTGGGGACGAAATGACTGCACCAACCGTGAGATGGGGGCTCGCCGGCACGGGAACCATTGCCCGTGAATTCGCGCAGGCCCTTGCTGATGTTCCCTCTGCCTTCCTGGCTGCTGCAGCGTCCCGGACCGCCGCGGCCTCAGGGAAGTTCTGTTCCGAATTCGGCATCCCGAAACAGCACCTGTCCTTCCAGGACCTTGCCCAGGACCCCACCATTGACGCGGTGTACGTTTCCACCCCTGCAGGATTGCATCACGAGCATGCCAGGCAATTCCTGGAGGCGGGCAAACATGTCCTGGTGGAGAAACCCTTTACGTCCACGCACGCCGAAGCCCTCGATCTGTCCCAAACCGCTAAGCGATCCGGGACAGTGCTGATGGAGGCCATGTGGTCCCGATTCCTGCCTGCGTTCCTTGAGCTGAAGCGGCTGGTGGGCAGCGGTGCCATCGGAAAGGTCCGGAAGGTTGAAGCGTCTTTCGGTTTCCCGATTCCGGAGGCTGGGCCGCGGGCGCGGCCACAGTTGTACGATCCCGCCCTTGGCGGCGGAAGCCTGCTGGAGATGGGCGTTTATCCTGTTCAGCTCTCGCACTGGCTCCTGGGCGATGAACCGGCCGTCGCCGCGTTCGGCCGCAGCAGCACCAGCGGGGTGGACCTGGACGCGACGGCGCTTTTGTCCTTCAGGGACGGTGCAACCGGATACTTTAGCTCATCAATGTCCACGGTGCTGCCCAATAACGCACGGATACTGGGAACTGAAGGCATCATTGAACTGCCGGCCCCGCACCATTGTCCCAACGAGCTGACCGTTTCACGCTACAACCCCTCAGGGCCGGGACTCCAGCAGTCCCACACCATTCACGCGCCCATTGTTGGCGGCGGACTCAGGTACGAAATTCTCGAGTTCCATGGGCTTATCGAAGCCGGCAAACCCGAGAGCTCCGTGATGCCCCTGAGCGACTCACTGGCCATCATGCGCACACTGGACCTCATCAGGCACCAGATCCACCAACCGTCCCAGGAGGATCCTCACCGTGAAAGTTAGAGTACAGCCGGAACAGATCCTGGCATCAATGACCTACGCCGAGAAGCTTGCGCAGCTCCAGATCGTCTGGAGGCCTGACTCCGCAGAAGCGGGGGACCTTGCACGAAGCGGTGCCGGTGCGCTTTTTTGGCCCCCGTCGGCGAAGGCCACCAATGACCTCCAGCGGATCGCCGTTGAGGAGAGCCGGCACGGCATCCCGCTCTTGATCGGCCTGGACGTTGTCCACGGACAGTTCACCATCTTCCCCACCCCTTTGGCGCAGGCGGCCAGCTTCGATCCCGAGGTTGCCGCAGCAGATGCCAGGCTCTCTGCCAAGGAAGCCCGGTCCAGCGGGGTCAACTGGACTTTTTCACCCATGATCGATGTGTCCCGGGACCCGCGGTGGGGACGCGTGGTGGAAGGGTTTGGCGAAGACCCCTTCCTCAATGCCGTCTTCGGGGAGGCCAAGATCCGGGGGTACCAAGGTGAGGACCTTTCGTCGAATACCTCCATAGCCGCCTGTGCCAAGCACTTTGTTGGCTACAGCGCGGCAGAAGGAGGCCGCGACTACAACACCACGGACATCTCTGTTCAACGGCTCCGCAACGTGTATCTTGAGCCATTCAGGATCGCGGTCAAGGCGGGGGTTGCCAGTGTCATGGCGAGCTTCAATGCAGTTTCAGGGGTGCCGATGCACGCCAACCGGGAGATGCTCACCGCTGTCTTGAAGGACGAGTGGGGACACGCCGGGATCGTCGTTGCTGACGCCGGTGGCGTCGGCGAACTGGTTGAGCATGGCGTCGCCGCCAACGCGTCCGACGCCGGGCGGCTGGCTCTTTCCGCCGGGCTCGATGTGGAGATGGGCGGCTCGTTGCTGAGCGGGGGTGAGCCCCTGATCCATGAGGGCGTGGTGGATCCCGCGCGGCTGGACGACGCCGTACTCCGTGTGCTGCGGCTGAAGGAAGCGCTGGGTCTGTTCGAGAACCCTTATGTGGACGAGTCCGCAGCCGCAACCGGTCCTGATGAAGTCTCTCTGGAGGCCGCCAGGGCCACTGCCGCACGTTGCACCGTCCTACTGAAGAACGACTCCGACGTCCTGCCGTTGAAGCCCCGGGGACAACGCGTCCTGGTGGTGGGTCCTTACGCTGAAAGCAAGGACCATCTGGGCGCCTGGGTGCAGTACTTCGCCTCGCCCACCACCACCTCAATTGCCGAATCGCTCGCCGCGGCCCTGCCGGAGTCCGTGGTGACCACCTTGCCCGGCGCCACCTTCTTTGATTCCGATCCCGGCCTTCAGGCTGAAGCAGCTGCTGCCGCCGCTGAGGCGGATTTGGTGATCGTCGCCGTCGGGGAACCCAGTGACCTTTCCGGGGAGGCGAGCTCGCGGAGTTCATTGGACCTGCCGGGAGACCAGGAGAAATTGATCCATGCCGTTGCCGGCTCGGGCACCCCCTTTGCCGTGGTCCTGATGACGGGCCGTCCGTTGGTGGTCAGCGGATGGATTGACCAATGTCCTGCCCTTCTCCTGGCATGGCACCTGGGAACAGAGGCCGGAAAAGCGATCTCGGATGTCCTCACCGGCACGGTCAATCCCGGCGGCAAACTTCCCATGTCCTTCCCGCGATCAGTGGGTCAAGTGCCCGTCTATTACAACCACGAATCAACCGGCAGGCCCGCCCGCACAGGAGGCTCCTTTGCCCACCAACGGCCGGACGTGGGGCTGACCGGTCCCAACAACACCGATGACTACTTTAAGTCCAAGTACCTGGACCTGGAGTTGGGCCCGCAATTCGGCTTCGGATACGGGCTTGGCTACACCACTTTTGAGCTGGAGTCATCCCCGGACCAGGAACTATCACTGACCCTGGACGAGCTCAAAGCCGGAGCACAGCTCTCCTTCACAACCATCCTTCGCAACACCGGAACAAGGGACGGCGAAGAAGTGGTCCAGCTGTATGTCTCCGACCTCCTGGCAAGTGTGACGCAGCCGGTCAGGCGTTTGCGCGGCTTCAAACGGGTATTTGTACCGGCTGGAGAAGAACGGCGGGTGTCACTGTCCGTGGGCTTCGACGACCTGGGGTTCTGGACCAACGATCCCGGGACCGGATACATCGTGGAGCCAGGTTCCTTCCGGATAGGAATTGGCGACGGCGTTGCCACCCAGCAGTTCAGCCTCATGGTCACTTCGCCTTCCCTGACAGACACCGTTACCCGGCCCTCAAGCATTAAGGACTGATCACCATGCCACGCCAGAACCTCCCGCGCCTCGAGCGCACAGGCAGCCACACACGCCTCATCGTGGACGGGAAGCCGTTCCTCTGCATCGGAGGCGAACTGCACAACTCCAGCGCATCCAACCGGGATTACATGTCGCCTATTTGGGACAAGCTGGCAAAGTCCGGGGTCAACACGGTGATCGCTCCTGTGTCCTGGGAACAAGTAGAGCCGGTGGAGGGAGAGTTCGACTTCTCGATTGTGGACGGGTTGGTGGAAGATGCCCGGTCCACGGGCATCCGTCTGGTCATGATCTGGTTCGGGGCTTTCAAGAACGCATTCTCCACCTATGCCCCCGGCTGGGTTCGGGCTGACCGTGAACGTTTCCCGCGCACGGACAGGGGCGCCAAACCCTTCACGACCCCGTTTTCCTATCCCGGTTCCATGCCGCGGCCCAGCTTGTCCGTCTTCTCCCGGGACCTTTTCGAAGCGGACCGGGCTGCCTACGTTGCCCTGCTGAAGCATGTGGCCACGATCGATCCGGACCATACAGTCATCATGGTCCAGGTTGAGAACGAAGTTGGCCTGCTGGGTGCGGGAAGGGATCACAGTCCGCTGGCCGAGGCCGCCTGGAATGCACCGCTCCCGGAGCAGCTGATCACCGCTGTTTCCCAGGCTCCGGGTTCCTTTGACCCTGACCTGGTGCAGTCCCTCGGCGCAAATCCGGACGGCGGTAGGAGCTGGGCGGACTGCTTCGGCGACGACAACCCAGTTGCTGAGGAAACCTTCATGGCGTGGGGATTCGCTTCCTTCGTAGGAGGTTTGGCGGCCGCTGGAAAGGAAGTGCTGCCCCTCCCCGCCTACGCAAACGCCTGGATCGGCCCGCAACGTGGCCAGGACCTGCCCGGCCAGTACCCCAGTGGGGGACCGACGGCCGGCATGGTCCCGGTGTGGCGTGCCGCGACGCCGGCCATCGACTTCCTGGCCCCGGATATCTACGTGCCCAACGCAGAGGAAGTCATGCGTCAATACGCCTCCGATTCCAATCCATTGTTCATCCCGGAAGCTCGTTTCCGCGCCGGAGATGCATTCCTGGCAATTGGCGGCTTCGGAGGCCTGGGCTACAACGTCTTCGGTGTTGAAGAAGGCAGGGAAGACAACCAGTTCAGCACAGCCTGCTCCATCATTACTTCCCTGACTCCGGAGATTGTGGACGCCCAGCGCGACGGCCGTATTTTCGGCTTCGCCCTTGACCCGGAGGAGGAATCCATCAGCACGGAACTGGCGGGTACAGCAATTACGGTTCGAAATTCCAGGAAGCTCCTCGAAGGAATGCTTCTGGACGCAGGCGTTCGTGTTCCCCCCGCGCCCGAACTCCTGGAAGAAACGGTTGCCGCTACCCATGGTCCCACCCCAGGCGATGCCCGCCCCTTTGGAATGGTCCTGGCCATCAATCCCAATGAGTTCATCGTGGTGGGCCAAGGAGCGCAAGTGGACTTCCACAAGCCCGGATGTGAAGTTGAGCTGGATTCAGTGAGGGAGCTGGTGGTGACCGATGCCGGGTTACGGGAAGGACGATTCCTCAACGGAGACGAACGACTTGAGATCCTTTCTGACAAGCACATCACAGCCGTGAGGGTCCGCATCCTCACAACCACAAGCTGACAACAACCAGCTCTCAGTAAAGAACCCTCAGAATGCCTTGGAACCATCCCGGCAGGGCCCTTCTCAAGTCGATGTGTCCGGCCCTCCCTGTCGTCTGAATCGAGCCACAGTTCGTCGGCAGCCGAACATGGCTGCCATCTGCGGTGCTGGTCGCACGGGACGGATCGACGTTGCCAGCCGAAAGCTGCAAAGGAAGGAAATTCATGAAGACAGAACCATCAGGAAATCAACACGAAAGCCCATTGGGGGTTGCTGCCATTGGCTACGCCTTCATGGGGAAGGCCCACTCGAATGCGTGGCGGAACGTGGCCAGTTTCTTCGACGTCCCGGCCTTCGAGCAGAAAGTGCTCGTTGGCCGGGACACCACCCAAGTGGCCGAGGCCGCAGCCAAGTACGGCTGGGCCGAGTCCGCCACCGACTGGCGTTCCGTGATTGAACGGGACGACATCCACATCATCGATATCTGCGCTCCGGGCTGGATGCACGCCGAAATCGCCATCGCCGCACTGGCCGCCGGGAAACACGTGCTCGTTGAAAAGCCTCTGGCCAACACCCTGGGCGAGGCCGAACTGATGGTGGCCGCAGCCGCCTCCGCGCGGGCCAACGGCGTGCAGTCCATGATCGGTTTCAACTACCGCCGCGTCCCGGCCCTGGCACTGGCCCGCGAACTCATTGCCGAAGGACGGCTCGGCACCATCCGCCACGTCCGCGCCGCATACCTGCAGGACTGGCTCTCCGACGCCGAGTCCCCCATGACCTGGCGCCTCCGCAAGGAAACCGCCGGCTCCGGCGCGCTCGGCGACATCGCCTCCCACGCCATCGACCAAATCCAGTTTCTAACGGGGCAAACCGCTCTTGAGGCATCAGGGACGCTGAAGACTTTCGTTTCCCAGCGCCCCGGTTCGCGTGGTTCAGGAGGCGGCCTGGAAGACGTCACGGTTGATGACGCGGTATGGGCTACGTTCTGGCTCACCGGTGACATGGGCGCATCCGTCGAGGCATCCCGCGTCGCGACCGGGCAGAAAAACAGCCTGACGATCGAGGTCTACGGCACCGCAGGTTCTCTGACATTCGATCTGGAGGACCTGAACGAACTGAATTTCCTGGACGCCACCGTGCCCGTCCGGGAGCAGGGCTTCCGGCGGATCCTGGTCAACGAACCCGAGCACCCGTATATAGGAGCGTGGTGGCCGCAAGGCCACATCATCGGGTGGGAACACACCTTCACGCACCAGATCCGCGACTTCCTCCTGGCGATTCGGGACGGCAGCCAACCGTCGCCGTCGTTCGAAGACGGACTGCAGGTCCAGCGCGTCCTGGCCGCTGTGGAAGCTTCAGCCAAGAACAAGAGCACCATTACCGCCGTCGAGAATAAGTCACTCATTACTGAAGGAGTCTGACATGCCCCGCCCGTACACCCTGTTCACCGGCCAGTGGGCCGACCTCCCCTTCGAGGAAGTCGCGCGCCTAGCCTCGGGCTGGGGCTACGACGGCCTGGAAATCGCCGTCTCCGGAGACCACCTGGACGCCTGTCGCTGGGACGAACCCGGCTACGTCGACTCCAAACTCGCCATCCTGGAAAAGTACAACCTGAAGGTCTGGGCCATCTCCAACCACCTCAAAGGCCAAGCAGTCTGCGATGACCCCATCGACTTCCGCCACGAAGCCATCGTCGGCTCCAAGGTATGGGGCGACGGGGAACCCGAAGGCGTCCGCCAACGCGCCGCCGAAGAAATGAAACACACCGCCCGCCTCGCCCGCGCCCTCGGCGTGGACACCGTCGTCGGTTTCACCGGCTCCTCCATCTGGCAATACGTCGCCATGTTCCCGCCCGTCCCCGAAAAAGTCATCGACGCCGGATACCAGGACTTCGCCGACCGCTGGAACCCCATCCTGGACGTCTTCGACGAAAACGGGGTCCGCTTCGCCCACGAAGTCCACCCCTCCGAAATCGCCTACGACTACTGGACCACCGTCCGGACCCTCGAAGCGATCGGCCACCGCGAAGCGTTCGGCCTGAACTGGGACCCCTCCCACTTCATGTGGCAGGGCATCGACCCCGTCTCCTTCATCTGGGACTTCAAGGACCGGATCTACCACGTGGACTGCAAGGACACCAAGCTCCGCCCCACAGGCCGGAACACCGTCATGGGCTCGCACCTGCCCTGGGGCGACCCGCGCCGTGGCTGGGACTTCGTCTCCGCCGGACGCGGCGACGTGCCCTGGGAATCGTCCTTCCGCGCGCTCACCGCCATCGGCTACGACGGACCCATCTCCGTGGAATGGGAAGACGCCGGCATGGACCGACTCCACGGCGCCCCCGAAGCCCTCGCCGACCTCAAGAAGTTCGACTTCCCCGCCTCCCAAACCAGCTTCGACGCCGCCTTCAGCAGCAAAGACTAGCGCGTGAAACAGAACTGACTCCATTGAAGAGCAGCATTCGATCAGGAGTTCTTGTTTCGGGACTCGTCACCGACAAAGTGACGAACTACCTGATTGAGAACGAGTCTTATGCATTTCGCATTGGGTCATCCAGGAGCCTTGACTTCTGAAGTCGCTGTAACCAAGCCACCTTTGCCCAGCAGCAGCGCGACGTATGGGCCCCTACCGGTGTCCGCGTAGACGTGGTCAGCCGACGTTCGCGTGAGCTGCAGTGTTCCGGAGGGACCGCTGGGGAGCGGTCATCTGCGACGGGTCCGCGTCCCACTTGATTTCGCAGTGCGCTTCGACGACACGGCCAGGACCCAATTGATAGCACTCGGCCGACCGCGGCCGCCGAACTCTCACCTCGGAATCACCCTGCACATGTAGAGCGCTTCCAGATCCGCGTCATGTCGCTACTGGCACTCACACCCATGAGTAGATGAAGGCCCAAGGAGGGAAGAGCCAATGGCCGCAAGCAGCCGCGATAACGAAGATTTAAGTGTGGACAATGTCCACACCCCCTTTGGCATGACAAAGTGTCCGCCAGCCACGTCTCCTCACTCCGGGAACGACCGAAGTCAGGATATTTATTGCAAGTTCCCAATGACATGTCGTGCTCAGCATCCCTACCCATGAAGAGGTGTAGGCCAACCACGGCCTACCGGACGAACCAGGAGAGGACCCGCATAGCCCCAGTTCAAAGCAAGCGGAGGGCCCACCAGCCACGACCCTGAACGCGCTCCCCCACAACCAAACAGGCGAACCACGGCGCCAGGCACACCCCGCGGCCCGTGTCAGAGGGACCTGACCACCCAGAATGTACACACGTTAAAGCAAAAACCCCCTCTGACGAGGGGGTATGCCGTGCCCGAGGTGGGACTCGAACGCGATTCCTAGCCTTGTAAACACTGGAAAGTGGGGGAAACCTGCGGAATCCGGGGCAGTTCGGCCGGTGTACGAGCCAGTCCGAAACGGAAGCTGTGGACATTGTCCACAGCTCTTTTTTCGACGTTCAGCGTGGCACCAGATGCTTCGAAATCACGGCCGCCGAATCCCGTAGTTCAACGTCCCCAGCGGCGACGCCCACCACTAGTCTGAAGCCCTCGTCAGTTGTGAAGTCATGGCGGTAGCCGTTGATCCATAACAGCAGCACCATAAGTGTCCAGGCAGTCCGTTTGTTCCCGTCAAGTAGTGGATGGAACCGCGCGACCGACTCAAGTAAGGCGGCCGCCTTCACGGCGAGGTCCGGATAAGCTTCCGCCCCCATTACGGTTGTCGCGGGACGCGCAAGCGCCGAAGCCAACAAGCCGACGTCGCGGATGTGGAAGCCATACCGATCAACAACCTGGAGCGCGTCTTCAATGTCCAGGTAAGCGGTCACGCGTCCTCAAGGCTAGTGAGCAAATCAGCGTCGTGACTCATGACAAAATCCAGACCCTCACTGATCTCGCGCCAGCGCGCACGGCGCTGCAAAACCAACTCGGCGCCCTGCAACAGGAGTGCGGACTTGGAAGTGTGCTCCTCGGCAGCCAACTTCTCCAGCCGACGATCAAGGTCCTCAGGGACACGCAGATTCATAGCCATGAACCAATGGTACCAAAACGGTACCTCGAGCGGCCCTGGGCTAAGAGATCCACCGAGGGAAGTAAAACCGATAACGGCGCATACGTCGGCCCGACCAGCACTTCTTCCTGCAGATCCCTGAATAAAGGGATCCATGAGACTCGGACCCCTCGGTTGCCCACTTTGCGTCCGAGGCCCGTGCGCGCCGCCACGCATCACAGCCGGACCACTGTCCCTCGCGTGGAGCTGTCGACGTGCCATGAAACTTCGACCGTTCACGATCATGATGCAGCAACCATCGATCCCCATGAATACCAGATGCGAATCCGCCGCTCAGCTTTCTGGATATCCCCACGCTGTCGAGGGCCTACTGCTGACACCACGATCGTCGGATTCGAAGGGCCACCACTCCGAATCACGTGAGACAACAGAAAAGGCAAGAGGAGACAGGAAAATGAATGCGCTCACCATCAAGGACCCAGCTGACCTTCTCAGCTTCATCGGCCACACCCTCGGATTCTGGCCACAAGAAAGCCTCGTCTGCATCACCCTCGACAAAGACAAAGTCGGCGCTACCCTCCGCATCGACCTGCCCAAACAACCAGGCTACGAGGTCCATTTCGCCCGCACTGTCGCCGCCTACCTCACATCCGACGAACGAGTCACCGGCATCGTCTTCGCCCTCGACACCACCCAAACCCCAGAGCCAGGCGAAGCAAGACCCCACCGGGCCACCATCGCAGCCCTTACCGGAGTCCTCGCCCACGAAGGCATCACCATCCGCGACGGCATCTACGTCACCGCCACCACCTACTCCCCCTACGACACCCAGCCCGGTGACAACATCGCCATCCCCCTCAGCAGCACCGAATACAGTCAGGTCAACGCCGAGTTCATCTACCGCGGCAGCACCATCGAACCCACGAATCAGGTGACCCTCCCCGCGGCGACCGACCAGCGCGAGTACGCGACCGCCGTCGAACACTACAAACAAACCATCCTCAGTGGAGAGACTACGGCAGCCACCCAGGAAGCCCACCAGCTTTGGATCAGCATGCTCGACAGCAAGGACTACCCCACCGATAAGGACGCCCTGAAGCTCGTCGCGTATTTCCAGTTCCCGCACGTCCGGGACCGGCTCATGGCAGTCATCCCCGGCATCGACGAATTACCCGAACGCATCCTCTTCGCCCAAACCGGAACAGCGCCGGACTGGTCACGCGTCGAATGGGCCAAACAACTCCTCACCAACGCCTACACGCTCATCAGCCCTGAACACGCAGCACCCATCCTCACCACCATCGGCTACATCAACTGGTGGGAAGGCAGAGGATCCAAAGCACACCAATACCTCCAACTCGCCCTCGAAACCGACCCCGGCTACCGCTCCGCACGCCTCACCGACCACATGCTCGGAGCCGGCATCATTGCAGGCTGGAACACCCAACAAGAACACCGCATACAGAAACCGACTAGACATTCCCTGATTGCAGCCCTCGCCAGCCAGCTTGACGGAAGATTCAATTTCGGCATTGAACTCACGAGAGTACAAGTACCTGCGAAGACTCGCCTGGATTGCCGGACGTTTTCGCACATCGGAAGCGTTTTGTATGCTCGGTAGCCTTCGTCCGTGGCGCAGGGCTCCGCTCGCCATCCCGGACGGTGCAGAGCTAACGGCCATCCGCACACCCGGCTTCACCTCGCTCGCCGTGAGCCACACACTCGCAGCTACTCCGGCCCGAGCCGACGGCCCTTATGTACTTGTCTTCGCCACGGGAGTCCAGGCTGCAGAAGCAACACTCGTCCTCGCCGTCTGCGTACTGGTCCGATCCCGAAGCCTGCGCCAGGCCACCGCCGGGCCACCCGCTCCACTCCTGCGGGCTGCTGCGGCATCTGCCCTCGGCGTGGCAAGCATCCGCCGCTGCCTCCGTCGCTCCTTCGGCCTAAGACGCTTTGCGCAGACAGACCCGTCCCGACCGCCCAGGGCTTCGGGATGTACCAAAGCGCCACGCCAGTGGCAAGCTTCCACGCTCAATACCGCGCGCGGCCGTGGCCAAGGCAAGACTTGTCGTACAGGTGCAGAAAACGGACTCATCCGGAACGCTGACTCCGGCAAGCGCACCTTGGGCGTGTCTCCTAAATTCTGGAGTTCTGGTCGGGGAAACTTGATGGGTGTCTCCTAGTTCTGTTTTGACTGATGGGCAGTAGGCCCGCATTCAGCCGTTGCTGCCCTCGTCCGCTGGGCGGCGGGGTCGTCCGTTCCGGGACGACCGCCGGGTGGTGGAGGGCATCATTTACCGGTATCGGTGCGGGATTGCTTGGCGGGACATGCCGGCCGCGTTTGGTCCGTGGCAGACGATTTGGAAGCGTCACCGGCGCTACAGCGGTGACGGTACCTGGGACAGGATCCTGGCCGGGCTGCTGACGGTCGCTGATGCCCGCGGTGAGGTGGACTGGTCGATCTCCGTTGACTCGACGGTGAACCGTGCCCACCAGCATGGACCAACCTTCCCCGCCCCACAGGGGGCCTGTTCGAATTACATGAATCTGTTTGATAAGCCGGACGATCATGCGATTGGCCGTTCCCGCGGTGGTTTGAGTACCAAAATAAACGCCATCGTCGACGGTAAGGGCAGGCCGTTGGTGCTGCTGGTCGCTCCCGGGCAGGGCGGAGATGCGCCGATGTTTCCTCACTTGACGGAGCAGTTGAAGATCAACCGTGTCGGTCCGGGCAGGCCTCGAACTCGCCCGGACCGTGTCCGCGGTGACAAGGCCTACTCATCCAAGGCGATCCGGACACACCTGCGCGACCGCGGCATCGTGGCGGTCATCCCGCAACCGTCCGACCAGATCGGCCATCGAAAACGACGTGGATCCACCGGCGGCCGACCACCGGCTTTCAACAAGGAGGACTACAAGGGCCGCAACGTCGTCGAACGGAACTTCAACACCTACAAGCAGTGGCGCGCACTGGCAACACGCTACGACAAACTCGCCCTGACCTACCGCGGCGGAGCCGTCCTCCGGGCCGCCAGCATCTGGCTGACCGCTTTAGGAGACACACCCTAACGCTCAGAGTGCAATGACATGCCAAGTTCTCGAATCGGATGTCAATCGCAGGTGGCCCCTCCAATCGAGATAAGCACTGTAGCTACGCAGGCTCCTCGCTATGCCAGCGCTGCGAAGGTAGGACTCGAGTCGAACGGTATTCACGTGATCATCTCCCGTGCCAGTTCACAGCCTGAGAAATGCCGCCGGACAATAACACAAGTATTAGAAACATTCATGTCAAACAGCGCCCGCTGACCGTGCTTACTTAGAGTTTCCCCTCTAGAAAAATGTAGTATGTTAGTACTGGTTTGCACTTGATGCGAACGAATCCCTTTGGGGGGGAGAGTTCTTCAGCTTTATAAAGAACACTGCAAGGGAGCGGACCTAATGTTAATTAGTCCAAAATGATCGGTTGATTATGAAAATCAGTAGAACCTTTAAAACACTCGGGGCAGGGCTAGCAGTTGCCGCTTCCGCCGTATTGTTCACCGCACCCGGCGCTCAGGCGGCCAACATGGTGACGCCGTGCAACAGCAACGCGTACTACCAAACCATTAAGACCAATGGCGAAGCGTTCTGCTTTGCCAACTATGGCGATGTGTACGTGACAGTGCTGAACACGATCACCCTCTCAACGGGAAACAACTCGGGCATGGTGACGTACAAGTCGAGCATTACACCCGAGACCACCTCACCGCTGCGTCCCAAATGGTGGCGCGGTAGTTTTGGTGGAGCAGTGAACGTCATCACCGTTCACATCCGCTAGAGGCAAGTTCCCGGGCGATGCCTAATGGCATCGCCCGGAACCAACTAGTTTCACCAGACAATGCCGGAAGGTTGTCTCCTAAATTCTCATGAAGCTCAGCAACATTCTTAAGACTTCAGTCACCATTTCTGTACTTGGACTGGCAGCCTGCTCCAGTCCCCCGAACGTCACAGCATCCAGCACACCCCAGGCAAGTAGGCCCTACAGCCCCCCTTCGACGAGTGTCGATAAAAATGATCCCTATAACGGTTATCTAAGCAAGGAACTGCTGAACATAAACTCGTCTCTTACTGAACTGCAATTCAAGTGCTATGCATCAAATGGTTACCCTGAATTCCTTGAGGTTCTTCCGGATCAGAAAGCCGATGATTTCCGGACGTTGGCTGAGACGCCTGACTTTTCCTCCACGTTCAACTCGTACGGCGAAGTGCCGTGGCGTACTTCCGCTGAAGAAGCCAGAATGCGCGGGTTTGGACACGATCTGACGCCACTCGTTCGCTCAGTAGTAGTCATGGATGGAGCATTCTCTGCTGTCCAACAGGATTGCCATGGCTGGGCTGTGAAGAAGATCGGCGGAGACGCGTCCTTGATCCGCAACTACACTGCTCTCGGCAACACACTCGCGAGTGAGCTCAACGCTGCTGCAGAAAAGATAAGGCCCGCCCTCAACGATCGCGTTTTTGCCTGCATGTCCGAAAAAGGAACACCTGTCGACAAGGACGGACCCAACAAGAACCCTGTCTGGCAGGTCGATTTTCAGATTCCAACTGGTAACGCGTCCGAACCTCCTTGGCCTGATCTGACTAAGGGCGGCAGCGTAGTCATCAACCCGGGGCGTCCCGGCACAGCGTACATGCCTACTTCTGAGGAGTCACGGGCCGCTGAGGTGATGTACCAGTGCTCCGTGGATATAGGGGCACAGCGTGAGTGGCAGCGAACTCTGACGGATGCCAAAGCTTCGGCAATAGCTGCCCAGGAAGGGCAATTGTCCGAATTGAACCCTTTGATTAGAGAGCTAGCAAAATCGGCCGCAGCGGCAACTCAACAGAGTTAGCGCGTAGGTTGGCCATATCAGCAGCACTGGCAGCTGTGCCGGGG
Organism: Paenarthrobacter sp. 2TAF44; assembly: GCF_052114885.1. Classification (NCBI taxonomy): domain Bacteria; kingdom Bacillati; phylum Actinomycetota; class Actinomycetes; order Micrococcales; family Micrococcaceae; genus Paenarthrobacter; species Paenarthrobacter sp. 2TAF44. The sequence goes on along the minus strand of NZ_JBFRFP010000006.1, from coordinate 143,137 downwards.
TTGTACGTCTGGAGTAGTACATGAGCACCAATGAGCCCGAGTTTGAATCACTTGATTCGACCACTGACAGCAGGAACGGTTCGCCGCGCCCCAACGCGCCAAAAGATAGTCGTCGTCGGGCTATTCTTTGGATGGGTATCAGTGGACTGCTTGTAGCTCTGCTGGTTGTGGTGGCACTGATCGCATTGCCGCTGCTCAAGTCGCCGGCTCAGATAGCTGGTGATGCCTCGCCACCACCTGCGGAACCTGTCACGGCAGTCGTGGAAAAGCGATCCTTGACCTCGCAGGTTGTCATGCGTGGCGTTGTGTCGCCGGGCCCGAGTTTCGCATTTAAGCCTTCAGATGCACTGATCGCTAAGGCTCCTGTCGTGACGGCAACTCCGCTCAGCATCGGAAGCCGATTCGGCGTCGGCGCTGTAGTTCTTGAAACTAATGGTGAGCCACTCATCGCAATGAACTGGCCGTTTCCGGCCTATCGCGACATCGAAGCAGGCAATACTGGGCCAGACGTAGCGCAGCTACAGCTTTCCCTCGCAGCCCTTGGTTATTCAACTAGCCAAAATTCAGTGTTTGACGCTGCGACGCAAGCAGGTCTTACTAGGCTCTATGCAGACCTAGGCTACGAAGTTCCAAGAAAAGCGCCCACCTTCAGCACCGGTCTTTCTGATGAAGGACCAGCGACTGGAAGTGGTTCATCGGTTAGAGAGGTCGCTTACCTCCCCGCTCGGAATATTGCCACTGTTCCAAAATCCGAGAATGTCCTTACGAGCCTCACGGTCAGCATCGGATCCAAGATCATTGCAGCAGACGCGCCCCTAATGACACTGGACGGTGGAAGCAATATCGTGACCGCTTCGACCTCACCCGAACGAGCCGCCACCCTCAAAGTTGGCGACAAGGCACAACTCACCAGCATCGACGGCGGCACGGTGATCGACATGGAAGTCCAGTCGATGGGAACGGAACCTGGCGAAATAGCGGGACTGGGAACCGGTGTACGGATAGACCTAAGGTTTCTCGACAGTTCATCGATACCGCCAGTAGGCGCAGCTGGATCAACCCAAAAAGTAGCTGTAACGACAGGCGGTGAGCTGCAACCCGTTCTGGTAATCCCCATCACTGCCGTCTACTCCAACGCCAATGGGACCAGTTACGTTATCCCTGCCACCAGACCCGACGAAACCATAGAGGTCAGCGTGGGTACAAACGTGGACGGATGGGTCAAGGTCACCCCAACAGACCCCTCGCAGTTAGGTGAAGGAGACCGAGTCATAGTTGGAAGATCCTTTGAATAGGGGTAAAACAGACGTCCCACTCATCGAGCTGACCGACCTGTCCAAAACATACCCTGGCGTCGTGCCTGTAGTGGCACTTAGCCCCACCCGTCTCCGCATCTACGAGGGAGACCAGATAGCAATCGTCGGGCCGTCAGGATCTGGGAAGTCGACGCTACTCAACATGCTGGGTTTACTAGACGCTCCGACGGTGGGGAGCTACAAGCTGCAGGGCGTCGAGGTGGCAGTTGAAGACGATCTCATTCGGGGAACAGTTCGGGGACAGAGGTTCGGATTTGTATTTCAGGCATTCCACCTCCTAGCAGGACGCACGCTCGCTGAGAACGTCGAGCTAGGGATGGTGTACGCGAACGTTAAACCGAAAGAGCGTGTAGATCGGGCTACTAGGGCTTTGGAACGTTTGGGACTCGGACACCGAGCACATGCCGACCCGAGGCACCTTTCCGGCGGTGAACGGCAACGAGCGGCAATTGCACGAGCCATCGCCATGGAACCACGCGTTCTGTTCTGCGACGAGCCCACAGGCAATCTAGACAGCAAGAACACAAGACTGGTGATGGACCTCCTAGACGGGTTAAACGAATCAGGGCTCACCGTCGTCATGGTGACGCACGACCAGCATCTAGCGCAGCAAATGAAGCGTTGCATCACCGTCCAGGACGGAGTCATCAACGAAAATGAGTCTCTTCAACATGTCTAACCGGCGCTCACGAAACCCACTTGCCATGCGGAAATCACGGCGGCTTCGGGCAGCAAGCCTGGGCTTGAGACCGACACGTCTGACCTTGCGGGATCTCATAGTCGAATCTTGGCGTTCTGTAAGCCGCAACTATTCGAGATCGCTCCTCACGGCAGTCGGCACCCTACTTGGCTGCGCCGCCTTCGTTGCGACGCTCGGAATCACAGGTACGGCGAGCAACCAGGTTTCTACAGCATTTGACGTCAGACGTGCCACCGAGGTTACAGTCGTGGCCGACACTGCAGCCGGTTCCAAGGACGAAAGCGTCCAGCAAGCGGACACTTGGTTCTCGCCATCGGCCGTGACTGAAATTCGCAACCTTAGCGGCGTGGAACACGCGGGCAGGATCATGTCAGCGAGTGCCATCGACGTCAATCGATTTTTCGTAGAACAGAGTCAGCCTGTCCCTGTGGAAATGTACGGTATGGATGAAGGCTCCCTTGCTGCGGTCGCTCCCCACGTGCTGATGGGGCGGCTCTTCGATTCCGGGCATGAATCGAGAGCTGATCCGGTGATCATGCTCTCTAAGTCCCTCGCTCAGAAGATCGGCGTCACGCAAACAGGAGCCGCTGTATTCATCAACGACCTCGGATACACAGTCATTGGTATCTACAGCGACACAGAGAGAATTCCAGCTCTTGCCGGCGGAGCAATCATTCCGGTTTCCAGCTTCCAAAAAAACGCCGTCTCCGGGGACCAAGTCCCGAAACGTCAAATACTAATCGAAACCGTCGCTGGGGCTGCTGCCCAAGTTGGAGAACAGGTCCCTTACGCGGTAACTCCGAACAACCCTAAACTTCTGCAAATTGCAGCCCCACCGGACCCCAAGACACTCCGGCAGGAGATTGAAGGGAGTGTGACTCAACTCAGCCTGATGGTCAGCCTGATCACGCTCGCAATCGGAGCCGTATCTATCGCTAACGCAACTGCCGCAAGCGTGGTTCTTCGAACTCCCGAAATTGGTTTGCGGCGAGCCCTCGGTGCGCGTAGGGGTGATATCTTCATGCAGCTTTTAGGGGAAACAGTGGCCCTAGGCACGTTCGGCGGGCTCATAGGCTCGGCCCTTGGACTGATCACTACTATCGTTGTTTCGGCAATTAATCGATGGGTCCCCGTCTTAGATCCCGTTACTCTTCTGTTGTCCGTAGCCGCAGGAACGACGGCTGGTGTGCTCGCAGGCGCCTGGCCTGCGGCCAAAGCCACAACGATCAGCCCAGCCCAAGCACTGGCTCGCTAAAGCAGGAAGCGGACATCGATATCAGACATCGCTCTTGGACGAGCTACCAAACGCGAAACCCCGTACTGTCTGGGGGCGCCTAGAGGTTCGACCGAACATCATCGGCCCCGGAGACTGACTCACCAAACCCGTACTGTGAGCCGGCTGAAGGCTAGTACCCACGCGACGACAAGCGTAGCGTCAGAAATACTGACGACGAGGCATCAGATGGCACTGTGACGGTGAGCATCCGTGAACGACCACTCCGATGTCGATCCTCAAAGGAGCCGCAATGGCTGGGTGGAATGCTGACACGGCGGCCGGAGCATTGGGCGCGGCCGTCACGCTGGTGGAAGGATCCAACTTCTGCATCTCGTTAACCAATGGGGACATAGTTCCGGGCCTTCCGCATGGCGTTTTCTACGAAGACACACGCATCCTGTCTTGTTGGAAGCTTTCGGTGAACGGACAACCCGTTGAGGCGCTTGCAGCGGACGTCAAACAGCCTTACCGGGTTCTCTTTGCAGGTCGAGTGGCACGCCGGGACGGGAGGGCAGACAGCCCGCTGGTCGTGGAACGACTACGGGAAGTGGGCACTGGCATCACCGAGCAGATCACCGTCCGGAATTACTCTGGACTGCCCGCGGAGTGTGTCATCGCGCTGACGGTTGAGTCGGATTTTGCGGACCTCTTCGAAGTCAAGGAGGCGCACGTGCAGCGAACCTGGCAGGAAACCCGGCAAGTGGAGGCCCACTCGCTGATCATCCGGGCAACATGGCAGGACATTACCAAGGGCGTCAATATCGACGGCGGCCCCGCCGCAGTGGTGACGCCCAAGGCCGTGACGTACCGGACGACCGTTCCTCCGCACGGACACTGGAACGCGCGGCTTAGGGTGGCGCCGTGGGGCGTGGAAGACATTCTGCCCCGTGTTCACTCCGGCAAAGACGCCCTTTCGCCACGCGACCGTCGGCGGCAGGAGTGGGTGGCCAAAATCCCCCTGGTGCACATGGGCAATCGGTCCATCGAACGAACGCTGCGGCGCAGCTATGAAGACTTGGGGGCATTGCGGATCGAGGACCCGAAGCATCCCGAGCGCGTGGTAGTTGCTGCAGGGGCGCCGTGGTTCATGGCACTCTTCGGCCGGGACTCTCTCTGGGCCTCGACAATGGCACTTCCGGTTGATCCCTCCTTGGCACTGGGTACGTTACAAACGCTAGCGGACCTGCAAGGCAGTGTCGTAGATCCCCTGAGCGAGGAAGAACCCGGAAAGATCCTCCACGAGGTACGTCTGGACGTATCCAGTGGCCTTGCCCTTGGCGGAAAGTCGGCGTACTACGGGAGCGTCGATGCTACGCCGCTATTTCTGATGGTATTGGGCGAAGTCAGCCGATGGGGTTTCGCTAAAGAGACCATCGCTGACCTGCAGCCCCATGCGGACCGCGCCATGGACTGGATCTGGAATTACGGCGACAGAGATGGAGACGGCTTCGTCGAATACGCCCGCCTTAACGATAGAGGCCTCATCAACCAAGGATGGAAAGACTCATGGGACGGCATTAACTTCGCCGACGGAACGCTAGCCGAAGCCCCAATAGCGCTGAGCGAGGTGCAGGGCTATGTTTACAGCGCATGTTTAGCATCGGCTTGGATGGCGCACGAGGTCGGCGACGAGGCCAAAGCGGCCCAACTCCGCGCCCGCGCTGTACGCCTGAAGCAGCAGTTTAATGAACTGTTTTGGTTGCCGGAAAAGGGCTACTTCGCAATCGCCCTGGACCGCTACAAGCGTCCGGTCGATGCCTGCGCCTCCAACATGGGACACTGTCTGGCCACCGGCATTGTCGACGACGACAAGGCACCGCGCGTAGTAGAGCACCTCATGTCTGATCGAATGTTCAGCGGCTGGGGAGTGCGTACCCTGGCTGACGACATGGACGCCTATAACCCCGTCAGCTACCACAACGGATCTGTCTGGCCGCACGACAACGCCATTATCCAGGTAGGCCTTATGCGGTATGGCTTCGTGGAGGAAGCGCAACGTATCTCGACGGCGTTGCTGGAGGCTGCAGAGTTCTCCGATGGCCGGCTGCCGGAATTGTTCTGTGGCTTCAGTCGGGAGGCGTTCTCAGCTCCCGTGCCCTACCCCACTGCCTGCTCGCCACAGGCGTGGGCCGCCACTGCACCCATCATGCTGGTGTCCACTCTCATGCGCTACGATCCCGACGTATCCCAGGGCGGCATCTGGATGGACCCTGTCCTTCCAGAAAGTTACGGCGATTTGCACATCGCCAACGCGCCGATCGGTGAGGGCAGGATCAATATCAAAATATCCGGCTCATCGGTTTCCGTAGACGGGCTGCCAAAGGGAATGGTCTTCCACCGCGGATACCTGCCATGGGTAGGCGATCTCATGGAAGGTGACCCGGACCGGCGCCTATAGGGAGTTCGAATCAGTCGATCCTTTGGCGACCCAAGCGCGCGTAAATGTCGGGCCGCTTTGTCCGCAGGAAGAAGGCGTAGACGATGCCGCCGAAGAAAAGCGCGAAGGTGAAAGTCATGAAGATGGCCGTCATAACCGTTGAGCCGCCAATGAGCTCCGGGTAGTTGGCAATAGCCAGATAGGTGATAGCGCCCAGGAACAGCACGCTGATGAAAGGTGCGATGACCGTCTTCCAGATTGATTCCGGAGCGAAGCCGCGGCGACGGATAAAGTACACCAGGACAGCGAAGCTTGTGATGAACATCAGGAGCAGCACGGCGAAGGTTCCGCTACCGCTGGCGATCGGATACAGCACCTCCGGAGCCACCCCGACGACTGCAAACAGCACGATTGCTACCGCCCACACAATACCTACGGCCAGTGCCGAGGCGTACGGCGACTTGTGCCTGGGATGCACCCGGCCTAGGAAAGAAGGCAAGGCGTGGTCCGAGGCCAGCGCGAAGCTGTACCGTGCAGCGATGTTCTGGATCGACAGCATGCAAGCCAAGACGGACGTGATGAGCAGAACGACGGCGACGTCGGCGAAGATCCTGCCCACGAGGCCGACGAGTGCGTCATTGAAGAAATTCACCGTGTTGTTCTCTGCCTCGGCCTGGATCTTGTCCGCACCGAAGAAGGCGATGAAGGCCCACGCTGCCACTGCATAGAAGATGCCGATGCCAGCCACGGCCAGATACGTGGCGCGAGAGATGGTCTTGTCCGGGTTCTTGACCTCGTCCCGGTAGATAACGGTGGCTTCGAACCCGAAGAAATTGCCAACGGCGAAAAGCAGTGCCAGGCCAAGGGTTGCGTCAGTGATGGACGGCAGAGCGAACCCTGCACTCTGCACTGCCCCTAGTCCGTTGGCCGAGAACGAAACGACGTCGAACACGACAATGATCGCCACTTCAAGCAGCATCACAATGGTCAGCAGCTTGGCCGACAGATCGATGCGGTTGTAGGCCAGCACAGTAGTTACGGCAGTAATGGCCAGCGCATACCAGTACCAAGGGATGTCTGGACCGCCAAGGGTATTAAGAACGAATCCCTGAAGCGTCACCCCGAAGAATGATGGCGCAAAGAATCCGATGAAAATGTAGCCAAACAGTGCCAGGAAAGCGCCCCCGAGGCCGGCCGGCTTGCCCAGTCCAGCTGTGACAAAGGAGTAGAAGCCACCCTGGCCTTTGACGGTCCGGCTCATCTTGACAAATCCCACCGAGAAGATCAGCAGCATGAGCGTCACGAGCAAGTAGATGGCCGGTGCAGTTTGCCCGCTGAACATGAGCAGGACCGGCAGCGTTCCGGCCACCGTGGCCAGGGGCGAAGAGAAAGCGAGCACGTTCATCACGAGTTCGCCCACTCCCATGTTGCCGCTGAGCCGGTTCTCCTGGGTCTGACGCGACACCTTTGGTGCGTCAAGAGTGGTGTTATTCATGTAATCCTCGTCACTAAATATTGAGTTCTGAATCACAGTATCGACGGGGCAAGGGAGGGCGTTGTGTCATGTTGGGACAGCCCGGCTATGCCCCCCAACGGGCTTGGGGTCCCCGCCTCAAGCAAGGAACGGCTGAGGGCCACCCCGTGGTCCGCCAGGCTTTCCAGATGAGCCACCGTGCCGTCCCAAGCGGACCAGTGAGCGGCCCCGTCGAGCAGCGTAAAAATGGCTTGGATTGTTTGCCGCGTGACCGCGAGTCCCATCTCTTCGGCCGCAGCGGTATACATCTCCTCGTGCAGGCTCTGCCAAAAGGCCAGCTCTTCACGCAGTCCTTGACCAAGGAACCCTGCCACCTTGTCCGAAGCAACCAGTAGATTCCAAAGATCAGCCTCGGGCGTGCTCACTTGCTGGGCGACATGGAAACGGACAAGGGCCGCCCAGTAGTCTCCCGCACACGAAGCTTCCTGCACTGCATCAAGGAGGTCACGGGCGAATCCGTGGGTGAACCACAGGAGCGATTCGGCCACGATCTGGTCCTTGCCCTGCGGAAAGCTGGAATAGAGGCTTGGCGCCTTCAGGCCCAACTCGCGGCCCAGCGTACGCATGCTCACTGAGTTGTAACCGTTGGCGGCAGCCAGCCGGAGGAAAGCTACGAGGATCCGCCTCCTGGCGGGCGTCTGTGCCGACCAGTCGCGTTTGGACAGGAATTCCCGGACAGGAGCGTTCGCCTGCTCACGCGGAGATGGACTCATTTCATCCTCAAAAGGGTCGTAACGGAATGAGTCTAACTAACAGTCGTTAGGTTGAGAAGACCTAAACCACACAGAGTCACCTCTACCGATGAGACAGTCAGCAAAACACTCCCGTACTCGGCCCACCACGAGGTCGTCCGTGTACCCGTCGCAGCTGGTGAGAGTGACGCCGAGGACAGAAAGGGTAAGGGAGCCCTGAGGGACCGCTTTGATCCGTCTGCCGGCGTAGGCCATTTGGTGCCAATGCCTCCCCCACGGAATCTCTATCAGGGCGGAGGCCGCGGGTGCAGCGAACGACCTGACGGTGTGCTTGGTCCTGCACAGGCGCCTGATCATAGTTCGCGGTGGCATATCGAGGAGCAGGCAAGCCGTAGCCAGGTCTGGCCCCGCGAAACCGCCGAAGTCGACAGGCAACACGTAGGACGTTGGCGAGGCCTCCCAGGCCCCGGACGCCGCTTGCGGCGAAACTGCCCTGACCGCGGATCCACGAATGCCCAACTCTGCCTCCTGGCGTAAAGGAAGCGGGCCGTAGCGCTTGGACACAGTGCCAGGAACAAACGCTACGGACCCGCGGCTTGAGGGGCTAGGTGCCCGGCGTTGGCCACGGCGAGGCGTCGCTGTCGCGGCCTCCTGCCATGTCTTGGAGGAGACGGTGAACGAGTTTCCCGGAGCGCTTCAGCTGAAGGTCGGTCCGTTCACCGAGATCGGTTTCATTGAAGTGTGCCGATGCCCGCAACCATTCAACATGCCGTCCCTGCGCGAGCTTCCTGTTCATCATCGAGATCAACTCTCAAAAGTAATGGGGCTATTGGGTCACTTCCAGCATCTGTCACGGGACCCCGAAGCAACCGTGTCAGTTTGAGACACGGCTCAACCGTCTACGCTGATGCCCACAGCGAAGATAAAGACCCCGCTGGCAGCCACCAGGAAAGCAGCAGCTCCCAAGGGAACAGCGTGGACGCCACGGAAGCTGGCCGTTACCCGGGGCCCGCGGGACGGTCCGGCTAAATGCCCGCCTGCCAAACGCAACCCCGCCGCCACCAGAATGAGGAAAATGCCGAGATACGCCACCTAGTTCTCCGTCCATCGGGCACTCAGGGGATCCAAGGCAATCGCCAGATGCTTGCTGGAGCGTTCCGGATCAATTTGCGATACCTGCATGGCACAGCTGAAACCGTCGGTGAGGACAAGCCCGTCGCTGCTCTCCAGCGCCGGCGCAATGGAGTGATCGGCCACCTTCATGGACATGTCGAAGTGCTCGGCCTCAAAGCCAAAGTTTCCGGCCACTCCACAGCACGAGGACGACTCCACAATGTTGGGTACTCCCCACGCCTCCAGGACCCGTTTTTGTGCGCCCGAACCGAAGACCGCATGCTCGTGACAATGGGTTTGCAGTACAGCGGTTTTGGGGGGAACGGCGGACGGCTTCCAGCCACGTTTGATAGCCTCATCGACAGCCACGGAGAACGAGCGGATCCGGGCAGCCACGCGCGCGGCTGCTGCACCGCCCACCATCTTGGGACCTTCGTCCCGGATGGCCGCCGCGCAGCTGGGTTCCAGCACCACGATATCGCGATCCGTGCCGTCGTCGAGCCTGCTGATCAACCGGGCCAGCCGGCGTCGCGCTCCCCCGCGTTGACCCGTGGAGATCCACGTCAGTCCGCAGCAGGCGTCGGGTGTGCAGCCCACAGAACTGCCCGATGCGCGCAGCACCCGGGCTGCGGCCGGGACCACTTCGGGCCGGAAGGCCCGGGTGAAGCTGTCGATAAAGAGCAGAACGTCTGCGTCGTCCGTAAATACGGCCTCGTCCACCCGCCGCCGGATACGGCCCGACACCGCAAAGGCCGGGAGCCGCCGTCGTGCGCTAATGCCCAACTTTTCGCCCACCCACCGAAACGGCCGGAAGCCGGTCCCCGCGTTGGCGATAGGCGCAATGCGCGTCAAAAGTGGTAGCCACCGCGGCAGCCAACCGATCGAATAATGCGTAAAGGGTCGGATCTTCCCGCGATAGTGCTCATCCACCAGTTCCGACTTGGCCTCTGCGATATCTACCCCGGTGGGGCAGTCAGCCGAGCAGGCCTTGCAGGACAGACACAAATCCAGGGCTTCCCGGACCTCCGGGTTTGACCAGCCGTCGTGGCTGGTGCCTTTGGTGCGGGTAAGTTCCTGGAGGACTCTTGCCCGGCCTCGCGTGGAGTCCTTCTCGTCCTTGGTGGCACGGTAGCTGGGACACATGAAGCCGCCGGTGGTCGCACGGCAGCGCCCAACCCCGATGCACGCGTGGGTATTGCCTACGAACGGGCTCACCACCGGCAGCAGGTTGCGGCCAGCTAAAGAAGGTACGACGTCGGCACCCAGCACTGCGGCCGGCTCACCGTGCGCTGGACCCGGCTCGGGCGCGCCGTCAAGAGCCAGCGAAGCAGCGAAGGGCTCGGGGTCCACGATGATTCCAGGGTTGAGGACTCCGGCAGGATCCCAGAGGTGTTTGAACGCCTTGAAGGTGGCCAGCATCGTGGGCGAATACATCACGTCCAGCAGTTCGCTGCGTGCCCGGCCGTCGCCATGTTCCCCCGAAAGCGAGCCGCCGTGGGCCACCACGAGTGCCGCTGCTTCGCGGGTGAAGTTCTCGAAAGCCTCCCGCCCGGTGTCGCTTCGGAGGTCGTAGTCCAGGCGCATGTGCACGCAACCTGCTCCGAAATGCCCGTACATAAAGGCCGTGTAGCCGTACTTCTCCACGAGGGGCAGCAGTTCCGCGAGGTAATCGGCCAAACGCCCGGGAGCGACGGCTGAATCCTCCCATCCGGGCCAGGTCTGGACTCCGTCGATCCTGCGCGAGGAAAGTCCGGCGCCGTCTTCCCGGACCCGCCAGAGTTTGGCTCGTTCGCCCGGCTGGGTGACGATCGCATGGTCTACAACGCGGCCATCGGCGTTGAGTTTCTCCAACAGTTGTTCACAATCGGAGGCCGCCTGTTCCATGGTGTCCCCAGGAAATTCAACCATCAGGAACGCTTTACCCTGCGGGAGGGAGTCGACGCTCGCGGCACCCCGTCGGTGGCGCATGATGTCCACGATCGATGCGTCCAGCCCCTCGATGGCACTCGGCTTGGCAGCGAGGATGGTCATCACATCGCGTGCCGAATCGATGGTGTTCGCGTAGCCAAGGCACAGGAGTGCCGTGGTCCGGGGCTTCGGCACCATTCCCACTTTGGCCCGAACCACCAGGGCGCACGTTCCTTCGCTGCCTGCCAAGGCGGCCGGGACATCCAGGCCGTGCTCGGGCAGGAGGTGTCCCAAGTGGTAGCCGGACACCTGCCGGGGAGTGTTTCCCAGCTCAACCCGCAACGAGGCCAGGTTGGCTTGGGCCAACTCCTTAAGGCCTGCCAGCAGTTCCGCGGCCCGGACAACAGAGTGCTGGTCACCCGTGTCCACGGCCCGGATGAAGCCGCGTCCCGCATGCAAGTGCGCTCCGTCGGCCGTAATCACTTCCACTTCCTGCACATGCTGGGTCATTCGTCCGTAGGCCACCGAGTGGTTACCGCAGGCGTCGTTGCCGATAGAGCCGCCGATGGTGGCACGGGTCATGGAAGAAGGGTCCGGAGCGAAGGTCAGCTCGCCGCCACTCGCCTTCTCTACGTAGGAGCGCAGCTCACCAAGGACCACGCCGGCGTCCGACCAAATCGCCCCCTTACTCTCGTCGAACGCGTCCACGTTCGTCAAGCGGCGCGAGAGGTCGATCACCAAAGACTCACCGATGGCGTTTCCCGCCATGGACGTTCCACCGCCGCGCGGGGTGATGGGGACGCCCAGGGCGGAACATTCGCGCACCACTTTCCTGACGTCGTCGACGCTGGCCGGAAAGACGACGGCGGCAGGCCGGACACGGTAGTTGGACGCATCGTAGGAGTACTCGGAGAGCCGTCGCGGAGAGTTATCCACCTCGATGCCTTGCCCGCGCAACACGGCCAGCACCTGCCCAACTTTCGTGTCTCCATCGTCACTATGGGGCATGTTCGCCTTCTCCAATTCGTAGTGGTCCGCTGGAATTTTAGGCAGGTGGTTACCCTGCCGGAGTGTGCCAAAACAGAACGGGCACAGTGGAGGGATCCACTGTGCCCGTTACTGAGTCCGTGTCCGGAGGAGAGTTACTTCAGGAACTCAGACAGGTTGTCCTTGGTGATGAGCGTGAACGGCAGCGTGTAGCGGTTGTCCACGTTTGCGCCGTTCAGGAAGTCAGTCACTACCTCAACGGCCTTGACGCCCTGTCCCGCGGAGTCCTGGCGGACCGTTGCGGACATGGTGCCCGCCTTGATGTCCTGCAACGCGGGATCGGTACCGTCGACGCCAACCACTGCCTTGAACTCCGCGGTGCGTCCCGCATCGGCAATGGCGGAAGCCGCACCGATGGCCATTTCGTCGTTGTTGGCCACAACCGCGTCAATCTGGCCGGACGGGAAGCGCTGAAGGGTGTCCTCCATGTTGCGCTTGGCGTCATCCCGGCTGCCCTTGGCCTGGAATTCGGCCACGATCTTGAAGTTCTTATTGATGGTCTTGTCGAAGCCGGACTTGCGGCGGTCGGTCCAGGATGCACCGTAGATGCCTGCCGCGAACACGAGGTTGCCGCCGTTGGGCATCATCTTGTTGAGGTATTCGGCCTGCATCTGGCCGGCCACGGTGTCATCCACGCCGATGTAGCTCTTGTAGCCGACGTCCGATCCGTCGGCGAACTCGGTAGACAAGATGAACAGCGGAATGTTGGCCGCAATGACCCGCTTGGCCGCGTTCTGGCTCGCATCGCCGTCCAGCGGCTGCATGATGACGGCGTCCACCTGACGGGTGAGGAGGTCCTCAACCTGGTTCAGTTCACTGCCGACATCCTTCTTGGAGTCGGTGATGTTGAGCTTGACGCCCTTTTCCTCCGCCGTCTTCTTCATGGCCTCGGTCATGTGGGCCAGGTCCGGGTCTTGCAGGTCAAGGACCACAACGCCGATGTTGTAGGTCTTGGCCGCCCCTCCGCTGCTGCTTGCGTTGCTGCTGCCGGCACACCCGGTGAGGGTGAGTGCTCCTGCAGCCATCATGGCGACCGCCGCGGCGATCTTACGTCGCATACCCATGGTTGTTCCTTTCAGTGGTTTGTGTCTGTGCGTTGGGAGATTGTTGTGATGCGTTGTTTGTTGCTGGGTCAGTCGGACTTCCAGCGGTTCAGTAGGACGGCGAGGACCAGGATCACGCCCTGTACGCCTTGCTGGAAGTAGGAGGAAACGCCCATCAGGTTCATACCGTTCATCACCACGCCCAGCAGAAGCACGCCGATGACGGTTCCTCGGATGGTGCCCACGCCGCCAAAGAGGCTCGTTCCGCCAATGACGACGGCGGCAATCACCTGGAGTTCGTAGCCGGTACCTGCCACCGGCGCCGCGCCGTCCAGACGCGCTGTGAGAACGAGTCCGCCAAGGGCGGCAGTGACGCCTCCAATGAGGTAGACGGTGAACAGTACGCGGCTGGTGGAGATGCCGACTTTCTTGGCCGATTCCTCATTGCCGCCCACAGCGTAGACATGGGAGCCGAATTTGGTTCGGCTCAGCACGAACTCGCAGATGATGGCGGCCACCAGGAAAATGATCACGGGTACCGGGACGGGCCCAATGAAGCCGGATCCCAGCCACTCGGCCGGTCCGCTCAGGCCGGAGACAACCTGCCCGTCTGTGATCACCAATGCTGCTGTGCGGGCTATGGCCATGGTGGCCAAAGTGGCCAGGAAGGGAAGGATGGCTCCCCAGACAACCATCGCCGCGCTCAGGAAACCGACCAACAGCCCGACGCCAAGTCCGGCGATCAGCGGGAGCCAAAAGGCGCCGCCGCTGGCAGGAGCGAGCAGGGCGAAGGTCATTCCAGCCAGACCGACTACGGAGCCCACCGACAGGTCGATGCCTGCCGTGATCATGATGAAGGTCATTCCCAGTGCGATCAGTCCGATAATGGAGGACTGCCTGACGACGTTCACGATGTTGTTCAGGGTAAGGAAGTTCGGCGCCGCTGCTGCGAGGAAGACCAGGATCACCACGAACAGGATGATGATTCCGTAATCGCCAATGAAGCGCTTGACCTTGGTGGCGGTCATGCCTTCCTTGAGGTCGGCGGGGCCCAGTTTGGTCTTGATGTTGTCCATGGTGATGCTCATGAGTCGCTCCCGTTCGTCGTACCGCGCGCGGCCAGGGCATCAACGGTTTCCATTGATGAAGTGCTTCCGATCCTGCGGCGTTCCTCAGGGATGCCGCTGCCGGTGTCCACGTAGTCGTCCAGAGTGCCGTGGGAAATCAGGTGGGCCACTTGGGCTTCGGAAACCTCGCCGACGCGGAACCGCCCCACCACTTGCCCTTGGCGCATGACGGCGAAGCGGTCTGCCACTGCGAAGGCTTCGTCGAGGCGGTGGGTGATGATGATGACGGCGATGCCCAGGTCCTTGAGGCGCTGGGTTACTTCGATGAGCTTGTCCACCTTGGCCACAGACAGGTTCGCGGTGGGCTCGTCCATGATGATCAGGCGTGCATCGAAGGCAAGGGCGCGTCCGATTGCCACTGCCTGCCGCTGGCCACCGGAGAGTCGCTTGACCTTCAGGCGCGGGTTGATGGGGATGTCCAAGCGTTCCAGTACCCGTTTGGTCTCGGATTCCATCTTCTTCCTGTCGATGATCCTCAACAGCGGACCCAGGATGTTCTTCTGCGGCTCCCGCCCCAGGAAAATATTGGTCCGGACATCGAGGTTGTCTGCCAAGGCAAAGTCTTGGTACACCATCTCGACGCCTTGGTCGCGGGAAGCGGAAGGCGTTGGGAACTCGGTCCGCGTCCCGTCCAACTCAATCGAACCGCGGTCAGGCTGGTAAACGCCCGTCAGCACTTTCATGAGCGTTGACTTGCCGGCGGCGTTGTCTCCAAGAAGTGCGAAGGTTTCGCCGGGCATGACATCGATGCTGACTCCGCGTAAAGCGGACACCGCCCCGAATGTCTTGTGTATGTCCTTGAGGGCGACTAGCGGAGCTGTCGCCGGTGGTGCGTCGGTCATCTCATCCTCTTTTGATAGGGCCATGCAAATGAACCGGTGAAACACCTTTGACAGATGGCCCATCAAACGACGTTGTTTGACTTTGCAGACTTGGGGTATTTCCAAGGAAGCCCCGCAGCTGCGTGACCCTTGCCACACTGTTTCACTTACTTGAACTTTGGCGGACCGGAGAATGCGGCAGATGTGCCACTTTGAAACACCGCCTCGCCTTGAATTGTTGCCGTGGGAAACAATTCACTTTCCTTAAAGGGCAAAGCCCGGCCCGGGCACGGATTGTTGCGAAAGAATCCGTGCCCGAACCGGGCAATCCAGGGTCAGGCCGAGAGGTCCACTGCTATCGCTCCCCCGGTCCGGGCGGATTTCTCCGCCGCGTCAGCCAGAATCAGGGCCGCACGGCCGTCCTCGAAGCCGGGGCTCCGGGAGGGAAGCCCGCGGACAGCGCGCAGGAACTCTGCCACTTCAAGCCGGTACGCCTCCGCGTAGCGCTCCAGGAAGAAGTTCTGGTATGGACCTATCCCCTCGACGGACCGGGCGCCCCAGTGCCGGACCAGGCTATCGTTCTTGTTCGCCACCTGAAGCAAGCCCCCGGATCCGAAGGCCTCGATGCGCTGGTCATAGCCGTACGCAGAGTGCCGCGAATTGAGGATGGTCACGAGTTCATCCTTGGACCCACGCAGCGTGACGACGGTCGAATCGAAGTCATCGGCCGCGCGGATAGCGTCGCTGAAGACGTTTGCTCCCTTGGCCGAGACCTCCACGATGTCAGGGATGAAGTAGCGAGCCATGTCCAGGTCATGGATGGTCATGTCCCGGAAGATCCCACCGGACTGAAGAAGGTACGCCGCAGGAGGTTCTCCGGGATCCCTGCTGGTGATAATCAGTTGTTCCAAGACACCGATCTCGCCCGCCCCCACACGCCGCCTGAGCTCCACGAAATGCCTGTCAAAGCGCTTGTTGAAGCCCAGTGCGATGGGAAGGTCGGCAGCTGCCGCCTTGGCCCGGAGAGCATCGACCCGCGCAATCTCAAGGTCGATTGGCTTCTCGCACAGAACCGGGATCCCGGCGTCGATCGACTGTTCAATGAGGTCCACGTGAGTGGCCGTCGGAGAGGCGACAATAACGGCGTCGACTTCCCCGGAAGCAAAGACCTCATCCGGATCGTCGCTCACGCGCCCACCGTATTCGGCGGCTGTTCGCTTGGCACCCTCTATAAAGGGATCGCACACCCAGGCCAACGTTGCTTCTTCCAAGGTTGCCAAACTCATGGCGTGTACTTGACCGATCCTGCCGGTCCCGAACAGGCCAACTCTGATCTGTTTCGTCATTGAGTCTCCAGGTGTTGAAGTGTCATTGGTCGATTTTCTGCCGGCCCAAGCGTGCATAAACATCCGGACGCTTTGAACGCAGGACGTACGCGTAGATAATTCCGCCAACGAACAAGGCGAAAGTGAAGGTCATGAAAATCGCAGTCATGAGGGCTGAACCGCCGATCAGTTCCGGGTAATTCGCAATGGCCAGGTAGGTGATCAAGCCGAGGAAGATCACGCTGACTATTGGCGCCACAATGGTCTTCCATACGGATTCCGGAGCGAAACTGCGACGGCGAACAAAGTAGACCAGCACAGCGAAGCTCGTGATGAACATCAAGAGCAGAACGGAGAAAGTGCCACTACCGCTCGCGATCGGGTAAAGAGCTTCAGGAGCAACTCCCACCACAGTGAAAACCACTGTGGCTACGGCCCAGAGAAGGCCCACGCCCACTGCCGAAACGTAGGGTGACTTGTGGCGGGGGTGCACCCGGCCCAGGGCCTTCGGAAGCGCCCCATCAGCGGCAAGCGAGAAGCTGTACCGCGCAGCGATGTTCTGGATGGACAGCATGGAAGCCAGGATGGACGTGATGAGCAGGACAATCCCGACGTCTGCAAAGATCTTGCCAACCAAAACAGTTGCGCCGTCGTTGAACAGGTTTACCGTGTTGGCCTTGGCTTCTTCCTGAACGTGGTCAGCTCCCAGGAATGCCGTATAGGCCCAGGCGGCCGCCGCGTAGAACAGACCGATGCCAACCACCGCCAGGTAAGTTGCCCGGGGAATCGTCCGGTCCGGATTCTTAACCTCATCGCGGTAAATGACCGTTGCCTCGAAACCGAAGAAGTTGCCAACCGCAAACAGCAGTGCAAGGCCCAATCCGGCGTCGGTAATCCAAGGCATGGAGAATCCGACGCCTTGGGACACATCGCCTGAGGCAAACGCCGCAACATCGAAGATGATGACCACGGTGGACTCCAGCAGCATGACAACTGTTAGCACCTTCGCAGAAAGGTCGATCCGGTTGTACGCCAACATAGTGGTGATGACGATGATGCCCAGCCCGTACCAATACCACGGGATTTCCGGACCGCCCATGGTATTGACCACAAAGCTCTGCAGCGTGAGGGCGAACAGGGACGGCGCGAAGAATCCGATGAAGATGTAGCCCACCAGGGCCAAGAGCGCCCCGCCAAGCCCCGCCGGCTTTCCCAGCCCTGCGGTGACGAAGGAGTAGAAGCCACCTGGCGCCTCGACGCTCCGGCTCATCTTGACGAACCCCACCGAGAAGATCAGCAGCATCAGCGTCACCAGGAGATAAATCCCCGGAGCAGTGTGGCCGCTGAAAAGTAGCATTACGGGCAAGGTGCCGGCAACGGTGGTCAGCGGGGAAGAGAACGCGAGCACGTTCATCACGAGCTCGCCCACCCCCATATTTCCGCTGAGCTTGTTTTCCTGGGTCTGGGTAGGCGTTATTGGCTTGCCTTTTATTGAGCTAGACATGTAATCCTCGTCACGAAATTTAGAGTGCTGAATCACACTATCGACGCGGATTGTGGGAGTACTGTACCAGCTTGAGACAGCCCTTTTGGAGCAGTCCCGCCGAGCTTTTTCAGGTCCACGACGTCGCCCAGCGGCTGCCCTGTCTTCCACTGCTGCAGGTTCTTTGCAAAGCAGTCCACCACACGTCCGCGCCACCCGATCAGGTCACCGGAGGCATGGGGCGAAACCAGGATGTTGCTGCGGCTCCACAGCGGATTTTCGGCCGCCAAGGGTTCGTTCTCGAAAACGTCCAAGGCTGCCGCACCCAAGTGACCTGCGTCGATCGCATCGAGGAGGTCCTGCTCCACCACCACGGCCCCGCGGCCTACGTTGACCAACCGGGCACCGGCACGCATCTTATCGAACCGGGCGGCGTTGAACAGGCCGCGGGTCTCCTCCGTGAGGGGAACAGTCAGCACCACGTCCTGGGCCTTTCCAAGGAGCGCATCCAGCTCTACGAAGGAGGCAATGGCGCCCAACTGCTTGTCCTCGCGGGCGGTCCGGCCCACCACCGACACCTCCATGCCCGCCGCGCGCAACAGCAATACAGTTTCGCGTCCCACCGGTCCCGGGCCGACCACCAGCACGTTGCGGCCCAGCAACGGCTCGGTTTCCCGGTGCTGCCATGTCCGCGCCTGCTGCAGCTCGATGGTTCGCCGCAGATCCTTGGTGAACATCAACAGCACGCCAAGGACCCATTCCGCGATGGGCCTCTCGCACACGCCCCGTGAGTTGCTGACAACAATGTCGCTGTTGATGATCTCCTCGGTCATGAGGCTGTCGACGCCGATGCTGGAGGTGTGGATCCACCGCAACTGTCCCGGGCCAACGTCGCGCAGGAGCTTTGTCCGGAAATCGTTGAGGAACAGGATCTCCGTTCCCGGCAGCGCCGCCCGGAACTCGTCCGCCGTCCGGACCACCACCACCTCCGCTTCGTCCTTCAGACGTTCCACGGGTGGCACCGGCCGGCCCTCCTGGACGATGACAATCACTTTAGGTCGTGACATATTTTCTCCTTATTAAGGGGCGCTTCCGCAGGAGCGCCCCTAAAACTCGTGCTTAGTATCGGCGGCGGCCTACCAGCCGCCCTGCCAACCGCTCATCAGTCCGTACGGCAGCCGTTGCGGCTCTTCATCCGGCAAACCCTTGAGGAAGTCGAAGTCGCAGCCCTCATGTGCCTGGTTCACGTGGTCGATGAACAAACGTCCGTAGCCGCGCCGGTATTTTGGCGCGGGGAGCTTGAGCTCGGCCAATCGGGCCTCGATCTCTTCGGCAGGGACGTCCAGGTCGAGGCGCTGATTTTCGACGTCCAGCACGATCGGATCGCCGTCGCGGACAATGGCCAGCGGACCGCCCACAGCAGCCTCCGGCGAAACATGCAGGACCGTGGTGCCGAAGGCCGTGCCACTCATTCGCGCATCGGAGATCCGGACAATGTCCCGGATGCCCCGGCGCAGCAGCCTCTCCGGAATGGGAAGCATGCCCCACTCGGGCATACCGGGAGCTCCTACGGGGCCGCTGTTGCGCAAGACCAGTACGGAGTCTTCCGTGATATCCAGATCTGGATCATCAATCCTGCGGCCGAGGTCGTAAATGTCCTCGAACACCACCGCCGACCCCTTGTGCTGCAGCAGGTCCTTGGAGGCTGCGCTTCTCTTGATCACGGCACCATTGGGTGCCAAGGAGCCACGGACGACGGCGATGCCACCTGAAGCGTCGAAGGGTTCTTGGAGGGTGCTGACTACGACGCCGTCCGGCTCCGGTGCCGTCTTGTAGCCATCTTCAAGGGACTCACCCGTGACGGTGATGGCGTCCTTGTTCAGGAGTGGCGCCAGCTCCTTGAGTACCGTGGAGATGCCACCTACCTGGAACAGCTGCTGCACCAAGTATTCACCCGATGGGCGGACATTGACGATGCGAGGCGTGCGCTGCGAGATTTCGTGGAAGCGATCCAACGGCAGCTCGTAACCAACGCGCCTCGCTAGCGCCAGGAGATGCACGACGGCATTGGTGGAGCCACCTACAGCCATCAAGAGCGTGATGGCGTTATCAAAGGCTTCTTTGGTCAAGATTTCGCTGGGTTTCGGCCCCTGGGTCAGGGCCATTTCCACTGCCCTGCGTCCTGTGGCTTCGGCTGCTTGGGCGCGGCGCGCGTCCACTGCAGGGATTGAGGCAGTACCCGGCAGGCACATGCCCAGGGCTTCGACGAGGGATGTCATGGTGGAGGCAGTGCCCATCTCACTGCAGTGTCCGGCAGATGGTTTCGCTGCGGATTCAAGCTCGTCGAAGTCCGCCTCGGTGATCTTTCCTGCACGCAACTCATCTGCGTACTTCCAGGTGTCAGTGCCAACCCCGAGCTGCTTCCCCCGGAAGTGGGCGGGCTCCTGGGGGCCTCCCGTCAGCATGATGGTGGGAACATCCGCACTGGCGGCACCCATGAGCTGTGCTGGGACGGTTTTGTCACAGCCGCCCAGAAGCACGATGGCATCCAGCGGGTAGGCGCGGATGGACTCTTCAACGTCCATGGCCATCAGGTTCCGGAACTGCATGGCAGAGGGCTTCATCAAGCTCTCACCCAGGGAGATCGTCGGGAACTCCAGCGGCAGCCCGCCAGCCATGAGGACCCCGCGCTTCACGGCGTCGGCCAACAGTTTGAAGTGGATGTTGCAGTTGACCAGTTCCGACCAGGAGTTTGCTATGCCAATGACTGGCTTGTCTTTGAGGGCGAAGCGTGAGAAGCCTTCAGCCTGGATGGCGGTGCGGTGTACGAATCCGGTGAGGTCGTGTGGCGCGAACCATCGTGCGCTGCGGAGGTCGTTGTAGTTCGACTCGGACATATCTTTCAAGGCTCCTTGGCTTGTTTGTCTCTATGAGGTCTTGGGTGTGGCAGTTACGCGGCGGATGTGCCGCCGTCGAACGCCATGCTGGTGCCGGTGGCGAAGGTGCCGTCAACGGCCAGGAAATAGATGGCTGCTGCCACCTCCTCGGGATCAGCGAACCGGCGCAGCGGCACAGTGCTTTGCTTCTGTTGCAGAGCCAGGACGGGATCCGGCTCGGCGTCCAGGCCCGAGCGCAGCATGGGCGTATCAATCGGACCGGGGCAGACGGCATTGACGCGGACATTGGGCGCCAGCTCCACGGCAAGCGCCTTGGTAAGCCCCACCACGCCCGCCTTGGCTGCGCAGTAATGGGCCAACCCGGCGACCCCCATGGTTGCAAGGTCCGAGGCGACATTGACGATCGCCCCTCCCCCGGTTCTGCGCAGGTGGAGTCCTGCTTCTCGCGCGACGTAGAACGTACCGGAGAGGTTGGTGTCCAGCGTTTCGCGCCAGCGGTGCTCGTCCAGGTCCTCAAGGGCCGCGAAGCCGGCAACACCCGCGGCGTTGACGGCCACGTCCAGCCCACCGAGGGAGTGAATCGCGCCCCGGACGCCGTTCCGGACTGATTCGGCGTCGGCAACGTCGGTGATCACCTGGTAAGCACCGCCGTCGATGTCGTCCGCCACGCGCTGAAGTTCCCCCGCACGTCGGCCAAGCAGGGCTACGCGTGCACCCCGGGCTGCGAACAGTTTCGCGGTCGCTTCCCCGACGCCGGACGTGGCGCCTGTGACGAGCACCCGCAAGGGTTCCGTCCGATTCCACGTGTTGCGGTCCATCATCGTCGACAGGCTCCTCTTTTTTGGCGTTGCTGGACTAGTACGTTCCACTCAAACAGCAGGAGGCCTTCGCTGGATGTCTCAGATTGAGACACAGCGCACACTCCTGGCGTTAATAGGCTGATCCGCAGATGCTGCCTTTCTGTGCGGCACAGCACACCGCCGGAGAACGGCACAAACTAAGGAGTCCACTTTGGAAGACCAGAACCGTATTGGCGTTGGCCTCATCTCGGTGGGGTGGATGGGGCGCCTGCATTCCCGCGCCTACCTCGCCACCAAACAGTTCTTCCCTGAACTGCCGCGCCACCCAGAGCTTGTGATCGCCGCCGACCCCGACGACGCCGGCCGCCACCACGCCGAGGACGCGCTCGGATACAAGGAAACGGCTACCGACTACCGCAAAGTGCTCGAGAACCCAGACGTCGATGTCGTCTCGATCTGCTCCCCCAACTTCCTGCACCACGAAATCGCCCTGGCAACCATCGAAGCGGGCAAGCACTTCTGGATCGAGAAGCCCATGGGCCGCAGTGCCCGGGAATCCCGCGAGATTGCCCAAGGTGCCGAGGCTGCTGGACTCATCACGTCCGTGGGGTTCAACTACCGGCATGCACCGGCCGTAGCTGAAGCCAGGCGGCTCATCCGCTCCGGGGCGCTGGGCAAGGTGACCAACGTGCAGATCCGACTGCTCACCGGTTACGCTTCGGACCCCACCCAGGTTTTCACATGGCGCTACGAGCAGGCACGAGCGGGCTCCGGTGTCCTGGGCGATGTCCTCAGCCACGGTTTCGACCTCGCACAGTTCCTGGTTGGGCGCATCACTTCGCTCAATGCCGTCACGGAGACATTCATCAAGGACCGCCCGCTGCCCGCCGGCAATTCTTCCAACTCCTTCGATATGGGCCAGGCCTCCGATGTCACCCGAGAGGTGGAAAACGAGGACTACACCGCTATGCTGGCCCGCTTCGAAGGCGGCGCGATCGGCATGTTCGAATCCACGCGCGTTGCCATTGGGCCGCACGCCGAATACATCATCGAGGTGTACGGCACGGAAGGCTCGCTGCGCTGGAACTTCGAACGAATGAACCAGCTTGAGCTCGCCACCGACCGCAGCGGGTACCGCACCATCATGACACCACCGTCCTATGGCGAATTCGGTCGCTTCCAACCGGGCCCCGGCCCGGGCATCGGCTTCAACGACCTCAAGACCATCGAGGCCGCGCTGTTCCTGCGCTCCGTCGCTGAAGGAAAGCAGTTGGGACCCTCCGCCGCCGATGGTTGGTCGGCTTCGGAGCTGGTGGATGCCTCGCTGCGCAGCGCCGGTTCCGGCGACTGGGTGGAGATTCCGGAAGTCTCCGGGAAGACGACGTACGGGGCCTAAGCCCTTTGGACACAGAAGGAGGCCGGATCGCGATGATCCGGCCTCCCTTTTGGTGCGCTGATTTTGCTGCGCTGAAGCTACTTGGCGAAGCGGAACAGCTTCTTGTTGGCGAATTCCAGCATGCCCACCTTGCCGAGTTCGCGGCCGTACCCGGACTTCTTGACGCCGCCGAACGGCACGTCCGCACCGCTGAGGTCGTAGGCACCCACGAAGACCATACCGACGTCGAGCTGGTTGCCGACGCGCTCGGCGCGCTCCACGTCGTCGCAAATCACCACGGAGCCCAGGCCGTACGGCGAGGAGTTGGCCAGTTTGATCGCTTCCTCGTCGCTGCCGACCCTGTACAACTGGGCCACGGGGCCAAAGAGCTCCTCGCTGTAGACATCCATGGACGGGGTGATGTTGGTGATCACCGTCGGCGTGAAGACGTTGCCCTTGGGCTCATTGTTGCCCACCAGGATCTCGGCGCCCTGGTCCAAGGCGCCCTGCACCTGCGAGGCCAGGAATTTGGTGGCCGAATCGGAAGACATCGGCCCGAAATCGCCGTTCTCGTAGGACTGTCCGGCGATGGCGGCCTTGAACTTCTCCGAGAACTCGTCGAAGTACTTGTCCATCACCACGATCCTCTTGGAACCGTTGCACGACTGGCCCGTGTTGCCCATGCGGCCCATTACGGCCTTCTTCACCGCAAGGTCCACGTCGTCCGTGTCCAGAACAAGGAACACATCGGCGCCGCCAAGCTCCAGTACGCACTTCTTCAGCGCGCGCCCCGCCTGCTCAGCCACGATCGCTCCCACCTGCTCCGAACCGGTAAGTGAGACACCCTGCACACGGTCGTCGGCAATGATCTCCGAGATCTGCTGATGGGTGGCGAACAGGTTGACGTAGGCGCCCTCCGGGAAGCCTGCGTCGCGGAAGAGTTCCTCCAGCGCCAACGCCGATTCGGGGCACTGGCTGGCGTGGCGGACGATAACAGTGTTGCCCAGAATGATATTCGGAATCGCGAACCGTGCCACCTGGTAGTAGGGGTAGTTCCACGGCATGATGCCCAGGATCACGCCAAGGCCCTGGTACCGGAAGAAGCTCCGGAGCCCGTCGGCTACTTCGAGTTGCTCATCGGCCAGCCATTCCTCGGCATGCTCGGCGAAAGCAGCTGCGATGGACCCGGAGAACTCGGCCTCGCCCACGGCCTGCTGCAGCGGCTTGCCCATTTCACGGTTGATGATGGCGGCCAGCTTGTCCTTGCGCTCGACAAACAGGTCCGCAAGACGCTTGGCCAAGGCCGCGCGCTCGGCCACCGTGGTGGTGCGGGACCACTCCTGGTAGGTCTGCTGGGCGGCGCTGAGCCCGGCTTCCACCTCTGCGTCAGTGGCGGCGGGGTACTCAGCATGGATGGTTCCGGTGGCCGGATCAGTAACGGCAAATGCGCTCATAATGAATGCTCCTTTGTTACGAAAATCAGAAAGAACGGGCAAGCCCGTAAGACGACGGGCGGGACCGCTGCGTAGCGATCCCGCCCGGTGCGCTTAGCGCGTTTCAGGTGCGGTGGTGGCAGCGTAGAAGCGCTGGCGCTCACGGCCCTTGAGGTGCTTGGCAGCACCCTCCAGGGTGGCGGGTCGCTCCGAAGTCATCGGAGCTCCAACGTCCCAGAAGGCGCCATTGCCGGAAAGGTAGCGCCACGGCTCAACACGGGCCACGATCACGGCGGGGCCCTCGGCTTCCTGTGCTTCGGTGAGGGCGGCCGAGAACTCTTGGATCGTCGTCGTGGACCAGGCAGCACAGCCCATGCTGGCTGCGTTGGCTGCGATGTCGAAGTCGAGGATCGCCCCGTCCAGTCGACCTGACTCTTTGCTGCGTTCCCGGTACTGGGTGCCGAATTCGCGGCCCGGACCACCCTTAGCAACCTGGAGGGGCCAGATGCACTGGTGTCCGCGGTTGTCGATCACGATCGTGATGATCTTCTTGCGTTCCTGGACAGCCGTGACCAATTCCGTGGGCTGCATGAAGTAGGTACCGTCACCGATCAGGACGTACACCTCGCCCGGCGCTTCGGGACGGGCCAAACGGTAGCCGAGGCCGGCCGGGATCTCATGGCCCATGCAGGAGTTGGCGTATTCGAAGTGAATTTCGGTGCCGTTGGAGGGATCCCACGCTTTATGGATGCCTTCAACCACGCCGCCGGAGCCCAAAATCAGGGCATCGTCGCTGGTGGTGCGCTTGTTGAGTACGTCAATCACCTGGGCCTGGCTCATCAGTTCGCCGGCGAAATCCTGAAGGTCGTGCTTGCGCACCTCCTGCGTGGCCTTGCGGGCATCTGCGATGTCGCTGCGGAACTCGTCCGACGTCGAGTATCCGACGGTGGCGAGGCGCTCCCGCACGGCGGCCAGGTTCAGCTTGGCATCCCCGATCACGGGGAACGAGCCCATCTTGTGGGCGTCGAACGAACCCACGTTGAGGTTCACGAACTTTACGTCCGGGTTTTGGAAGAGCGAGTGGGAAGCGGTGATGAAGTCCTGCAGGCGTGAACCCACTGTCACCACCACATCAGCACCATCTGCGATCTCGTTGGCGCCCACGGTTCCGGTCACACCCAGCGCACCGAGGTTGAGATCGGTGATGGGTCCGCTGCCCTTGCCTGCGTAGGTCTCTGACACCGGGATGCCGAATTCCGCGCTGAAGCGTGCCAGTTCGTCTTGTGCCTTGGAGTAGCGGACACCGCCACCGGAGATCAGCAGCGGACGCTTGGCGTTGCGGATGATTTCGACGGCGTCGCGCAGCTCGTCTTCAACGGCCGGGCGACGGCGGATGTGCCAGACGCGCGGGGTGAAAAAGGACTCCGGGAAGTCGAACTCGGCACCTTGGATGTCTTGCGGAAGGCAAACCACCACGGCACCGGTTTCCACCGGGTCGGTGAGGACGCGCATGGCCTCCGGGAGCGTTGACAGCAACTGTGCAGGGTGGGTGATCCGGTCGAAGTATCGGCTGACGGGACGGAAGCAGTCGTTGGCGGAAACATCTCGCTCAACGGGGTGCTCGATCTGCTGCAGCACCGGGTCGCCGAACCGGTTGTTGATGATGTCCGCGGGGAACAGCAACACAGGGAGGCGGTTGGTGGTGGCCGTGGCGGCACCGGAGACCATATTGGTGGATCCTGGGCCTGCTGAAGCGGTGCAGGCCAGAGTGGCAGCACGGTTGGAAGCCTTCGCGAAACCAATGGCCGCATGGACCATGGATTGCTCGTTCTTGCCCTGGTAATGCGGGAAGTCCACGCCGTATTCGTCGATGCCCTGGGCCAGGCCAACGGAGTTGCCGTGCCCGAAGATGCCGTACATACCGGCGATCAGACGCCGTTTTTCACCATCGAGTTCGCTGTACTGGACCTGCAAATACTCAACGATCGCTTGTGCGACAGTGCGGCGGCGGACGGCCTTTTTATCGGCTGCGATATTGACCTCGGTGCCGATATCAGCAGCGGCTGTGCTAGTCATGGGTTCTCCTAAATTCGTAGGTGCGTCGGCATTTGCAAACCGATTCGCCCGAACATCAGGTTTTCACCATGGGGAAGCAAAGTTGTGTCCCAGTTTGGGACGCAGCAACCCATGTGCCCGGACACGAAAACAACAGCAGCCGACGGCGGTACGCGCGTACCGCCGTCGGCTGCTGTTTGTTTTCGGTTGTCTTAGTCGAAGCGGTAAGGCTCCTGCGGTCCCACGGAGGGCAGCGGCCGGGGCCGCTCGCAGGTACTTTTGATCGCGATGTGCTTGCCCTGCTCCGAGGACGCCTCGAAGGCGAGGAGGACTTCCAGGACGTGGTAGGCGAAGTCGCCGCCGGTCCGGGGTTCCACGCCGTTGCGGATGGCGTAACCGAATTCGGCCAGGCCGATGCCACGGTAGGCGTCGTCCCGGTGGGTGATGGGTGTTTCGCGCCAATCTCCGCCACCGGGAGGGGTCATGTCCAGTGCAAGGTCGCCAGGCTCGCCGCGGCGCAGCACGGGAGCGCCGGAGAAGTGGTCCGGGTTCGGGGCGGCCAGCGAACCGCCCGTGCCGTAGATTTCCAGGTGCGGCAGGTTGTGGTTCCAGATGTCCCAGCTGACGATCACCGTAGCTGTGGCGCTGGACTCGAAGTCGAGGGTGCCCGTGACGTGCGTAGGGGTCTGGATCTGGATGACTTCGCCCTCCTTGCCGGGGCGGGGACGGGTCTCGGACGAACGCGGCGTGGTTGCTGAGACGCGGGAAACGGGGCCGAAGAAGTTCACCAGGTTGGTGATCAGGTACGGTCCGATGTCCAGCATGGGGCCAGCTCCGGGGCTGTAGAACGGGTCCACGTTCGGGTGCCAGTGCTCATAACCGCGGCACGCGAAGGACGCGAAAGCTGCAACAGGCTCACCGATCCAGCCGTCGTCGATGAGCTTGCGGCTGGTCTGCATGCCGGAACCCAGGAAGGTGGTGGGAGCGGAGCCAACCTTGACGCCGGCTTCCCGTGCCGCGTCCAGGATCTGCTTCGCTTCCTCAAGGGACGTGGCGAAGGGCTTCTCGGAAAGGACATGCTTGCCGGCCGCGATCGCCTGGAGGGTGACCG
Source organism: Paenarthrobacter sp. 2TAF44 (assembly GCF_052114885.1). Lineage (NCBI taxonomy): Bacteria > Bacillati > Actinomycetota > Actinomycetes > Micrococcales > Micrococcaceae > Paenarthrobacter > Paenarthrobacter sp. 2TAF44. The sequence continues at coordinate 115,704 of NZ_JBFRFP010000006.1, read as the reverse complement.
GTGCATGGAGCTTGGGCGGCGTGAGGTTGAGGACCAACTCCACGTCTTCATCTGCGAGCAACTCGTCCGGGGTGAGGGCCTTGGGAACGTCGTACTCGGCAGCACGCTTCCGGACTGCCTCGGGGTTCACATCCGCGAGCGCAACGATGTTGACGTCGGGGTGGACGCCGATCTTGTCCAGGTATTGGTTAAGTACATTTCCGACGCCGATGATGCCGACTCGAATGGGTTCCATGTGAATCTCCGTAAATGTTTGTTGGAACATCCCGAGGCGAGGAATATACCCCGCCTCGGGATGGGTTGCGATAGCTGTCGGCTAGCCGGCCAGGCGTTCCTGGCGGGCCTTCGCTGTGGCTGCCTCGTCAACTGCGCCGTCGGTGATGACCACGCCGTAATCGGCAGCTGCTGCCTCGGCAGTGACGCGGGATTCCCGGTAGTCGTCGAGGACTGCGAGGACGTCACGCTCCAGCGGATCGCCGTAGCCGCCACCGCCGGGGGTGATGGATACGACCTTCTCGCCCGACTGCAGGTCGTAGCGGCCTACTACCGGGATCTCGCGCCGCTCGCCGGTCTTGAGGTCCTCTACCCAGGCGGACGGTTCTGCCCCGTCGTGGCCACCACGGACACCTTTGGGCGGGTTGATCTTGCCTTCGATGCCGTAGGTGAGGGTGACGCTCTCCCCACGGGGTTCCATGGTGACGCGGGTTGCGAGTCCGCCGCGCTGGCGGCCGGCTCCGCCGGTGTCTGCTACCAGGGTGCGTTCGTGAACCAGGATCGGGTAGCGCTGCTCGTCCACTTCCACGCTGTCGTGGTACAGCAGGGCGCCGCACACTGGACGCTGGTAGGTGGGCCATCCGTCGACGAACGGGGTAGCCGGCCCGCCGACACCGCCTACCAGGATCTGGTTTACATAGGCGTTGCCGTTGCGTTCGTCCGTGCCGGAGATGACCGACTTGGCGGGTGCCTGGCCGGCCGCACCCTCGGCGGTGCCGTATCCGTCGTCGATCTGGGAGAACGCGGCCTGGACGATGTTCACTACGCGGTCGGCGAGGTTGGTGGTGCCCGAGGAGCAGGAGTACGGGTGCTTCGGAACACCGACGGCGCAGCCGTCACGCAGCAGCACTTCCACCCGGCGGAAGGTTCCAGCGTTGCTCGGCAGGTTCTCCGGAATACCGGAAAGGATGCCGGCCAATGCGGCGCCGGTGGCCGTTGCCTTGGTGAGGTTTAAGCCGTTGGGAAGGTTGTCCGGGTTGTCGCGCAGGTCGATCACAATCTTGCCCTGCTTGGGCTTCACCTCGAGGGTCGCCTGCAGCTGCACGCCGTCCGGTCCGGTGCCGGGGAAGGGATCGTGGGCAGAGGTGCCGTGGAGGACGTACTCGGGCAGCTTCTCGATTGCGCCGGCGGTCAGTCGCTCGGAGTAGTCGAACCAGGCGTCCACAAAGTCCACCAGGTCATCGACTCCGAACTTTTCTGCGAGCTCGTGGATGCGGCGCTCGGCGATACGGGAAGCACCCACGGATGCGAGGTAGTCGCCGTACCACTGGTCGGGCACACGGATGCGGGACCTGCACATGCGGATGATGTCGTCGATGTCTGTGTAGTCGCGCTGGATCCGGACGCAGGGGAAGATCAGCGCGCCTTCCTCATAGACATCCCGCGCTGTTGCGAAGAACGTGGTGGGAAGCGAGTTGCCGCAGTCGGCCTGGTGGGCCTTCGTCACGGCGGTGAAGAGGTGGCGTCCTTGGATGAAGATGGGCACCAGGATCACGTGGTCTGCAGCGTGCGAGTTACCCATGTAGGGATCGTTGTGCAGGAACGCGTCGCCTTCCCGGATGTCCTTGTGCAGTTCCACCATGTCTTCGCCCAGCGGACCGGCACCGAAGACGTGCACGGGGACTCCTTCGGCCGCGGCGAGCAGTTGGTTGTCTGCAGTCAGTACGGCGCAGGAGAAGTCGCGGGCGGTGTTGATGACTGATGAGCGGGCGGAGCGGAGCAGGCCGTTGGTCATTTCGCGGACGATGCCGTCGAATGCGTTGGCAAGGACCGAGAGCTTTACGGGGTCGAATACGCGGGTCACGGTTACGCCTCCTTACGGGTGAGGTAGATGTTGGATCGTTCATCGAGCGTGGCGTCCCACTCCGGCGGCACGACGATGGTGGTGGTTGGCTGGTCGATGACGGCAGGCCCGATGATCTTGTCGCGGGGGGCGAGCGTCACGCCGCGGTAGCGCTGGGTGCTGAAAGGTTCGCCGCCAAACACGATGTCGTCGGTGCGGTGGATTTCCGCCGTTCGGCTGAGTTCGCTTTCAGACTTGGCGTTCTCCGGACGCGGGATCTCCACGCGGACGCCCCAGGTGATAATCTCCACGCGGCTGTCGGGGTCGTGGGTGCCGTTGCGGCGGTCGTGCTCTTCGTGGAAGGCGCGCTCGATGATGCCTGCCGCATCGCCGGTGGTGTCCGGGGCGGCGTCGAGGTAGACGCGGAGGTCCCAGGCCTGGCCGGGGTATCGGGCATCCACGAAGTAGGTGACCTTGGGTGCCTCGCCCACGCCATCGAAGCGCTTCACGAAGGCCTCAGCCTTGGCTGTCAGGTCCTCCACAGCGCGGGAGGCCGAACCGGCGTCGAAACTGCGGGTGTCGTTGTGCAGCGGGGAGAGGAACTCTGTGGCGATCGGGGCGCGGTGGGCGCCGTAGGCGGCCAGGACGCCGGCGGTCGCCGGGACAAGGACGGTGTCGGCTTCCAGAAGCCTGCCGATGATCGCTGCGACCATGGCACCTGCGCCACCGCCGGCAACAATGAGCGCGCCCCGGGGATCAACGCCCTGTTCGAGGGCAGACTGTCGGATGGCGGTGGCCATGTGGTTGGCGGAGACATCCAGGATGGCCTGGGCGGCCTGCAGGGTGTCCATCTTCAACGGCCCGGCGATCCGGGTGTCAATGGCCTTGATGGCAGCCTCGCGGTTCAGGGTGAAGCCACCTTCGAAGCCCTCTGTGTCGAGGTAGCCGAGCGCCACGCAAGCGTCCGTGACGGTTGGTTCTTCGCCGCCGCGGCCGTAGGCTGCCGGACCGGGGGTGCTGCGCGCACTCTGCGGGCCCACGCGAAGCAGCCCGCCGCCGTCGATCCAGGCGATGCTCCCGCCGCCGGCGCCAATGCTCGACACCGCTACGGAGGACAGGCCGGTGAGGTGACCGACGAACGGCTCCCCCAGCCACGCTTCACGGGTGTGACGGACCACGCCGTTCTCCACCAAGGACACATCGAAGGTGGTGCCGCCCATGTCGCAGACCACCACGGTGTCGTGGTCTGGAGCAGCTGCCGCACCCACCAGCGGTGCCATGGACGGGCCGGAGTTCAGAAGCAGGACGGGACGGTCAAGGACATCGGCGACGTCGAGGACGGCACCTTCTGAGGTGACCACCAGCAGGTCCCCGGCGAAGCCGTATTCCTGGAGGTCGGAGCGGAGCTTGCCCAGGTGGTCGGCCATCAACGGCTTCAGGGAAGCGTCAATCGAGGCTGCCGAGGAGCGGCGGTATTCGCGGATGGTGGGATTTGCCGCGTTGGAGAGCGTGTACGGAACGCCGGGAAGAATTTCCTGGATCAGCTCGGCAACGCGCTTCTCGTGGAGGTCGTTGATGATGGACCACAGGAAGGAAACCGCAACGGCCTCGATGCCCTGTTCCTTGAAGGATCCGAGGACTTCGCGGACCTGTTCTTCGTCCAGTGCCACCAGGACTTCGCCCTCGGCAGAGATGCGTTCGGTGATTTCGAAGGTCAGCTGGCGGGGAATGTACGGCGGCGGGTAGGCAGCCTTAGAATCGAACGCGTCACGGCGGCCGCCTTCGCGCAGCAGCAGGGTGTCGGCGAAACCGTCCGTGGTCAGCAGTGCCGTCTTGGCCACCTTCCCGGTGAGCACTGCGTTGGTGGCGTGGGTGGTGCCATAGACAATAACGTCTGCGTTGCGCAGGACCTCGTCACCGCTCCAGCCAACGGACTCGGCTGCGCGGCGTACGGACGCTTCGAAGCCGGTGAACACGCGGTCGTAGGTGGTCAACGCCTTGCCGACCGCCATGTCACCGCTGTTGGAACCAACCACGACGTCGGTAAACGTACCGCCGGTGTCGACGGCGATGCGGTACCTGGCCTCACTTGCTTGTGTTTGTACATCACTCATGGTCTTCATTACTTTCGTAGAGTTTGCAGGGGGTTATACCTGGGGCTTGCCCACGGTGTTGCGGAGCAGCCCCACCTTGTCGATCTCGATTTCCACCGTGTCTCCCGGTTCCAGCCAGACAGGCGGATTCCGCTTGGCACCAATGCCCTGCGGGGTCCCTGTGGCAATGACATCGCCCGGTTCCAAGGTGAGGAAGCTTGAGAGGTAGGAGACGATCCGCGCGATCGGGAAGATCTGGTGGCTCGTGTTCGAGCGCTGCACTTCGATGCCATTCACACGCGTTGCGAGGCCCAGGTTTTGGGGATCGCCCACTTCGTCCAGGGTGACCAGAGCAGGGCCCCACGGGGTTGACCCGTCCACAGCCTTGCCTGCCAGCCACTGGGTCCCGCGGTACTGCAGGTCGCGGGCGGTGACATCGTTCAGCGGGGAAAGTGCTGCAACATAGTTCAGCGCTTCTTCTTCGGTGACTCCGCTGGCCTTGCGCCCGATTATGACTGCCAGCTCGCCCTCGAAGTCGAGGCTATCGCTGACCTTCGCACCGCCGATCTCGTCCTCGGGTCCAACCATGGTGGAGGCGAACTTGGCGAAAACGTCCGGGTACTCCGGGAACGCTCGGCCGGTCTCGGCAACGTGGTCCTTGTAGTTCAGTCCGATGCACAGCACCTTGGAAGGATTGGGTACAGGGGTGGTCAAACGGATTTCGGAACGGGTACCCACATGGGCTTCGGGGTCCTGACCAGCCAATGCGCTGACCTCGGCCGAAATGGCCTCAAGCCTGTCACCGTAGAATTCCAGGAACTCCCGGACGGACGTCGTGGCTCCGTGCACCGCCTGGCGGGAACCCTGCAGCAGCAACTCCAGGTCATAGACGGTGTCATCGATCAGGACGCCGCCGCGAACGCCGGACTCGTGTTCGTAGGAAACAATCTTCATGGCTACTTTGCGCCTTCCGTGGTGGGAGCCCCTGCGGCGACTGCCAGGACAGCGTCGGCCAGGCGGTCCGTAATGTCAGCGACAACCTTTTCGTCCATGGGCGTGGACAGCGACAACAGGTTGGCCGGGGAGCCCAGCAGGCCGCGCTCGTAAGAGGCCCACCACAGCTTGTGCTGGGTGTGTTCGTCCACCTTCTCTGCACCGGCCGGAACCGCGCGGAGGAGTGAGCCGCGGCCGCGGATCTCCCAGCCGGCTTCGGCAACACTGGCGTTGACCGTGTCGCGAGCGGTGTCGCCCAACTGGTTCAGGCGCTTGACCTCATCTTCCGTGTAAAGGCGCAGGGCGACGGAACCCGCTGCCATGCTCACTGGGTTGCCGGAGAAGGTGCCACCGTGAGGCAGGCTGCCAGGGAGCGTCGGGTCCACTTCGGCCATCAGCTCGGCCGTGCCGCAGACAGCTCCAACGGGGAATCCGCCGCCGATGAGCTTGCCCGTGGTCAGCAGGTCCGGGGTAACCCCGTATTCGCCGCTGAAGCCGCTGTAGCCAAGGCGGAGGCTGATGACCTCATCAATGATCAGGACAATGCCGTAACGGGTGGCCAGCTCCCGGGCAGTCCGGACGAAGTCCTCGTTGATGGTAAGGAGGCCGGCACGGTTGGGCAGCAGGTCCAGGATGATGGCAGCGTAGGCGTCCGGAGCGGCCTCGACCGCTTGGCGAAGGAATTCGACGTCGTTCAGCGGAACCGCTGTGACGTCGTCGATCACGCCGCGGGTGACGCCGCGCTGGTAGGACGGTCCACCGGGAACCAGGGCAACCTCGGACGTTCCGTGGTATCCGCCCTTGGTGACGATAACGCGCTCTCGGCCAGTGCTGGCACGGGCGATGCGGATCGCGGACATGACGGCTTCGGTGCCGGAGTTTGCGAAACGGACCTGGTCCAATTCGGGAAGACGGCCGAGCAGGAGTTCGGCGAGTTCCCATTCGTAGAGGTTCGGGATACCCCAGCTTGCACCAGTGGTGAGGGCCTTGGTTGCAGCTTCGGTGATTTCCGGGTGGGCATTGCCGTGGATCAGGGACGTGAAGTTGTTGTTCGCGTCGATCAGTTCACGGCCGCGGTCATCCCACACCCGGTAGCCCTCGCCCTTGATGGCGTAAGGGCTTGGTGCGCCGGTGTAGTAGGTTGACCGGCCGTAGCCGCCAGGCAGCAGCGGGAAGCCGCGCGGCCCACGGCGCAGATGCGGATCCTCCGCAGGGTTCTGCAACGCAGCGAGGTCTTCCAAATGATTGGTGGTAGCCAAGTCGGGTTTCTCCAGTCTTTTCAGTTCACGAGTCGTTTCAGTTCACGAGTCGTTTCAGTTCACGAGGTCGATGAGCGGCTGGCCGGTTAGCGCGAGGCGTACGCGCTCCACGGCACCGTCCTGCAGGGCGCCCGTGGACCGGTTGGAACGCCATGCGATGTGTGGCGTGAGGATGGCGTTTGGCGCCGTCCGCAGGGGGTGTTCGGCCCCGAGTGGTTCCTGGGCGAAGGTGTCGATGCCGGCGCCTGCGATGTGTCCGGAGACTAGTGCCTCCGCGAGCGCGGCTTCGTCGATGAGGCCGCCGCGGGACACGTTGACGATCACCGTGCCTTTGCGCATTTTGACGAGCACTTCGGTGGAGATGAGGTTCGCCGTTTCGTTGTTCAGCGGCAGGTGGAGGGAGACGACGTCGGAATTCTCCAAGATGTCTTGCAGCCCGGTCATCTCCACGAAACTCTCCGTGACAAAGGGATCGTAGGCGCGGACGCGGGCTCCAACAGCCGAGTACATGCGGGCCACGTGCTGCCCGATGCGGCCCATGCCCAGTACGCCGACCTCAAGCTCGGAGAGGACAGGGGTGTCGTAGCCGATGGTTCCGGCCCAGCCAAGGTTGTCGATGGCGGCGTTTCCGGCAGGTAGGCGGCGGGCCAACGCCAGGCCCATGGCGAAGGCATGGGAGGCGACTTCTTCCGAGGCCGTGCCCGGAACGATCGAGACCGGGATACCCGCTTCGGTAGCCGCGGCGACGTCGATGTTGTCGTAGCCGATTCCGTACCGGATCACTGCACGGCACCTGCTCATCAACGGGAAGTCGGCGGCAGTGAGCTTGGCATAGGGCGTGATCATCACAATGTCGGCTTCGGGAAGCCCTTCGCGGAAGGCATCGGTGTCTGCCGCGGGGTTGAGTGTGTAGCCGAACTCCTCCGCGAGCGCGTGCTCACGGTCCAGGTCCGGGAAATGGTGAGGGGCCACAAGAATGGTTCCCTGGGCATCGCGGGTCATAGTCAGTCGTCCTGTTCGTGTTCGTACCCTCGGTCGCTGCCGGACACTCCTTGGGACGGGTGCCGGTGCCGGGTGATTTCCAGTACAACGCGATATCGCGGCGGCCATCCGTGCCATATCGAGACACCACAGTGGGACACTGTGTCCCACCGACTGGGGAGGGCCGGGCAGCACAAGCGGCCACCCGCCGTCCGGCTTTCGCCGCCTGGGCAGCGCGCAGCAGCCGGCCTCTTTAGGAGGTCGGCTGCTGCCTGCGTGGAATCAGAGGTCGAAGCCGCGGCTGCGGAAGTAGTCCATGCGCCGGTACAGAGTGGAGCGCCCGATCTGCAGGGTCTCCGCGGCAAGGCTGCGATTGCCCTTTGCTTCCTGGAGCGCCGTGCGCAGTTCGCTGAGTTCCGCGTCTTCCAGGCGGGAAAGCCGACCCTTCGTCAGGACTCGGTGGAATCCCTGTGGCAAGTCATCCACTGTTACTTCGGCACCGCCTGCCCGTTCCACGGCGTTGGAGACGACGGCCCTCAACTGGTCGATGTTACGTGGCCAGTCGGCTTGCGTGAGCGTCGTGAGCAGCCTGCGGGAAAGCCGCCGCTCCCCCATCTCCCCGGCAATCGCATTCGCCAGCTGTGGGATGTCTTCCCTCCTGTTGCGAAGTGGTGCCACCGAGATTTCAAGGACGTCGAACGCCTCGGAAAGCAGCAGGGTCGCGTCCGTGGGGCGGGTAATGGTGAAGATCAGCTTGGTGGTGGAATGGCCGCGAAGGTTCCGGGCGATCTCGACTGCTTCATTCTGTGAGAGCTCGTCAGCGTGCTCCACGATCAACGTGGCTGGAAGCTCCGTGGCCACCCGGTGCAGGACGTCCCTGAAGTTGGGGTTCCTGAGGTCACCGTTGCGTGCGTCAACTATCGCGCGGCCACCCCGCAGTGACCCGATTGCATCGGCCAGCCGCAATTTCCCGCTGCCCAATTCACCGATCAGCACCACGGACCGGTCCTGGTCCACAGCCTTCCGCGCCAGGTTAAGGGTTCGCTTAAACTCCGTGCTGGTGCCGTCCACGTGCTTCAATAAGCGATCCGCAGTTCCTTGCGGCGCCGATTCCAGCGTTATTGCAGCACCGGCGGCGGCGTTTGCCCGCTCCTTGGCGGGCGCGTGCGGCCGGACCACCACAATTGCTCCGACGTTGGCCGCGGAAAGCGTTACCGGTGAAATTTCCAGCGTGGAACGCCCCGGCCCTTGCAGCATAACTTCGCAGTTCATGTCGCGGCCGGACGCCATAACGGCCTTGGCATAACCGGAAATGATCGAAAAGTCGCTGTCCACCAGCGTGGCAGTCGCGGATGCGTTCTGGAGCGCGTTTTTACCGTCGACGGCAATGACCGCCCGGTTGCCCCTTCGGCGTGAGATCCTGAGGTACTCACTGAGCAGTGCCCGCTCCTTCGATGAGGTGCGGACTTCGATGTCGCGCTCAATCCGGGAAGCGACGCCTTCGAGCATGAGCAGGGTCGATGATGGTTCCAGCGTGCTGACCCGGTTTGCCGGGAGCGTCAGACCTATCACGGCCCGCACACGGTTATGGAACGGGTCCCGGACCAAGGAAGCAAAGCACCAGTTGCCCCTCATGTCCTCCCGAAAGTGTTCTTCCGGGGCCAGCCAGATGCCGCGCCCTTCTTCCAGGGCCAAACCTTCGCCATTGCTTCCGCAACTCTCCTCCAGCAGGGAATACCCAGCGGGGAATCCGTCATCCCGCAGGAAGCTGGCCTTGACCAGGACACCGTTAGGGGCGGTGATGTTGACGTAGCCGCCCAAGTCGGCAGCCACTTCATCCAGTTTCTGCAGGTGCGGTCCCGCCGCCGCGATCGTGTACTCGTCCACCCGCCCTTCGTCGTAGAACCCGCGGTCCGCGAAGGCATCGACGCCCGCAGCACGGCTGCGGTACCACGAACGGGCCACCATGGGACGGATGCCGCTGAGGTCGGTTTGGGGTTGCATGAGGAAGAGCTCGCGGACGCGGTTGGTTTCACGTGGGGTTTCATTCGGCCACGGTGACAGTACTTCTGCAGACATGGGAGGTTCTCTCTGAGTATGCGGTTCAGGACGCCAACGCCGGGCCAGATCCATCTGGCCTGGACTTTCGTGGCCGCCACCTCGGCAGCTTGGGACGGAACACCCGCTCGGCGGTCCAGTTCTCATCTTGTGATGCGTTTTCCTCCAGCGCACGTGCGCCGATGTACGCGGCAACCATTCCCGAAAGACCACTTCCGAGGATGATGGTGTTGTTGTTCCGAGGGGCCCCCAGGCTCGTGTTTTCGGTGACCATTGTTTGCTCTTCCGCTCAAACCATCCGGGTTGGTGGGTGCATGTGCTCCACGCCACTTCCAGACTACCTAACTAACAGACGTTAGGGAAGCGCTCATCCCGATTTACCTAACGACTGTTAGGATGGCGGATTATGAGCATGACGTCCTACGAAGCCGCGAAGGCAGCCCTCCAGACTAGACTCGAGGAGTGGAACTGGGCGGGCCAGAAAGCCGCCAGGCAGAACATTCTTGAGGCGTTCCTTCAGCTCGCCATTGCCAACGGCTTCAACTCTGTCTCGATGCGGACCATCGCAAATTCGGTCAACATCAAGCCACCCAGCCTCTACTCCCACTTCCCCGACGGCCGGGACGAAATCGTTGCCGAATCGCTCCGCTGGCATTTCCACCGCTTCGGCGTCGCCCTGCTTGAGGCGGTAGCGCCGGCCACAAATGCGGACGAGTTCTGGGACGCCATGGTGAGGCTTCACTTCACGCGACAGGTGCGGCTCCCGGAAAGCAACCTGTGGGATTTGCTCGTAGCCACCGACAGGATGGCAGAAGTCCTGCCCCAGGATCTCCGAGCACAGGTGGACGATTGGGTGACGCTACACGAACGGATGTACGAGGCAGCTGCCCGCGACATGGGCTGTCCTAATCCGGCGGAGCACGTGCGGGTGGTGATCACGCTCCTGGAGGGCGCCACGCGCTGGGCCCCCGCCGATTGCACCGACGCCGAGCTTGAAACGCTAGCGGACCGCGCCGTCACCCTGTCCCGGGCAATTTTGGCCGTCGACTTCCAGACCGCGAGGACTTTGGCGTCGTAAGGCTGCCTTGCTCATTCCCCAGCCGCGCGTGTGTCCCGGTGATACCAGCGGCTCGCATGCAGCACCACGCCGTTAGCAGGACCTTCGGGGCGTGTGAAGGACGCGCACCTGCACCCAGGATTAGAACCCTCGCACATTTCGCAAAAGACTTACCAAGTCGGCCACATCGGTTTCCCGGCGATGCCGGTTGCCTGGTTCGCCATGGTGGAACACGGCGTTGAAAAACAAGCCGACTCCTATATAACGGATCGCTAGGGCAAGGTCTGGGCCGACTTCTGCTTCCAGGACCTCTAGCCACTGCTTTTGGACGTCGGCCAGCCTGCGCTGCGTCTCAGCGGGTGCTATGGGCGCAAGGCGATTCACGGCCACAAACGCTTTGTCCAAGGGCGAATTGCTCCAAAGAGAAGTTTGGAGAAAGTGCATGACCGCCCCTCCGGCGGCTGCCTTCATGGCGCGGATGTCTTCCAGCACCAATTCATCAAAGCGCTCAAGCTGTGCAGAAACCAAATCTTCCCTGTTTGGGTAATAGTGGAGCAAGCCCCCCTTCGATACGCCAGCGAGCTTTGCCACAGCTTCCAGAGTGGCAGCCCGCTCGCCCGCCTTTACGAGGATGGACTCAAACGCATTCATCACTCGTTCGGCGACACCGGGTTCTTCGGCGGAAACGGTTCGCTGCTTCGACGATGGGCGCAGACTAAAGGGTCGATTCATGATCAGAGTCCTTGTTGATGGGACTATTGGATTTCAGCGGTAATGGGCGTGACGCCGCCCCTGGACGCGTGCGGGACCAGGGAATTTTTCACTCACGCCTGGCCCGTTGGTCCAAATAGCCAACGTGCGGCGCGAGCCATCTCCTACTCAGCCGCTACGCCGAAAATGTGGCAGCTTGTCGATGACCTGCAGCGTGAGACCGGTCCGGGGATCCAGAGGTGCCCCTGACCGGCCCCGGGGTGGAAGGTACGTCATAGAGGTGAGTACCCGAATTCCCGGACAGACCACGCGTCAGAAGTGGGTCCCGCCGTCGATGCGAACTTCGGTGCCGGTGATGAATTTACCGTCATCGCTGGCCAACATGGCGACAACACTGGCAACAGCTTCTGGTCCGGCGAATCCTTCTCCGAGCGCTGGGACCAGCTTGCTGGCCAAACTGTAGTCCATATCGTCGGGGAGGCCGGGACCCTGATTCTGCTTGCTCTGCCCCGACCCGTCCGTCATCCCCGACGAGATGGAGCCGGGCTGCACGGAATTGAAGCGAATACCGTCTTTTGAATATTCAGACGCGAGTGCATGGGTCATCGATTGGATGCCACCTTTACTCGCTGCATATGCGCTCATGTAAGGGTGGGCGAACGTTGCCGATGTGGATGAGAAGTTCACCACGGCGGCTGCGCGGCCGGCCCTGAGATGGGGAACGGCTTGTCTGATGACCAAGAAAGTCCCTGTCAAATTCACCCGGATGACTTGTTCGAATTGTTCGAGCGATGTCGCCTCTGTGTGCGAAGAGCGCAGAATCCCTGCAGCGTTTACTAAGACATCCAGCCCACCCAGAACCTCCGTGCTCTGACGTACGCCGTGATTCACGGACGCTTCGTTGCCGACATCCATGACCACCGTTGTGAGCTGCCCGCCAAGGTGAACAGCCGCCGTCGTGGTGTCCTCCAAGCCTGCTTCCGAGATGTCGGCAGCAACCACGGTCCCTCCCTCGGAAAGCAGGCGCAGAACTGTGGCCTGCCCGATCCCCGACCCTCCACCGGTAACGAGTACTCGACGTCCTTCATAGCGGTTCATGTGTTCTCCTTCGATTTTCCACCGGAATGCCCGGCCGTTCGTTACATGCGTGGTTGGGGTTTAGCGGAGCGACGGCTCCAAAAGGGCAGGCGTAGCTGTTGAAACGACTGCCTGGACAACCAGCTCGGCTGAGCCGGCATTCTGTGCGTGTGCGGTGATGGTGATGGCTCCAGCTGCCCCGGTGGGGCGCACGATGGCGAGCGCGCGGCCGCGATACGTGGTGGTTGTGGTGCCTGTAAATGCTTCAGTTGGCGCCGGTGCTCCGGTCCCGAAACCGATAAGTTCACCCGGACCGGTGACAGTCAGTCGCACTTCCTCGTCGCCGAGCATCTCCACCTGACCGTTGGCGCCGACGACGGCCAGTTCCGCGAAAACCAGGTCAGCTCCGTCCGCTGCGACGTCCGCGCTACCAGCGGTGAGACGCAGGCCCAACCGGCCTTCGGCGCTTTGAAGGGTGGTCCTGGAAACTTCATTGCCGCCTCGGTAGCTCACAGCGGTGAGCGACCCCGGCTCGTATGGCACTGTGAACCTGGCGACGTAACCCCGGCTTCGGCCGGCTCTGCGGCGCCCGATCCGGCGGCCGTTGAGGAATAGCTCTATATGGTCATCGGCTGAATAGACCTCGATCTCTGCCTTGCGTCCCTCGCACCCGCGCCACGACCAGCTTTCGACGGCGTTTGTTACGCGCCATGCCGACCGCACCATGGGCACTCCGCTGCGGTCCAGGGGTCGCACACCGATCGCCGGGGCGTCCAGGACACCCCAAGCAGCCTGCGCCAGGCGCAGGGTGATGTCCGGCTGGCCTATGAGATCGAACATGCCAGGGCCCGCCAGGATGTGGGGATAGGGCTTGGAAAAGCCCGCTCGTTTCCCAGGAACCCAAACCGCGACTCCGGCTTCGCCCAGGTACTCCCAGCCTGCCCACACAAAGTCCCCTATGACCGCGGTGTTTTCCTCCACCAAGTGCCAGGAGCGGGCAACGTCCCCGGGCAACGTTTCCGAGCCGAGAATCACCCGCTGCGGGTAGACGCGCAGGTCCCGCTTGTACCGGGCCAGGCCGTAGTTGTAACCCGCGACATCAACTGCAGCGAACCCATCCTTGGATGCCTTGTCCGCCTGTGGGAGCCTCGAAACGAGGTCCATCATGCGTCCGATCTGGTTGATCCAAACATTCGCTTCGGTACTTCCGGCCAGCGATGTCTCGCCCTCAGCCTCAGGAGTTTCTTTGTAAGGGGACTGCTTGAAGACCACCATCGCGTTCAGGAAGAGGTTCGTTGCAAGGGTGACCGGCCGGTCCGGGTCCAAACGATGCAGGTATTCCGTGATCTCCCGGGCCACAGTGACCCCTTCAGGCGTTGCAGTTTCCGGGATCTCGTTTCCGGCGGCATACATGATGACCGACGGGCGGTTGCGGTCTTTTTCCACCATGCGGTCCGCGTCCTCGGACCAGGTGTCCCGGAACCTGCTTGCCGAGTCGTACCGGGTTTTGGAAGCGAACCAGTAGTCGGCGAGTTCATCCAGGACGTACATGCCCAATTCGTCGCAGGCATCCAGGAGGTGCCGTGACATCGGGTTATGGGCACTGCGGATAGCGTTGAAGCCCGCCTGCTTCAATAACCGGATGCGCCGGTATTCTGCTGCCCGGTGCGTAGCGGCGCCCAGAATTCCATTGTCATGGTGAATGCACGCACCCCTAAGCAAAGTGCTGACTCCGCTGATTCGCAGGCCCCGCTGGGCATCAACCGTGATCGTCCTGAGCCCCACCTTCTCGCGTCGTTCATCAATCAGCCCTTCAGCTGCATAAACCTTTGCCACGAGTTCATAGCGGTGCGGTGTTTCTGCGCTCCAGGGTTTGGGGTTCGGGACGTGCAAATCTAGTGTTCCCGCCGCTCCATTTGCCTTCGCGGCGGCGACCAGAGTGCCGCCGTCGAACAATTCCACATAGATGCCTGCAGCGTCGTGGGGTGTGTTCAGGTCATATTGCACTTCGAGCGTTGCGGCTTTGGCCGTGAGGGCCAGCGTGCGCACCCGTAGACCGTCATTGGCGAAATGGAGGGCAGGTCGCAGAATAACGGAAACTCCGCGATATAGCCCTGAGCCCGGGTACCATCTGCTTCCCGGCTGAAGTGAATTATCTACGGTGACGACGATTTCATTGGCAGCACCCCAAAGGACCTGGTCCTGCACTGCGAACTCGAATTCGGTGTACCCGCCGCGTATGGAACCCACTGCTTTGCCATTGACGGTAACCGTGGCGTCGCCCTGGACACCCTCAAAGCGCAGTGCCGCACAAGCAGCCGGATCCTTCGGAGCACTCCACGTGGTCCGATATGTGTAGAAGCCACCGGGGAAGTAGGCCACATCCGCACCTCCGGGCGCGTCAGGTGTGCGGGTCTCGTGGATCATGGCATCGTGCGGGAGCCTGACTGAAGTCCAGGAGCCAGCACTGGTATTGGCGAATTCCCAGTCAATGAGGTTGATAGCTTCGGTGGGCATGAGACTCCATCGTCGAGGCGGTAAGAGGTGCTTCTTGGTGTGTGCTGAAAAGACTAGCACGCGCAAGTAGGTGCCGCCGCCGATATGCCGGCACAATCAGAAGTTCAGATCGCGAGCCCTGCGATCGGCTCCACACGGGCCGCACAAAGGCCAGGCGGTGTTTTAGGTCGACGCCCGTCGGACGAGAGTGGCCACCGCATTGGGCTCCCCTTGGGGCACGTCCCTGCCGTCCACGGCGTTCAGTGCTGTCAGTGCCAACAGCCGGCCCAGTCCTTCGACGTCCATACGGATAGTCGAGAGTGCGGGCACAAGAATCTCGCCCCACGGGTCATCGTCATGCCCGATGACAGCAAGGTCACCGGGGACCGCCAGGCCTTGGCGCAATGCGGCACTGGTAACAACTGCCGCGATCTCGTCATTGAAGGCAACCACCCCGGTCACACCCGCATTCACCCACTCTCGGACGGCAACCTGGGGCGAATCGTCCTGGCGGTCGATCTGACGGCAATCCACTTCACCAAGACCAAGCTCCAGCGCCTTGTTGGTGACGATATTGCGACGGGCCTCACCAAAGGAGCGCAGACGGTTGTCTCCGGGCGCCGCGAAAGCTATTTTGCGGTGGCCGCGTTCAACGAGGTGCTCCACCTGCAGTTCCGGCCCCGCGACAATACTCGGCCCTGTCTGCCAGGCGGGCGTATGCGCATCCGGAACCGGGACAATGTTGGTGATACCACTCGCCCGTATCGATTCCACTTCCTCCTCCGAGAACGGGAGAAGCCCAATAACGACGTCCGGATCAAGGGACTCCCACAGCGGCCTGGATGTTTCGTGAATTGTGTAGGTGACCAAAGAGTACCCGGCCTCTTCCAGAAAACCGGAGGCCTCGGCGATGTGACGGCGCATGCTGTATTCGAGAGGCCAATCGGGAAGGACCAACAAGATGA
Source organism: Paenarthrobacter sp. 2TAF44 (assembly GCF_052114885.1). Lineage (NCBI taxonomy): Bacteria > Bacillati > Actinomycetota > Actinomycetes > Micrococcales > Micrococcaceae > Paenarthrobacter > Paenarthrobacter sp. 2TAF44. The sequence continues at coordinate 99,958 of NZ_JBFRFP010000006.1, read as the reverse complement.
TGCGGCTTCGACCCCGGGCCAAAGCTTGAGCGGCCGTGTGCGGACGATACCCGAGCCTCGCAGCTTCGTTAATGACCCGCTTACGGGTTGCCTCCGAAATGGTCTGGCCTCGCGTTTTATTCAGGACGAAACCCACGGTAGCCCTGGAAATACCCAAAGACTTCGCGACATCCGCTGCGGTAACTCTACGGCCTTTATTCTCCGTGCTCATCCAAAAATCGTACCTTGCGCGAGCTAGTACCCCCTTCTGTCGTGGAGCGCACCGGACAACGCTTCAATGACTTGGCCGAAGCGAGGCAGCAATGATGTCTTTTGGCGAGGCCGAAGCGCTGACGACAGTTACTACGGCAACCCCACGATCAAGCCGAAACGGCAACACCGCAGCAAACTGTCTGCACCAGCTCGGGCTGTTTCGCAGCAGAGGGTTAATCGAGGATCTCGGTTTTTATCCGTTCCCTTAACAATTGGCCCTGCCGCGACCAACAACAGGAACAGGGCACGGAAAAGAAGGTCCGGGGCTCTGTCGGTCCCGGACCTTCCGCAGGTCGAAGCAACGGCTTACGTGATTTCCAGTACTGCCGCCAGGTCAGCCTCGGAATCTCCGCCGACCCAGATATCGATCGTTGTAGCGTCTTGAACGTAGTCGCGGGTGGCTGCACTCCAGTACCGGAGTTGGTCCGGTCCCAGCTCAAACTCCACGGTGCGGGTTTCGCCTGCCTTAAGCGAGATCCGCTGGAAGGACTTGAGTTCCCGGACGGGTCGGGAGGAGGTCCCGTAGCGTTGGTGGATGTACAGCTGGACCACTTCATCGGCGTCCCGGTCCGACACGTTGGTCACGTCGCAGTTGACGGTAACAACATCGCCTCGGGCGATTGCCGCCTGCCCGGTTGAGAGATTGCCGTACTTGAAGCTGGCATAGGACAGGCCGTGGCCGAAGGGATACAACGGCGCATTGGATCCTTCGAAGTAGCGGGACTGCTGATGCTCCGGTTCGAAGGTCCGGTGATGGGAGTAGATAAGCGGCACCTGACCTACGTGTTGGGGCCACGTAAAGGGCAACCGCCCTGCCGGACTGACAGCGCCAAGCAGCGTACGGGCCACCGCGTCCCCGCCCCGGGTACCGGGATACCACGTCTGAACGATGGCAGGGATATGCTCATCCGCCCATCGCAAGTCCAGCGGCCGGCCAGACATGACAATGAGGATCACAGGGGTGCCCGTGTCGTGGATGCGCTGCAGTTGTTCAAGCTGGCGACCCGGCAAATCCAGCGTACTTGTGGACGCCCGTTCGCCAATCTGGTTCTGCCGCTGGCCAACAACCACGATTGCGACGTCGGCACTGGAGGCGAGCTCCACGGCGTGATCGATCGCGGCGTCGTCGTCGTAATCATCCGGTGTCCGCTCGATGGAGGTGTCCAACTGATCGAAAGGCGTGGGGTAAAAACGCTCAGGAATACCCGCTCCGGGTTCGTGCAGCACTTCTGCGGACCCCTCCAGCGCCGAGCGGAGACCGTCCACAATGGTCACGGTCTCCGTCACGTCATGGTCAAAGACCCAAGGTCCAAGAGCGTCCCGTGAGGCCTGGGCCAGTTGGCCGATGACAGCAATTTTGCGAAGGGATTCGCCATCCAGGGGAAGCGCATCCGCATCGTTCTTGAGCAGCACCATGGACTGCTCAGCAACGGTCAGGGCCAGTTCGCGGTGCTCTGGCGCAGCGAGGACCGCCTCTGTGGCAGATTCCTCAGTGTAGGGGTTCTCGAATAAGCCCAGCCGGAACTTGGCAGTGAGGACGCGTTCGACGGCGGCATCCAGCACGTTCTCACTGAGGGTACCGTTTTGGACTGCTTCCGGAAGCCGTGTGTACGCGGGTTCCATCATGGCCATTTCCATATCCAGGCCCGCCGTCACCGCTCGCACGGCGGCATCTGCCTGATCCTTGGCGAAGTGCTGCGTCTCCAAAGACCGCACGGCGTTTGCGTCAGAAACCACAAAGCCATCGAAGCCGAGCTGGTCCCGAAGGATGGTGGTGAGCAGTTGGCGGTTTCCAGAGACTGGAACCCCGTTGAAGTCCATGTAGGCGCTCATCACGTTCGACGTCCCGGCGTGGATAGCGGCGCGGAACGCCGGGATGTGCACGTTCCAAAGTTCAGCGTCGGAGATGTCGACGTCGTCGTAATCCCTGCCCCCGCGGGCCGCCCCGTAGCCTGCAAAGTGCTTCACCCCGGCGAGAATCCGCTCGGGGCCGAGGTCACCTTGGAAGCCGCGCACGTTAGCGCCGGCTACGGCGGCACCAAGGACAGGGTCTTCGCCTGCTCCTTCGACGATGCGTCCCCAGCGAGGGTCCCGGGCAATGTCGACATTGGGGGCGAAAGTCCAGTGCACGCCCGCGGCACGGGCCTCCCGTGCTGCCACTGTCTGCGCCGCTTCGATCACATTTTCGGACCAAGTAGCAGCCATGGCGATTGGCACGGGGAAAATGGTCCGCCACCCATGCACGACGTCGAACCCAAAGAGGAGCGGAATGCCAAACCGGCTGTCCTCTACAGCGCGGCGCTGCAGGCGGTTCGCGAGTTCCGGGTTCCGGATAAAGAGAAGGGAACCGGCCTTTCCTGCGCTTACGGCCTCCTCAATCAGTTGCGGCAGCTTGATGTGGACACGGTGCTCAGGGGGAAGGGACTCGATGTCAAAATCGTCCGGAATCGGCTCCCCGTCCCCGGTGTAGAAATACTGTGTCAGCTGACCGGCTTTTTCCTCAAGAGTGAGCCGGCCAAGGAGGTCTTTGACGCGGACCTCCACTGGCAGTGTGGATTCACGGAAGGGCAGTACAGGCAATGGGTCCTCTGTTCGTTCTTGTTTGGTGGCGCCGGCTGCATCGTCGTGGAGGGTCATCAGTTGTCTCCGTTCGATGCAGCTGCCAGTGACTCTGAAAGGTCAGAGCGGAACTGGTCCGAGGCACCGGGGATGTATTCGAGCAGCGTGCGGATGGACATGGCAGCGGCTTCCGGGTCCTTGCCGTCCAGAGGAACACCGGGGTAATGGCTAGCGAAGGTGTTGCTGAACAGCCGCCATGCGGCCGGATCCTCGGCAACCTCGCGAATGGTTGAGTCCAGGTCAAAGGTGGTCCGGGCCGAGGCAATTTCAGCCGCATAACTCCATTGATGCTCACCAGCTGCAATCTCTACTCTCAGCCCATCCGGGTGCAGGGGCAGGACCACCTCGGCGCTGGTCCCCTCCGGAATGGCCACGTCCAGCAGGGCTGTGCCCTCTTTCACGCTCCAATTCACGCGCACTTCCCCGTGCGGGGTGACATGTTTCAGGTCTGCGGAAGTGAGATGTTTGCCCGGTTGGGGTGCGATTCGCATGCGTCGGTAGCCAGGTTCGACGGCGTTCAGCCCACCAATGGTTCGGTGCATCCAGTCCACAACCGCCCCGAGGGCGTAGTGGTTCAAGGAGGTCATTCCGGAGGGGTTGATGGTCCCGTCAGGCTGTACCGAATCCCAACGCTCCCAAATGGTGGTGGCGCCCATCGTCACCGGGTACAGGAAGGACGGGCAGCCCGTTTCCAGAAGCATAAGGTAAGCCTCGTCGAGGTGACCTGTGACAGAGAGGGCATCGGTGACCAGCGGCGTGCCGGCGAAGCCTGTTGAGATGCGGTAGCCGGCGCGGGCTACGATTTCCGCCAGCCGGTCACCTGCATGCGCTTTCTGGGTGTCGTCGAGAATATTGAAGGTGATCGCCAATGCGTATGCTGTGGCGGTCTCGTTGACAACCCTGCCGGTCTTGCTGACGAACTCGTCCAGGAACGCTCCGCGGACGCGGTAAGCAAGGGCATTGAATTCGACGGCGTCTGCCTCGTGTCCGAGGATGGCTGCGGTGTCAGCCATCTCCCGGGTGGTGCGGCACAAGTAGGCTGCAGCGACAAGATGCCTGTCGGTTTTACCACCGGCCGGGTTGTCGATCGGTGCGTCCGGATCGAGCCAGTCACCGTACTGGAAGCCAGTACTCCACAATCCGTTGTCATCCAGCAGGCCGGCAACCTGACGGATGAAGGCGGTCATCGAACCATAAGCGTCCGCAAGGATCTGTTCATCGCCATATTCCCTGTAGAGCGCCCAGGGAAGGCTGACTGCGACATCGCTCCACAGCGCCGTCGGGGAAGATGGCGTGGAGAGCACATCAGGGACAACCCATGGCACATAGCCACTTTCCTTTTGTTCAACGGCGAGGTCGCTCAACCAGGATCCGAGGACACCGCGGACGTCGTAGAGGAACGCCGCAGTGGGGGCGAACGCGTTGATGTCACCGGTCCAGCCAAGGCGTTCGTCGCGCTGGGGACAGTCGGTGGGGACGCCAACAAAGTTGTCCCGCATGGACCAGACCGCGTTGGAGTGCAGCTGGTTCAGCAACGGATTTGATGTCTCGAGCCACCCGATGCGGGTCATGTCGGAGTGGACAACAACGGCCCGCAGAGACTCGGAGGTCAACACTCCGGGCCAACCGTCGATCTCGACGTAGCGAAATCCATGGAACGTGAAGCGGGGCTCCCAGATTTCGCGTCCTTCTCCGCGCAGCGTGTACCGGGTAGTGGCCGCTGCTGTCCGGATCGTCTCGAAGTCCGCTTCGCCGGCAATCATCACCTCCGAGTGCTTAAGCGTCACTGTCGTACCGGCTGGACCTTGGACGTCGAGCCGTACCCAACCTGAGATGTTTTGGCCGAAGTCCACCACGGTGCGCCCTGAGGCCGTTGTCAGGATTTCCACGGGAGCCAGCTCTTCGATCCGCCGGATGGGCGGAGCTGTGGGCTCCACGAGTGCTTCGAGCGGCCAGTCGAAGATTTCAACAGCGGCCCACTGCGAATCGTCGAACCCAGGCTTGTCCCACCCGAAGGGTTCCAGACGCGCATCGTAAGTTTCGCCGTCGTAAATGCTGTTCGCGAGCACAGCACCGGTTCCGGCCCGGAACGAACCATCTGTAGTGATCCGTTCTGTCCGGCCGTCGGCGTACTCCACATCAAGCTGCAACCAGGCGGCTGGCCGCTCCGAATAGTGGTTGCGTTTTTCCTCCCAGCCGAGGCGTCCCAGCGCCCACCCCTCCCCCATAATTGCGCCCAGCGCATTGACTCCCGGGGTGATCAGCGACGTGACGTCGTGGCTGCTGACAACGAGTCGATGGCGATAAGAAGTCCAGCCGGGCGTCAAGACCTCATCTCCCACAACGTTCCCGTTGACGTGCGCTTCGATCAGGCCTACAGCTGTACTGTGGAGCGTTGCTTTGACCGGCAGTTCGGGTACTTCGAATTCACGACGAAGATACGAAGCGGGCTCTCCGGGTTCGCCTGTTGAATGCTTGGGGGTGATGAAAGATGCGGACCAGTCGGCGGTCATTGTGGAACTCCTTGTAACGCTGGGTATTGGCTGGCTGGTTGGGTTAGCGGACTGAGCGGACGCGCATGGCCACCATGCCGCCTATGAGGGTGAAGACGCCGGCGATGAGGTAGAGCAGGGTGTAGTTCTTTTCGCCACCCGCTACGACTCCGATTGCGAGGAATGCCGGTGCAATAAAGGGTGCAACTGCCTGCGGGATCGACACTGCGAAGCCGATGATGCCCATGAATCGTCCGGCGTTGGTGTCCTTCTCCGGCAGAACATCCAGGATGAGGGCTTGGTCGATTGCCGAGAACATGCCGATTCCCGCAGACACGATCATCGAACCAGTCACCAGCAGAGTGAAGTCGGAGGCAACGGCCATGACAACCGTGCCCAGTGTGAAAAGAACACCTGAGTAAAGGACGAAGACGCGCCGGCGACGCAGCTTGTCTGAGAGGAATCCGCCTCCAATGGCACCGGCGGTTGTAGCAACAATCCCGATCAGGCTGATGGTGGCGATGATGGGTGCGGAATCGGCAACACTGACGCCGAGACGCTCAGCGAAGAAGAACGCCGTGAACGTGGTGTTCAAGGTAAGACCGAAGTAGAAGAGGAACCGGCCAAGCCATACCCATGAGAAGTCCGGGTACGAGCGGGGGTTGTACAGGTACTTGCTGAACAGCGTACCCAGGGACAGTTTCTCGTCGAACCGGGCGTTTCGGGTGTCGTTTTCCTTCGTGAACAACACAAAGAGGGTCACAAAGATCACGCCGACCAAACCGGGCAGCAGGAAGAGCAGAAGCGCATCAGCAGCGAAGCTGCCAGCGATTACAACACCTACAACGGGCGCCACCTGGGTGGCGAAACCTGCAAGGCCGGCGACTTTCCCTCGCTGGGTTTCCGATAGCTTATCGGCCATGGATGTCAGCAGGGCCTGAAGGACTTGACCCCAGCCGAGCTGCGCGAGGACCCAGCCGATGCCGAGAACCAGCGCGCTTGGTGCCATCGCCATAACGAAGAGTGAAAGGATGCCCACCAGCATGCCGCCGATCATGAACGGACGACGACGTCCAATTCGTGAGCGCGTTCGGTCGCTGAGCACACCCAGAAGCGGAGCTGTGACCATCACTACCAAGGATCCAGCGCCGGTGATGTATCCCAGATACTCGTCACGGCCCGGCGCCAGCTCCGCCAAACGAATGGCCAATGAAATCGCCAGAGGCGTGATGAATGCTACGAATACACCGAATTGACCCAGTACTTGGAACCAGATGTACGAGGTGCTGGCTTTCTGTTCAGCCGGAGGTTGCGGTGCGTTCTGCATAACCTCCGCCAGCGCCCCCGGCGCGGTCGGCAGAGGCTGAGGGGCGGCGGGAAGATCGCCTGGGCGTATTGCCATCGAAGACTCCATCGTCAATGTCTACTAATAAGGATGCACAACTGTGAGCTGGCTTACGAGAGCGTACACCCGCAGAGCTAGCACGCGCAAGTAACTTTGTATCGATTCATTGCGATGAGGTCTTTTGCCTTTGTGTCCACACCGGTGAAGCGCGGCCGGCAGAACGAGCATGGCCTTTCGCCTCGATGCAACAATTGCCACAGCAGCGACCCGCCGGCGATGCGGGGTTGGTGGGAAGACCGCACGCCAAGAACCTGCGCCACGCCAGGCTGGAGTAGCCCGCTCCTCTCTGGGCGCACCTGTGCCCGGCATTGGTGAACCTGAACCATTGCCGATGCTTCGAACTTAGACACCGCCACGCTCCTGCTCGCACAATCGTCATGCGACACCCATCCAGCGCATTTCAGTCTGACCATTGCAGTCGCTAAAGACTCGCCAGCAGCCAACACCGGGCGCCACCCCTTCAAGCGGCCCTCGCAACCACCATGCGGGCCGCTCCCCACTGCCCTTGGCGCCCCAACCTACATATGAATTATTGACTAGGAGTTCGCCAAACGAAGGAGGCGTCGTGCAGCACGTCGCTCAGCTTGGCGGTCGGGGTCAGCTGTCGGCGAGGCGAGCAACAGGCTCCGTGTATATTCGTGCTGCGGGTTGGTGGTGACTTCTGGGGTTTGACCGGTCTCGACCAATTCGCCTTGATACATCACCGTGACGCGGTGGCTGATATGCCGTACCACTGACAGGTCGTGCGTAATGAACAGGTAGGCGACGCCGGTTTGGCGTTGCAAGTCGATGAGTAGATCGAGCACTCGTGACTGGGTGGTCAGATCCAAAGCCGAAACGGGTTCATCACACACGATAAGGCGTGGTTTAAGAGCCACAGCTCGGGCAATAGCAATTCTTTGCCGTTGCCCGCCGCTGAACTCTTTCGGGTAGCGTTGGGCGGCGTTAGCCGGCAGTCCGACCGAGTCCAGCAGTTGCCGCACGGAGTTGCGAGCCGCCTGTGAGGACGTTCCTTGGGCGATGAGCGGCTCAGTGAGGATGTCAGCAATCTGAAGGGAGGGGTTCAGGGACGTGTACGGATCCTGAAAAATCACCTGAATGTCGCGGGCGAGGGGTCGCCGTTCGCGGGGGTTCATGTGGGTGATGTCGCGCCCGTCAAACTTAATCGTTCCGCCGGTCGGTCTAGCGAGACCCAATACCGCCCTCCCAAGGGTGGTTTTTCCCGAGCCGGATTCCCCTACGACGCCGAGCGTCTCACCGGGGGTGATTTCGATGGAAACGCCGCGGAGCACCTCCGGTGACGCTGTGCGGAACCCGGTGCCAGGGTATCGGAGACGGAGGTCGGAGACTTTTAGCAGTGGGTTGCTCATCGAGCATGCTCCTTGTTCAGTGCAGACGGCGCCGCTGCGGGCGGGTCAGAGCGGGTCGTGTTCTCATCCAGAATCGCGGCGATGAGTTGTTGGGTATATTCCTTGGACGGCGCGTGGAAGATAGATCTCACGTCGCCCGACTCCACCATTTCCCCGTCCTTCATAACAACCACTCGATTGCAGAGATCGGCGACAACCCCGAAGTTGTGCGTTACCAAGAGGACTCCCATGCCGAACTCGCCTTGGAGATCACGCAGAAGGTCAAGGATCTCAGCTTGCACCGTCACGTCCAGGGCAGTGGTGGGTTCGTCAGCGATGAGCAGCTTTGGCCGCGATGAAACAGCCCCGGCGATAAGGACGCGTTGGGCCATGCCACCGGATATCTGATGAGGGTAGGACTTGAAGGTTCGTAGAGGATCGGGAATGCCGACCCGAGCCAGCAGGGCCAGAATGGTGGCCCGCGCTTCTTTCTTCGACATACCAGCTGTCAGGGGTTCTATGAGTTGGCTACCGACGGTGAAGGACGGATCCAGGTTCGACATAGGCTCCTGGGGAATGTATGCAAGGGCACTGCCCCGCATGCGCCGTAGTGTGCGGTCATCCTGCGCGGAAATCGGTTCGCCTGCAATTTCGAGTAAATCGGCGCTGACCCGGGCTTGGCGGGGCAATAGGCCGAGAATGGAGAAGGCTGTCTGGGTCTTTCCTGACCCGGATTCTCCGACGACACCCACGACTTCACCCAGGTTGACGTCCAACGACACTCCTTTGACGACACTCCTGTAGGTGCCATCGGCCTGCGGATACTCGACTCGAAGATTTCGAACCGTCAGCAGGTTGCCTTTGCTTCTGGCTTGATCCTGGTTGCCATCAATGCTTGCAGCGCTATCAGTGGCACCAGTCTCTTCTATTGGCGGCACTACTGTGTGCGTGCGCGGCTTCTTGGGTACGGCGTTTGGAGCTGCGAGGGAGTCCCGGTAGGCGTTGGCGAGCATCACTAAAGCGCCGGTCATGACGGCCAGGAAGAGGGAGGGCCAGAGCATCTGAATTGGATGCTGGTAAATGTTCAAGAACGCAGCTCCCGCCATCAAGCCGAAGCTCGGTAGCTGGCTGGACCCTAGCCCAAGGAATGCCAGGCCTGCCTGGATGCCAATGGAGGCGACGGCGAGAAACGCGGAGGCGATGATGATGGGGCCTCGAACGGCGTAGAGAACGTGACGGGAAAGGATGCGGACGTTGGAGAGCCCCGCTACGCGCGCGGCGTCCACGTATAGTTCGTTCCGCACGCCGAGGACGAGATTGCGGACCAGACGGAAAATGCCAGCCGAGATGAAGATCCCGAAGACGCCCATCATGATCTTGTAGTCGCCGCCGGTGATGGGGTAGAGAATCATGACAAGGATCAGTGCCGGGAAGGTCATGACCAGGTTGAACAGCCAGGACAAGGCTGCGTCTGTGCGTTTGGCTACATAGCCGGAAATGAGCCCGAACACCGTACCGATGGATACTGCCACACCTGCCCCGAGCAGCCCTGAAATGACGGAGACGTTGATTGCGACCAGACTGCGTGACCAGATGTCGCGTCCGTACTGGTCAGCACCGAGTAAGTAGTCCGGGGAGAAAGGCGGTGTGTTGACCGCCGTCAGGGAACTGAAATTTGGGTCGTGCGCGCTCAGCACAGGTTCCAGTAACCCGAGCATGACCACAGCGGTCAGAAGGACAAGTGCCCCTAGGCCAAGTGGGTTTCTGAGCATACGGGCAAACGATCCTTTGCGACGTTCTTCAACGTGATTTGCATCGAGGGTTGCCTGGCGTTCGGGGACTGTCATGTGAGCCTCGCTTTGGGGTTGAGCCAGCCGTTGGCAAGATCGACCAGGAGGTTGACAACAACGACGATAAGGATTCCGAAGAGGGATGCGCCAAGGAGCGCAGGAAGGTCTCCGGTGACGGTCGCTTGGTAGCCATATGTTCCATACCCCGGCAGAGCGAAAATTTTCTCGGCGAAGAGAGCTGCTCCAAACATGCCGATGAATTGAAGGGAGAAGGTGGTGAAGGCTGGGCTGGCAGCGTTTCGCAGTGCGTGCTTCAACAACAGTGAGCGTTCGGGTACTCCTCTACTGCGCAACGTCCTGATGTAGTCCTTTTCAAGCTCGTCGATCATCGAACCGCGGATTTGGGCGGCGAGGGCTGCAATCCCGCCGATTGCCAGGACGATGGCGGGCAGAATGACTCCCGCGAACCAACGCGTTGGCGAATCACTCAGGTCCGTATAGCCGACTGCTGGAACCCATTTCAAGGAGACCGCGAAGAGAAATACCATTCCGAGACCGAGGATCAATGTCGGGAAAATGAAGGTAATTACCGAGATGAATTGCAGGATGTTGTCAAGGATGCCCGGACGTGCGGCCGAGGCCACCCCGAGGATTGTGCTGAGGATCAGCATGAGGGCGGCAGCGACGAAGACTATGGACAGCGTGACCGGCAGCCGCGTTGCCATGGCATCCACCACGGGTTCATTCGAGAAATACGACCGGCCCAAATCCCCCTGCACCGCATTGATAAGCCAGTTGAGGTACTGCTGACCCATTGGAAGGTCAAGGCCCAGCTGGGCTTCCAACTTGGCGATTGCTTCAGGTGTTGCGTTCTTACCGAGGATGTTGGTGGCTACAGGGATACCCGCGCCGTACGTAAGAAAGAACGTGATTGCAGTAACGATGAGGATCAAGACCACGCCATGCCCTAATCGCCGAATCATGAAAGAGAACATTCATTCGCTCCTATGAAGGGTGGCGTGGAGCGACGCTCCACGCCACCTAACTGATGTTTCTATGAACCTGCCGGGGCGAAGGGCAGGACAGTCTGTCCATTTACCAAGGGCGGGGTGTACTTGACATCCTTCGTCGTGGCGTAGAACCCCGAGGTGTAGCCGATCGGTGCAGCCCAGCCATCCTCTACCAGGTACTCGTTGACCGCTCGGAATGCATCGGCCTGTTTCTCAATAGGTGCGCTGTTCGCAGCCTTCATAAGCTCGGTCAACTCGGGAGACGTGTTGTTGGAGGGGTTGAAGATTCCGACCAGGCTTCCCGCCAAGTCCTGGGCATCATTGCTTGTGAGGCCGTTGTAGAAGAAGTACGCACCGTAGTTACCCGCAAAAATCTTGGGGAACAGATCCTGGAACTGGATGGGTTCCCACGTCACTGTGATGCCAATATCACCGAGCGCCTGCGCGATCGCTGACTCGTAGGTCGTCGTCAGGGCAGTGCTGGGCATTTTCATCTCAAACCCGTCGGCGTAGCCGGCTTCGGCCAGAAGCGCTTTGGCTTGTTTGGGATCGTAGTCATTGACCTTCAAAAGATCTTCACTGAAGACCTTGCCGCGTGGACTCACCAACTGATTGGAGGGGTAGGTGCCGCCTTCACCGAGAGACTTCGCGATCAGTGATCGATCGAACGCCATGTTAATTGCCTGGCGGACGCGCTTGTCTTTCAGTGCGGGAATGATGTCCCCGTTTCGGTCGATCAACCACAGCGCGGCGATACCCGATGGTGTGCCTTCTCCAACGGTGAACTTGTCCTCAGGAAACTGGCTCCTCTGGTCAGCGGAGATGTTGACGAAATCCAGCTGGCCGGCCTGCATCGCGTTCTGCTGTGCAACCGGGTCTTCGATCACACGGAACTCAACGGTGTCGTAAGGGTATGCCTTGGAGTTCCAGTAGCCAGGGTTGCGTTTCAGGGTGTAGACAGCGCCAACTGTGGTTGCAGCGTCATCGATGACGTAGGGTCCGGATCCGACGGGCTTTAGCTTCGAGCTCTCATCGGTGAGTACCTTCGGAGAACCGATGCCCCCGATATTGCTGCTCAGGATGGGAAGTAGCGCCGCATCCGGTTCAGACAGGTCCAGGACCACAGTTGACTCATCCGGAGCTTCCACACCGGCGATCTTTGTAAGGGAACTGGCCGAGGCGGGGCCTGTTCTGGCCACCTCGAGCGAGGCCACAACCGCATTGGCGTCGACGGGCTCCCCGTCTGTGAAGGTCATACCCTCACGAATCTTGAACGTCAGTGTCTTCTGGTCCTCCGAGTATTTCCACGACTCTGCAACCGCAGGGACGACGCTTCCGTCGAGGCCGCGACCGACAAGGGTGTCGTACACCGAGAGGAACATGTAGGCCTCGCCGCCTGGCCAGTTCCCGATCTGGAAGTTCCCGGGCGCGGTTGAGAGTGGCAACCGAAGCGTCTTAATCGCGGATTTATTTGCATCTGGTCCGGTGTCACCTGTGGAGGAACATCCTCCGAGCGCGAGCGCTGTAACAGCGGCAACAACCGCCGCGAGACGCCTGTATCTCATGTTCACGTTGACTTCCTTGTCTGCTTTGGATGGCTACCGGCGAGGCCGTCGGCGTCGCGCGATGTACGCACACGCTAGCGCGCGCTATCTGCGTAGCTCATCCGACTATACGGACGCCAGTTAGCGCGCGCAAGTTAAGACGTGAAATTTCTCACACCCGGGCGTAGCGGGTGCTCCTGAGTCGACCTCGTAGTGGCCGTGGTCAGCTAGCAGCGGGCGATGCACTGTCCCCCGCGCGCAGAGGGTTGCGACAGACGGAACGTCTAGGACCAACAACGTCGCCAGGACGTGCCCTACCTCCCTCCAGTCGTGCGGGTTGCGGCACGACCGGGCGTGATGGTGGCTTGCGCGCCTGAAGCGGCCGTGCTCTTTGATGAATTCGATGCATACCGGAAAGTGTTTGTGGCCGTCCAGCCTAACCGGACACACGAGCGGCGACGATGGAGGTGACGGCTGGCTCGCCAGGGCTTGACGCGCCGGTGACGCTTGCAAAGGCTCAGGGCTCGGCTCCTATGGGGCCCGGCCCGGCAGGAATTAAACACGACAGCGCATCGCGGGGGCGGAGGCGCACGCGGGGATGACGGGAATCGGGGTGTATGACGACGACGTAACCGCGGCGAATATCAGCGCACAGGACTGGAATCCCCGTTCCTCACAAGACAAGCATCAGGCCGTATGAACGATCTGAGGGACCGCCTGCCAGGGGCGGTCCCTCAGATGCTGGTGGTCCTGGCTCCGTTGTCGTGACCGTCGTTGGTTCAGCGCCTATTAGCGACCACCCGGCCTTTTCGATTGGGAGAAGAGTGTGCAACTGGGGCAGAGCTGCCGGCGTCATGACTTCTCGTGCCGAGGCTTCGGTGAGACGGCTTACGAACAGGCCGCCCACTGCGGGTGACCCGACACTGGCACCGATCTCACGCGTATGAGTTTTGGGGTGCCGGTACATTGGAGCAAAGCAAGGCGAAACTCCGGGCGCGAGACATGGCTGTCCCGTTAAATGTCCTCCCTTGAGCTGACCGCCTTTTGTCTTCGCAGCCAACGACCTGTCTGCTGTCACAGTCCTCCCGGCCCAAGCCTTCTTCGTGGGTAGGAACGGCAGGCGCAGACAAGGTCGAACGCTGGGTGTTTGACAACAGGTGGGGCGCGACTATCCGCGTGGGGAGGCGGGCAGGTCGAGAAACCCCCAGGTTGGCGGAATTTCCCTTTTTCGGCTTTAACTAGGCGCGTAGGAGGCTGGCAGGGGAATCGGACGAAATCGTTGGACACGGACGAAGACCAGGCTCTACACACGATCATTCCGACAACAAACGTCGCCTGAGAGGTTGCGATGCGGCGGGAAGATCGCCTGGCTGTGTGTCCATCGAAGACTTCATCGTCAAGCTGTTTGGGAAGAACGCACGGTTGTCAGCTGGCTCAGGAGAGCGTACCTTCAGGACTAGCGCGCGCAAGTTTTGATTGATTTATAAAATCAAGCATGCAAATTGTCGGGTCTTTTCCGCTGGACCTCAATGTCATGAGCCAGCTCATGCACCTCTGCGCCCGCCTTGATTGACATTCACATACATCGCGTGACCAAAGGAGATCATATGTCGGTTCGGAAAATATCCCTCACACGGGGGTCAGCGGCACGCAAAGCGCTCGTCAGTGCGACGGTAGCCGTCGCCGTCTCCATCGGGAGTCTGCTCACCGTGCCCGCTGCCACCGCTGCCCCTGCCTCGAGCGCCGGGCAACCTGCGGGCAACGGCCCGTCGGCGTGCACCCGTGCCTTACCCATCGGCAGCTCCAACTTTGTGGTGGATTTCGGCGGTGAGCCGTTCAACGTGCAGGTGCACGTGCCCTCCGCTCCTTCGCATAAGCAGCTCCCCCTTGTGCTTGACCTCCATGGGTCCGATAGCAATGCCGCCTCACAGTCCTACGTATCCGGACTCGCGGAGATCGCAGATGCGGAAGGCTTCATCGTCGCCACCCCGGAGGGGAACATTCCCTTCGCAGCAGATGGACCATCCGGAGCCACCTGGGGATGGAACGTGCCGGGGGTCCCACTCACGCTGGGCAATTTGCCATCCCCTGACGCACGTGATGATGTGGCGTTCCTACGAGCCGTAGTCAAACAGATAGACGGTGCCGCGTGCGTGGATGGACGCCGGGTGTACGCGACCGGTTATTCCGGTGGTGGGCGCATGGCATCAGCACTGGCATGCGAGGCATCCGATGTTTTCGCGGCCATCGCACCGGTGGCCGGGCTTCGTGCAGGACGCAGCGCCGCGCCGGACTATTTGGTGCCCGCGCCGGGCACCTGCGAGCCGACTCATCCGGTTGCGGTGGTGACCTTCCATGGCACCGCGGATCCGGTCAATCCGTATCAGGGCAATACCGATCCGCGCTGGGGTTACAGCACGCAGGCCGCCGCGCAGGAATGGGCTCACTTGAACGATTGTCGTGTAGGTCCTGTTGTCACCCAGTACAGCCCCGACGTCAAGCAGTACACCTGGAGCAAGTGCTCGAAGCAGGCCGACGTAGTGCTCTACGAAGTTGCCAATGGTGGCCACACCTGGCCGGGCAGCGCTGTTCCCTTCGAAGCCTACGGCGCCGGTTACTCGACCCCGGAGATCAACGCATCCCAGACGATGTGGGACTTCTTCAAATCACACCAGCGCCGCGGATAAGAAGCAACGGCGGTGGGAAAAAGCAGTCGGGGTGACTGTCGCATCGATAGTCACCCCGGCTGCAGTTTGTCGGATCAGCCAGCCATGTGGCGCTCCCGACAGGGCGGTTCCCGCTGCCCCTTGTCTCCGGGCGGTTCCGCAAGCATCAACGCCATCTTCACGATGCGCGACGAACATGCCAAATTTTTTGAACTGCGCGCGTTGCTGGTACAGCCACGGTCCCTCGGGTGTCCTCCTCGAGTCGATTCATCCACTCGGAGCCCTGAGCCGAAATTTCAATTTTTACCGTGGTCTAGAAGTTATGGCGGGCCGGATCAACCGCCTTGCCGGAGGCGAGCGTCCGCGCGGTGTTGCGGCGGCCCGACTGCGGGCAGCAGCCAGGGAGGGCCCTGCCGGCGAGATCGCGCACGACGGCAGGGGCTCCTGTCGGGGTCGTCCATGTGGCCGTTGTGCCTGGGACATCTGCTTTCGGTGCGGGTATCGGTGCCCGCCTGCCAGTGTGGAGGCGGCATTGCTTGCGTTGAGCGGTTCGATGACGGTGGGGACGCCGGCTGCAGGTGCGAGGCATTCTTGTGTGCCATTCACTACAGCGTCCGGGTTGGAGGCGAGTGTTCCGCTGCCCGCCAGATATAGGTTGAGGGCGTTCGCCACTGGGTAGGAGGATGCGCTGCCGTAGGCGGGGCGGCCGAGCCGGCGAAGGCGACCCAGTCGCGCATGTACTCGAACTCGGGCCCTGTATTTTTCGGGCCTCCCTTGAGGTAGTGGTCGAACCAGTAAGCGAAGCGGACCATGACGTAGTCGGTAGTGAAACTGGGGTTGCTCTTTGTGAGCTCTCCGGGAGCGTCCATGCTGGTGCTGTCATGGCCATGTGAGATCCACATCATCTTCACCGGTGTGCCTTGCCTCTTCAGGGCCTGGTACGTGGCAACGGCCTGGTTGAGCGGGAACAAGGAGTCGTGTTCTCCCTGGACCAGCATCGCCGGTGCCTTTGATGCTTGAGTAGAAGGAGGCCACCGAGATGCGTTCGAGAGCGCCCGTAACGTCCGGTGGGAAGTAGCCCGTCGCAAGACCGGAGTTGACCGCCGAGCAGAAGACGTCGGTCAGCCAGGGCAGGAATCAATGGTCGACGGATCCACTGGACTAGTGAGGTAACTCTTTTCTGCTACTGCGAACAGCCTGGCAAGCCAGACAGACTTCGCCGCTCCCGGAGTGGAGGCTGTGACACCCGCAGTCTGGGCGGTGCTGTTCGGAGCGAGTGCGGAGGGCAGACCGTTCCACGTGTCGATGGGAATGATCGCATCGATGCGATGGTCGACGCTTGCCGCTGCAAACTGGATCGCACCGCCATAGGAGGCACCTAACATACCGACCCGCGGGTCGTAGGCCCGGGCGATGCCATCAAGGTCCTTTTGGTCGTGGACGACGACGTTGAGCGGAGGTGCGGAAATCGTGTGAGCCGCGTTAGTGTAGGCGATCGCCGGGGCGCCCCCGAGGTAGCTGACGAGCTGACTGGCAGCTTGGCCGTCGATGCCCGGATCGTCGAGGGTCACTGAGCAGCTCAAACCGCCAAACCCGAGCCCCGAGTATGCAAGCACTGCGTAGTCGCGCCTGGCGAAAACCATGGCGAGATTGGCCGGATCCTGCGTGTCCTTCGAGTTACCCCAACCGTTGGTCATCAGCAGCGCGGGAACCCGCTTCGTGCGGCTCGCGTAAGGGAGGTAGAGGTCACCAATGATGTCACAGCTGGATCCGTTCTGCAGGCCTGTGACCCTGAATGCAGAGTCTGCACCGAGAAGCCGACATCGGCATGGGCGGCGGGTACGGCAGTCCCTGCTACTAGGAGGCCTGCGGTGACCATGGCGACAACTTTGGTCACCGTCCGTAGCCTTGGGGCCGTGGTTAGACGCCTTCCTCCATCCATGGACCTGGGTGGTCGTCGTCGACCACGGAAGAGCAGGTCGCTAAGGCGCTCCCCGACAGGCTTTCGGGGAACCGTGTGTGAGCCTGACGTGGCCCTCGCGCCGGTGGGCAGAAAATTGAACATCTTTGTACATACCTTCCTCATCGTGATCGTCATGCAGACGGTTCTTTCAAGAGCGGTGGTTTGTATGTCAGAGAACGGACAGGATGCGCGCATCGCCATGATTCCGGCGACGGCAGCGCAGAGCGTGCCGAAGATCAAGGGGGCCGGGTAGCCTCCGAGCCACGTGATGTGGCCGCCAGCGACGACCGAGGAGAGTACCTGCGGCAACACGGCAGGAAAGCGAAGTCCCGCCCCTGGTTTTTCCTCAGGTCCCTGCTCCTGGGAGCGGGATCTCGCGCAGTCGGGACTGGATGATGGTCTCGTGGGGGCGTGTCCGGCCAGTTCCCGGTAATCGGTGTAGCTCAATTTGTTGCGCTTTCCGGAAGGACAGCAGGGGAGGCTGGGTTTTCTGCATAGTGGGTGGCGAGTTCGCGTTTGAGGATCTTCCCGCTGGGGCCCAGTGGCAGTTCGGTCATGAGTTCGATGATGCGGGGGTATTTGTAGGCTGCCAGCCGCTCTTTTGCGTAAGCGCCGAGTTCGTCCGCTGTGATGGTGCTGCCCGGGGCTGGAACGATTGCGGCGGCTATTTCCTGTCCGTGGACCTCATGGGGAACGCCAAAGACGGCGACACTGACTACCTGGGGGTGTTGGTTGAGAATTTCTTCGACTTCGCGTGGGTAGACGTTGTAGCCGTTCCGGATGATCATGTCCTTCTTGCGGTCCAGGATGCTCAGGTAGCCGTCGCTGTCCTTGACTCCGAGGTCTCCGGTGCGGAACCATCCCTCCACGACGGCTTCGGCGGTGGCGTCGGGGCGGTTCAGGTAGCCCTTGAACAGGTTGTGGCCCCGCACGACCAGTTCTCCGAGTTCGCCACGGGGCAGCAGTTCAATGCTGTCGGTGATTTCCGGACGGGCGATCTCGACATCGACACCCCAGATGGGGGTGCCGATGGTACCGGGTCTCGGTGTTGTGCCCACGTGGTTGAAGCTGGCTACCGGGGAGGTCTCGGTCAGGCCGTAGCCTTCGTGGATCTCCGCCCCGAAGTGCTCACGGAATTTTTCCAGTACGGCTACTGGCAGCGAGGAGCCGCCGGAGATTCCGTAGCGAAGTCCTTGGGGCCGGGTTGGATTGGCCTTGGCGGCTTCGAGCAGCGCCACATACATGGTGGGCACGCCGAAGAACACGTTGATTTCGTGTTTGTGCAGCAGCCGCAGCGCGGCCTCCCCGGTGAACCGGGGGCACAAAACGATGGTGGCGCCGGCGCGCAGGCCGGCGTTGAGCACGCAGGTCTGGCCGAAGGTGTGGAAGAGCGGCAGGCCGCCGAACACTTTATCGCCGTGCCGGAGGTCGAAAGTGCCGGTCAGCAGCACATTGACCTGTTCCACCAGGGCGAAGTGCGTCCCGAGGGCGCCTTTCGGTTTCCCGGTGGTCCCGGATGTATACAGGATGGTCGCGGTGTCCTGTGCGCTGCGCGGGACATAGCTTTGGATGGGGGTTGCGGCCGCTACTTCGGCTTCCAGGCGGGCGGGACGTTCAGCGCTCTCCGGTGCCAGTACTGTCAGCACCTCGACGCCGGCCGCTGCGGCGCCTGGGGCGCCCTCGCCGAGCAGTTGGGCGGCGCAGATCAGCAGCCTGGCTCCGCTGTCGCGCAGCACGTACTCGATTTCGCTGCCCTTCAGCAGCGCGTGGATGGGGAGCACGACCCCTCCGAGCGCGAGGACGGCGTAGTAGACGCGGGCGAAGTCCGCCACGTTGGGGATGAGGATGGCGACGGGGTCTCCCGGTCCGATGCCGCGGGCACGCAGTGCCCCGGCGTAGCCGCGGGTTTGCTCCCAGAGTTCCCCGTAGGTGGTCTCTTCATCCCCGACGACGAGGGCGGTAACGTGCGGAATGCGAGCCGCAGCCTCGGCGAGGATGGCCGCGGCGGAGATGGTGCCGTAGCCGTCATTGGCTGGCGGGTTTGTCATGGTGGATTGTCCTTGGTTAGGGATAGTGCAGTTGGTTTATGCCTTCAGGACCAGGGCGTCGCCCTGTCCGCCGCCGCCGCAAAGGCCAACGACGCCGGTGCCGCCGCCGCGGCGCTTGAGTGCCAGCGCCTGGTGGAGGACCAGCCGGGCACCGGAGGCGCCTACCGGATGTCCGAGCGCGATGGCGCCGCCCTCGGTGTTGATGCGGTCCGTGCTGATTCCGAGGTCCCTGGCGGACTGGATGACGACGGCGGCAAAAGCTTCATTGATCTCAATAAGGTCCAGGTCTTCGGCGGCGAGCCCTTCACGCTTGAGGGCGTGTTCGATGGCCCGGGAGGGCTGGGAGTGCAGGGAGGCATCGGGGCCGGCCGCCTGTCCGTGGGCGCCGATTTCGGCGATCCATTCCAGGCCGGCCGCTTGGGCTGCCGCCTTGCTGGCGATGATCACCGCTGCGGCTCCATCGGAGAGCGGAGATGAGGAACCGGCGGTGATGGTCGCCTCCCCGCCCTTCGCGAAGGCGGGTTTGAGCTGGGACAGCAGCTCCGCCGTCGTTCCCGGACGGATGCCCGCATCGGAGTCGAGCACCAAGGCCGGCCCCTTGCGCTGTGCAATTTCGAGGGGGGCGATTTCCTCGGCGAAGATTCCGGCCGTGCGGGCGGCGTCGGCGCGTTGGTGGGAGCGGGCGGCGACCTCGTCCTGTTCTTTACGGCTAATGCCGCGGGTGGTGTTTCCGGCGTCCGTGGCGGTGCCCATCAGTTCACCGCTGAAGGGATCCTGCAAGCCGTCATGGTTCAGGGAGTCCACCATGGGCGTGTCGCCGATGGTGACGCCTCCGCGAATGCCTTTGACCAGGTGCGGGGCGTTGGTCATGGATTCCTGGCCTCCGGCCACGACGAAGTCGGCCTCACCGGCCCGGATCATCCGAGCCGCGTCGATCACGGCTGTGAGACCGGAGAGGCAAAGCTTGTTGACCGTCACGGTGGGCACGTCCCAGCCAATGCCGGCGACGAGGCTTGCCTGCCTGGCGGGGCCTTGGCCTGCCCCGGCCTGGATGACCTGCCCCATGATTACGGCTTCGATCTGGTGCGCGGCGACGCCGGAGCGTTCCAGCGCAGTGCGGATGGCATGGGCGCCCAAGTCGCTGGCGGAGAGGGAGGCGAGTCCGCCGCGGAAGCGTCCGAAGGGGGTACGCGCGCCGCCGAGAATGACGGGAACATTGTTGCCTGAGGTCATGGGGTTGCCTTTGGGATGGGGTAGTAAGCGTGGGGTGGAACGGGGTTCCGCAGCATTGCGGATGTGTTGTTCAGGCGAACGCGGCGCGTCCGGCGATGAATCGGCTTAACGGGCAGGGCGACCAGGTCCGATATATTCGGCTCCTTGCGGGATCCTTCACCTCCTATCGAGGTCGGCAGCAGGGTCATTGGCAGGCCCACGGATTTCTTCGAGCAGAGCTTGGGCGCCATTGGGAACAGCCGAGTAGAACCGCCTGCGTCCACACGCTTCGGCAGTGACCAGACCGAGTCCGTGCAGTGCTGCCAAGTGATTGGATGCGGTCCCTGGGGCTATGTTGAGTGCGGCTGCGATGGTGCCCGGCGACTGTGGTCCTTCGAAGAGTAGCCGCAGGACGCGGGACCTGGCAGGGCTTGATGCCATCTGGTGAAGGATATGGCTCGCGAACATCCCTGTTCCCTTCTTCTTAGACCTCGCAGAACGGATGGGCGGTCTATTGGGTTGTGGGTGCCGCAGGCGGATTCCTGCGTCACCCGCTGGTCGCTCTCGGCCACCGAAAAGGCGCCTCGGCGATCTGCTCAGAGTTCTTGCTGGAGTGCGGCGGAAGTGGTGAAGTTGAGCTCGTCTTCAAGCTCCTGGAACTCCTCGCCACCGGATGGTCGGGGTTCCGTTGACCAGAAGAAAGCTCGAAGGGCAGCGACGGCGGACTCACGCCACGCACGTGCTGCTGGCATGATCTTCGTGAAACTAGCTGAATTGTGCACATGTCCCGGCTCGAGGGTGAACTCGACTGGGACCCCTGCTTCGCGGAGCCGTTGGGCGTACTCGCCGCCATCGTCCCTGAGCATGTCGAATTCAGCGGATAGAATCCGTGCCGGCGGGAGCCCGCTGAAGTTCCCCGCATAAAGGGGAGAGGCATAGGGATCCTGCCGGTCGCCATCTTCGCCGAGGTAGGCATCGATCAGCACATCGCCGTCTGAACGATGGAGTGCGTAGTTCGTGCCTAGATCCGGGTCCAAGTGGGAGGGCAGCGAAAGGGTCAAGTCGAGGGCGGGAACCTCGAGCAGCTGGAACGCGATCTTCGGGCCACGGTTATCCCGAGCCTTGAGGGTCAGGGCAGCGGCGAGGTTCGCGCCGGCGGAGCCTCCGCCGACAGTGATGATTGAGAGGTCTACACCGATTTCTTCTGCGTGCTCGTGCACCCAGGTCAGGGCAGCTTCACAGTCCATGAGAGCGATGGGGTACGGGAATTCAGGCGCCTTGCGGTAGTTGACCGCGATGGCGACGCAATGCGCTCCGACCGCTCGCTCCCGGCACACGATGTCGACGATCAGACTGTGCGCCGTACCGGCCACCCATCCGCCACCGTGGATGTATATGTGGGCGGGGAGTGCTTCCTCCAGTGTTGGACGGAAGACGATCAGTTCGATCGTGCCGTCCGCGACGGGAATCGTGACCACCCGACGGTCGGCTACCTCTGGCCCCGGTTCCGCGACTTGGAGCGTCATCGCGTCCCCGTCGGCATTATGCTGTTCGCGCAGATTCGTGAAGTCTGTCCCGGCTTCGAGCGCAGGCCTCGGCAGGAACTGGGCGAGGATCGGATCGATTGGCATGGTGACGTCCTTGGTCGTGGATGGTTTGCGGGACCGGTTCGCCGAGTTCACGGCCGATTGGGGCCAGCGAGATCCGGCAATCGTGCGCCTCTGGGGAGTCCTTCTGCGCAATGTTCGTGGCGTTCTTGGAGTACGACGTGGAGATCCGGCGGGTGATCTGCACAACGAATGCGATCGAGTCCATCAATGCCCGCTACCGGCGGACCGTGGGGGCCGCGGGCACTTTCCAAACGAGGCCGCTGCTCTGAAATGCCTGTATCTGGTCACCAGGTCTCTTGAACCGCGCGGCGGCGATCGGGCACGTTTGGTGATGAGGTGGAAGCCTGCGCTGAACGCGTTCGCGATTACCTTCGCCGGTCGGTTCGAAGGAGCCACCCAATAATGAAAGCGCCGGACCCACACACCGCGCGACGGACAATCCCGATCGTCCACACATTCGATTCTTAATCCTTGCTGTTTAGTAGCGTGGCCGGCTCGTCGGAGAACGAGGAGGCTCGGCCTTGGGTGCCGAACCTAGTTTTTCCCTGAGGTCCAGCTCGCGGGTAGCGCCGAACGGAACAGAGTCGCTCAGTGCCACCGTGAACGACTTGTCGTCGTGCCGGGTTACGAGTATGCCCCGGATGGGGAAACTATGGCTTCAGCAATTGCCCGATAGACGGCCTTATCCAGTGCAGCTTCCAAGTCTTGACGCCGAGCTATTGAGACGAACCGAGAATAGGGTTTGGCGGTATAAGTTTCCATGAATTTACCCCTTAGGGAGTGCAGTTCAGGTCGCCGAATTGGCTGCCAGACATTCTTTCGTGCACGTGTTGGAGGAGCGCGAAGTTCTCTCGGGCGTAAGGTTTTGATGGCGGTAAACACGGCATATGGCTTGATGAAATGTCAAATACCGGCGTCTCGAAGCTCTCATTAGACGTGATAAGAGTGGCACCGCTTGCCTATGCTCCATGTGTGTTGTCAGCTTCCGCGTCCGGGCTCTTCCGATGTTGTGTTTTCGGCGATGCGGGCGACAATGTCTGGCCACAACGGACGTGGAAGCTGGTGGCCCATGCCCGGGTAGATCACAAGCGTGGCTTGGGGAACTACTTCGGCAATGGCCAGGGACCCTCCCATATCTATAACTGCGTCGGAATCACCATGAATGAGGGTCGTTGGAACTCTGATGCGGGCTAGATCGTCACGCATATCTTTCACCCCTGTTATGACCTGTCGATGCCGCTCGGCGCCATCTGGATAGTAGTCTCGTTCATACATGAGTCCTCCGAGGGTGCGGAGCCAGTCAATATCGGCTGGGTACGCTGGCCCGGCGCAAGGCTCCTGATATCGGACATGCATCTCGACGGCTTCCTCGCGATTGGTTGCGGGTGGGTTTTCTGACCGCTCTTTTAGCCTCTGGGCACCAATTAGGTGCTCAATATTTGGAGTGGTGTAGATAAGGGCGAGGGATAGGACGCGAGATGGAAAGTGGGTGGCGAGCTGTTGGGCGATCATGCCTCCCATCGATTGACCTACAACGTGCGCGGCCTCAATACCCAGTGCCTCCAAAAGGCCGGCCGTGTCGTTCGCCATCTCAGCCAGACCATAGGGCTGGTCCGGAAATTTATCCGAGAGACCTACATCGCGATTATCGAACCGAATAACGAAGAATCCATGCCCTGCTAGCTCGCGGCAGAAGTCGACGTGCCAGCCCAGCATGTGAGCCCCTAATCCTTGGATGAGGAGCATAGGTGTGTTCTCGGAGTCTCCGAATGTGTCGTACTCGAGATGCACGCCGTGAGGCGTCGTTGCCTGAGTCAATTCATGACCTTCCAGTGGGGTGGGTTTTCATCGGTTAGGAACTAGTTGTGTTCGTCCAACTGGACTCATAGTTTTTTGGCGAATATTTGTGGCGGGGCTTCTGCCACAGCCGCTCCCTGTGGAAACTGTGCCCGTCCGCCCAGCCCCGAACTCGTGGAGGCCGTCTGTGCCCAGTGTCTTCTGATGAGAAGGTCGTCTTGGGTTAGGGGTCCGTTCGGAGGAAGGCCGAGCCGGTGGAATTGGCTGGGCGGCGCCTGGGATTCGACCAGAAGGTCGCGGAGCTTTTCGGCCATCATTTGTTCCAGGGTGTCGTCGATGATCGGGTGCTGCTGGTGGGGGTCCTCCTGGAGGTCAAACAGAAGTGTTCCGTACGCCCAAGGACTGGTCACGGACTCTCCGGGCATCCTCAGTAGTGGGGCTTCTTTGGTGAAGGGGAACGGTTCGACGAGTTCGGCTTGGCGCAGCACTTCGACGGGGAACCGCTGACGCATGTTGTTCGGCATCAGGGTGTGCTCGAACAGGGGCTCATTCGACTCATCAACGCTTGCTCTCATGTAGACGTACCGGCCGTCGGTGATGCACGCGTGGCCACCGAATATTCCAAAGAGCGCTGATTCCCTCACCGGGGAGTCACGGCGCACGGTTTCGGAGAGTGAGAGGCCTTGCATGTCGCTGGTGGGGGGAATGCCAAAGGCATCCAGCACGGTGGGGCCCAGGTCGATTGTTTGAACAAGGCTTTCCCGTCGTTGGTCCTTTATTCCGGACCGTGGATCCCAGACGAACAGGGGGGTGCGGATGGTTTCGTCGTACCAGGGCTGAACGTTCTTCCCCCACCATCCGTGCTCGCCGAGTAGGAATCCATGATCCGTGCACACGAGCAAGAGGGTGTCTTCCCACATGGCGTGTTCATCCATGGCGTCAAGGACCCGTCCCAGGGAACGGTCGCACATGGTGAGCAGTGCGGCGTACTCGGAACGGGCATGCTGGACCTGTTCAGGGGTTTCGATTACGCGTTTGTAGTCGGGCCAGTCGAAGTGCGGGCCGGTGTATTCATGTTCGTAGTACTTGCGGTATTGGTCGTAGCTGAAGAAGGGCTCGTGGGGGTCAAAGGTCTCGATCTGAAGAAACCAGTTGTCGCTGTCCTTGTTGGTTGTAATGAATCCAAGTCCTGCATCGAAGGTGCGGGTCTGGGGGTGATCGGCCTCGTTCTTCATGTACTGCCGGTTGACCAGGTCTTGGCGGTAGGTGCTATCGCGTTGCCGTTTGAGGTCGCCCGGGATTCCCGGCGGATCCTGCACCTGGCCTTTCCACGGGTCTCCTTCTTGTCCGCGGAAGAACTCGAAGCTGGAGTATCGGCTGTGATAGGTCGCTCCGCCGTCCTCCCAATAATGCTGGTGATCGGTGACAAGGTGGGAATACACCCCGTTCTCCTTGAGCATTTCGGGAATCGAGTCATCGAATGGCTCGAGCGGTCCCCAGGAGCGGTGGAGAAAGTTGTAACGTCCGGTGTGAAGTTCCCTGCGGGCGGGCATGCAGGGCATACTGCCGGCGTAACAGTTATCGAAGGTGGCGGCGCGGCGGGCAAGGCGGGAGAAATTCGGGGCTTCGGTCCAGTCACCTCCGTACGGTGGCAGGAACCTCCTATTGAGGCTATCGAACATGACCATAATGACCTTCAAGACTTGCTCTCCTTACTTGACCGGAGGAATTGGGCGGTTGCCGTGGGTCCGGTCTACGTCTCGGACCGGTTGTTCAGAGTGTCGGCGAGGAGCCCGAATCCGAGGATGATGAGGGCGAGGGCGATCGTGGGTCCAAGGACGTACATCGGGGAGGTGGTGATGTATGGCAGTCCGCTTTGGACCAATCCGCCGAGGGATGGCGTCGGGGGTTGGACTCCCAGTCCGAGGATGCTGAGGCCGCCTTCGATGAAGACTGCGTCGGCGATGGAGATCGCCGACTGCACGAGGAGGGCTCCGCGGATATTCGGCAGAACCTGCTTGAGGAGAATACGCGTATTGGATGCGCCGAGTGACTTTGCCGCCATGACGTAATCGCGGTTGAGCTGGGCCAGCATCCCACCGCGGGCGAGCCGGCCAAACACCGGGATGTTGATGATTGCGATCGCCACAGCGACCGCCGGAAGGCCCGGGGTGAGAAGAAGCGCTACCGCGATTCCCAGGATCAAGGTGGGAAAGCCAAGGATCAGATCGAAGACGCGGGCCGAGACCTGTCCCAGAGATTTCGCCCAGATCCCCGACAGTCCAAGGAGCGTGCCGATGATGGCACCGACGGGAATCGCGAGCACGGCAAGGACCAGGTCAAGGCGCACGGCAAAGATGACTCGGGAGAGGATGTCGCGGCCGAACTCGTCGGTTCCAAGCAGGTTCCCGGCTCCGGGGCTAAGGAAGGACTGGGCGCCTTGCTGGTCAGAGCTGTAGGGGGCGATGACCGGGGCAAGTATGGCGATGGCGATCATCAGGACAGCGAGGATGGTGGAGACCAGGCCTCGGGACGTGCCCAGCAGGGCACTGGCTCGAATCCTGCCGCCGATACTTTGGCCACGTTCGAGGTCTTCGGCTGTGTGGGCTGTTGGTGCAGTCATGCGTGGGGTTTGCCTTTCGTTCAGCTCAGTCGGATGCGCGGGTCCATGCTGGCCAGCGCAACTTCGGAGAGAGCCTGGACGATCACGGCAATGGCGACAGCGAGCATAATGAGGTCCTGAACCACGACGTAGTCGCGTGAAAGGACGCTGCCGATCATGAGTTGACCGAGACCGTTGCGGCTGAAGAGCGCCTCAACGACGACGGCACCGCCGAGCAGTCCGCTGAAACGGATGCCGATGGCCACAATCGCGGTGCCCATGGAATTGCGGAGGACGTGTAGCCAGAGGATGCGTGCCCGGGAAAGGCCTTTGGCGATGCCGAAGCGGACGTAGTCCTCGTGCATGGCCTCCTGCATGCTGTTTTGCAGGAGTCGTCCGATGACGGCTGCATGCGGGATGGCTAATGCGGTGGCCGGGAGGACGAGGTATGTGAGCACTTCCCCGATGCCGTCTTCGAAGGTCGCTTCTCCACTGATCGGCAGCACGGGGATCAGGACACCGAAGAGGACCAGCAGGAGGACACTGGTGACATAGGTGGGAAGGCTCAGCAGGACGGAGTAGAAAGCATCGAGGTAGGACCGGAGCCGTGCTGAGCGGGAGGAACCGCCCAGCACGCCAAGTGTTATTCCTAGAAGGCTCATAAGGACCGTGGCCGCGAGAGCCAGCAGCAGGGTGCTCTCGACCCTGCTGCCGATAAGTGTCGTGATCGGTTGGTCGTTGATGATCGAAACGCCGAGATTGCCGGTGACCAGTCCAATAAGCCATGTTCCGTATTGCTGGGGCAGTGGGGCGTTGAGCCCCAGCTTTTCTTCGACGGCGTGGATCTGCTCTGCGCTGGCATCAGGTCCTGCAATGGTGGCTGCGGGGCTGCCGGGGGCGAGACGGAGGATGAGGAAGATGAGGATGGACGCGGCGAACAGCGTCACGAGCATCGCCGGCAAGCGGCGTATCAGATAGTTGCCCATCGTTACCCAGCCGTTGTCTGGTCCAGGATGATGTACTGGAACGCGTTCGTTGTCTTGAAGTCTTTGATGGACTTATTGACTGCCAGGGCCGGTGCCCGCTGGACAAGGGCGAGGTTGAAGGCCTGGTCCACCATGTAGGCCCCAAGTGCAGCGTTGGCGGCGGCGACGTTATCCTGGTTGGCCGATTGGGCAGCGGAGATGAGCCGTTCATACTCCGGGCTTGTGAAATGGGTGCCGCCGTTGGGACGCAGATGTGCTGTTGCAGTTGCTGTCGTTGCCGGTGAAAGGCTTCCGAATCCTGTCCGGTGCAGGAACATCGGGCCCAGGGCGCCCTTGGAGTTGCGGGCGACGAAGTCTGTGGTTTCGATGACATTTGGCGTAGCCTTCAAGCCGGCTGCTTCGAAGTTGTTCCTGACAATGTCCAGGATGGCACGGGCCACGAGGTCTCCGGAATTGACCGTGAATGGAACCTCTGTGCCCGCCAGACCCAGTGCCTCGAGCTCCTTCTTGGCTTCGTCCGGTTTGTACGTGTAGGTATTTGCCGTCTTCTCATCCCAACCGGGGGTTCCCTTTCCCCACCATAGGTTGCTGACTTCAGCAGAGCCTTTGAATACCTGATCGTTGATGCGGTTCCTGTCGATGGCCTTGGCTATTGCCTTGCGAACCTTGAGATTGTTGAACGGCGCCGTGCTGGCATCCAAACCGACGACGAAGGCTTCGATACCTCCGCTGTTCGGGGTTTGGACGTCGCCTCCGGAGATGGTGGACAGATCCAACGGACTCAAGCCCTGGGTAATTTGGGACCGGTTGGACCGGGCGGCGGCGATCAGGGCCTGGGATTGGGTGATGATGGCGATTTCGACTGCTTCGAAGTGCGGGGCGCCGCTGACCCAGTAATCGGGGTTCTTCTCAAGCTGGACGGAGGCACCCGGGCTGAAGCTCTTCCACTTGTAAGGCCCGGTACCGACTACCTGCTTGCCGCCTTGAAGACCGTCCAGTGTTTTCTGGTCCACAACTGGAACGAGTTGGAACAGGTCGAACAGCTGGCTCGTGGGCTTGCTTAGCTTGAGAGTGACGGTGTTCCCCGAAGCAGAACCTTCCTGGATCAGATTGGCCACCGAGCGCAACTGGCAGCCAGCGGCTTCTTCCTTTGCCCGGTTCAGCGAGAAGACGACGTCCTCTCCGGTCATTTCCCTGCCGTCATGGAATTTGACTCCCTGACGGATCTTCAGCGTCGTGGTCAGTCCGTCCGCGCTGGTTTCCCAGCTTTGGGCCAGGACTGGCTGGGGCTTTCCGCTGGTATCAAGGTCTGTCAGGTGGTTGAAGACCAGTCGCTGCCACGGGCAGTTTGTTTGGTTGGCCTGCATGACCAACTGAGGCTGGGGGTCCGCCGAGGTTGCGATCACGATCTTTTTGAGCGCATTGCTGTTGCCGGCGGTGGAGGCTCCCCCCGAGGGGCCGCATCCAGTGAGGGCAAGAAGGGTTCCGGCTGTCGCCGTGAAACCGATGAAGCCGCGGCGGGAAAGAGCTGCCTCGGAGCGGAAGATGTTCGATTCTTTCATGGTTGAAACTCCTCGTTGAGTCGGTGAGATTTAGTCGGTGAGATGAGGTGGCGTCTGCCGATGGTGGATTAGATGACCGGCGTCGCCAGGGGTGCTGCGAAATGACAGGCCGAAGGATGCGGCGAGTCGTCACGTTGGATCAACGCCGGGACCTTCTCGGCGCAGATATCCTGCGCCTTCCAGCAACGGGTGCGGAACTTGCAACCCGAGGGCGGGTTGGAAGGGCTGGGCGGGTCACCTTCGAGGATGATTCTGGTCCTGTTGCCGCGTGCGCTTGGGTCAGGAATGGGCACGGCCGAAAGTAGAGCCTGAGTGTAAGGGTGGGTCGGATGCTCGTAAATCTGATCCGCGTCGCCGATCTCAACAATGTTGCCCAGATACATCACCGCTACCCGATCCGAGATGTGCCGAACAACGGACAAATCGTGGGCGATGAAGACGTACGACATCTGAAGCCGGTCTTTCAGTTCGGCAAGCAGATTCATCACCTGTGCCTGGACAGAGACGTCCAGGGCTGAGACCGGTTCGTCGCAGATGAGGACTTTCGGATTCAGGGCCAAGGCCCGTGCGATACCAATCCGCTGTCGTTGTCCGCCGGAGAATTGATGCGGGTACCGGTTTGCGTAGTCCGGGTTAATGCCCACGAGCTCCAGCAGTTCCCGGACCCTTGCCCGTCGTTCCTTTGCTGGCACCAGATCGGAATGGATCTCAAAGGGTTCAATAACGATCTGTCCGACAGTCATTTTGGGGTTCAGGGACGTGTACGGGTCCTGAAAGACCATTTGGATGTCCCGGCGGTGCCGGCGCATCGCTTTCGCTCCGAGGCCGGCGATTTCGTGGCCGAGGACGGAGATACTGCCTGCGGTGGGATGCTCCAGGCCCATCAGCATCCGGGCAAGAGTGGATTTTCCGCAGCCGGACTCGCCGACGAGTCCGAGCGTCTCGCCTTCCCGCAGTTCCAGGTCTATTCCGTCAACGGCTTTCACTGAATGACTCAGCCGCCTCACGATCGTTCCCGTGTGTATCGGGTAGTGCATCTGGAGCCCCGAGGTGCGCAGGACCGTTGCGGGTGAATCCTGGAAGGCCTGGTGGTCGGCGAGGGTGTGTGGATGGGTCGTTTTCATGAGGCCACGACCGCTTCCCAGTAGTGGCAGCGGCTGCTGCGTTCAGAGCTAATGTCGTAAAGAGGTGGTGAGTCTACCCGGCATTCTTCGCGGGCGAAACGGCACCGTGGCGCGAACGAGCAACCTGCGGGGAGCCTACTTAGATCAGGTGGCAGCCCGCCGATCGCAGCCAGTTCCGTACCTCTGTCGTCCAGTCGCGGGATGGATTCCAGGAGGGCCTTCGTATACGGGTGGGCGGGCCGGCGGTAGACATCGATAGCGTCGGCGCTTTCGACGATCTGACCGGCGTACATCACGGCAATCCGGTCTGCTATCTCCGCCACCACGCCCATATCATGGGTTATGAGGATTAGCCCCATATTTCGATCGCGCCGGAGGTCGTCGAGTAAGGACATGATCTGCGCTTGGACTGTAACGTCAAGAGCTGTTGTCGGTTCATCCGCGATGAGGACCTCGGGGTCCAACGCCAAAGCCATGGCAATAACTACACGTTGACGCATACCGCCCGAGAACTGGTGCGGGTAGTCATCCAAGCGACTTTTGGCATCCGGAATCCGCACAGCTTCGAGCATCTCAACTGCCTTGAGGCGGGCATCATGGCGGGACATTCCACGGTGAACGGTGAACATCTCGCTGAGCTGAAAACCCACCGTAAAGACAGGGTTCAGCGCGGACAACGCGTCCTGGAAGACCATCGCTACCTTCGTGCTGCGCAAGGAGCGTCGCTTCTTTTCGGGCAGTTTCAGCAGGTCCACACCATGGAAGCGGATGCTTCCTGACTTTACTTCGCCAGGCGGCACGTCCAGGATGCCCATGATGGTTTTGGCCGTGACACTCTTGCCGCACCCGGATTCTCCCAGCAGGGCAAGCGTCTCGCCCGCTTCGAGGCTGAAGCTTACTTTCCTCAGTGCATGCGCAACATTGTTGCGTAGGCGAAAGTCCACGCTGAGACTCTCGACAGCCAGCAACGGCGCTGCGTCGTCGAAATGGAGCCCGATTGGGGCTCTCTCCAGAAGTTTCACTATGATTCCAATCCCTTTACTGCTTCGGCCTGCTGGCTCGTGGGCGGGTCGCGACATTAACTGCGCTTTATCGGGGTTCAAATTTCGGAGGCCGGTGGCACCTACATGGGATCGTCTGTGATCGTCCATGTTGCGTCGCCGCATCTGTTTTTGTGGCAGCCGTCACAGCTGCTATTCACAAGCTAACACATTAGACCTCTAGAGGTCCAACCTGTGATAGAGTTCACATAAATTGCTGATGACAGAGCAACGAAGGAGTATCGCTATGAGAAGCAGTCACTATGCTTGGGCAGTCCCTTACCAACAGGAGACGGCGCCAGGCACCACTTTCGGACTGCCGGTCGGTGCTGAATGACGGACGAACGCGCAGGAGCAACACTGCTCTCCAAATATGCGGTTGACCGCCCCCTGAACGACACGTACCCCAAGGAGTTCACCGATGTTTGAGCGCCGTAGCTTGGCCGCCCAGGTCGCTGATTCCTTTCGTCAGCGAATCGGCGAGGACCTGCACCCCGGAGACAGGCTTCCAGGGGAAAAGGACTTGGCCGTCGAGTTAGGTGTCAGCCGGACAACCCTTCGAGATGCACTCCAACTGCTATGGAAGGAGGGAATCGTTGTCCGACGCCATGGCATCGGAACCTTCATCCGCGAGACAGGAGGGCCCGTACTGGTGAGTCTTTCCGACCTCGTAGCCCACAGGGACGTGATCCTTGCATCCGGGCACGAGCCAGCCATCGCCGAATTCGTGTTGACCCGATCAGTGCCTTCGCGAGACATCTCGTCGCTGATTGCGCTGGAAGACGGCGAAGAAGCGTGGAAAGTCGAAAGGGTCTTCTCGGTCGACGGCATTCGTGCAGTAAAAATCACTGACACGCTGCCCGTTAGCATCAACGGCGTCGCTCTCGATCTTGAACCACTCAAAGACATTGACGTGGACATGATTCACCTCCTCCAGGAACAGGCCCGGTGCCCTGTGCTCCTTCAGGACGGTGACCTGGACGTCGTACCCGCTTCCGAAGAACTCGCAACAGTATTTGATATCAAGCCAGACACCCCGCTCCTGAAGCTAACCCAGCTCAACTTCACAGACGAGGAACGGCCCTTTATGCATAGTGTGATCTACAACCGTTCGGATGTCATGAAGTTCAGGCTTATCCGCAGACCGTCGCACTAGCTAGTGCCGGTGTCACCGTTGCCCACACTTGAAAAGAGGGCAGCACTCCCGTAGCGCCGACACCCCCGGTGGACGGCCAGCGGGATGGGCGTACCGCCTCCCCTAGTGCGTGCCATGAACGGCTCGGACTGGACGAACAAAACATCAGGAGCAACGCAGCTCCAGCCAGATAGGTTAAGCCCAATGCCAGGACCAAACATTGTGTATATCCTCGCCGACGATATGGGGTACGGAGACCTGCCGTGCTTCAACAACCGATCACAGATTCCCACTCCCAACCTTGACCGACTCGCAGCACAGGGCATGCGCTTTACCGACGCCCACGCAACATCATCGGTCTGCTCTCCCAGCCGCTACAGTCTGCTCAGTGGCCAATATAACTGGCGATCCCGCCTCAAGTCCGGGGTGATCTGCCGGTGGGACGGCCCCGTTTTTGAGGATGGCGAAGTCACCGTCCCCAGTTTCCTGAAGTCTCAGGGTTACGACACGGCGTGCATCGGCAAATGGCATCTGGGCTGGAACTGGCCAACAACCACAGGTCGAAGCCCCAACCAGGTTTTGCCCTATGCAATCGACACCCCTGAAGTTGAGCTGCGCCGGGACGAATTCTGGAAAGAAATTGACTTCTCTGCACCGATCGCCGGGGGTCCCATTGAGCATGGTTTCGACACCTACTTCGGTGTAGACGTACCAAATTACCCGCCCTATTCGTGGTTCCAGGACGACCGGCTGACTGCTCAGCCGACTAGGCCCAAATCCGCCGTCATCTACGGTGACATCGGTCCCTCCGTTGAAAACTGGTCCCACGAAGCGATGCTTCCGGAGTTCACACGGCGGACCGTGGAGTACGTCGAGTCACACAGCAGCGATGCCAGCACGATAGGGAAAAATCCGTTCTTCCTCTTCCTTTCCCTGACCGCTCCCCACTCCCCCGTCAGCCCGGGGCCAGAATTCAGAGGTCGCAGCGGCATCGGCCCCTACGGTGACCTCGTTTCCGAAATCGACTGGCTTGTTGGTCAGGTCCTGGACGCGGTGGAGCGCTCAGGACTGGCCGATGACACACTGCTCATCTTCACCAGCGACAACGGACCTGAGCTGGGCACCAAGGACGATGAGGGGGCTTTCGAACGCGCCCGGCGCACCGGGCATTACAGCATGGGAGATCTCAGGGGGATCAAGCATGACGTTTGGGAAGGAGGCCACCGAGTCCCCTTCATTGCCTCATGGCCCGGCACAATTCCGAGCAACACGGTATGCAGTGAGCTGGTCAGCCTCATGGACCTTATGGCCACGTGCGCCGACATACTCCACGCCCCGCTGCCTTCCTCAGCCGGCCGGGACAGCATCTCCATGCTGCCTCTGTTGCAAGGCAACGCTGACCAGCCGTTGCGGGGCTCACTAGTCGGCCACTCGCGTAACGGGAAGTTCTCCATCCGGAAGGACGAATGGGTCTTCATCGACTCGCCGCCCTGTTCAGAAAATACGGAACCTGAATGGTTCCACACAGAACGCGGCTACCCGGACGATGACAGCGAAGCCGGCCTTTACAACCTGACCGAAGACATCTCGCAACGCGATAACAAACACTCGGACCAACCCGAAGTGGCACAGGTGCTGGGCCGGGAGCTGGAATCTGTTCGGTACATTGCTCCCAAGCGCAAAATCGCCCCATCCAGATCCAGCCCACAGTCATGATGAGCGCGCCAGCACCACGAACAGGATGCCTTACGCCGGCCAAAGAAGCCCAGGACCTGAAGATCAGAGTCCACAAGTATTCACCGGTGCCGTTGTACTTTCAAATCGCCGAGGCTATCTCCGCAGAGATACAGCTGAACCATCTGAACCACGGTGACAAGCTCAAGACCGAGCGGGAACTCGCACGGGAACTGGGAGTCTCACTCGGAACAGTCCGGCATGCCTTTCAACGCTTGGAAGACAACCATCTCGTGCATCGCAAGCAGGGATCCGGGACCTACATAGCCTGATGACCGCACCTTGGAAAGGAAAATCAGACGTGGATACCTCGTTCTTAGTGAAAGGCCCGCCCTCATGACGTCTGTGAAGAACTGCAGTCCCAGGGCTTGAAGCGCAATGAAACCAACTGTCATGCCAGTCCTTAGCGGTAAGAACCGCCTAAAAATTGCTTTACTCCTGGAGGAACACGGACTTCTCACCCCGACCGAACTGGCTCGGCTGCTTCACTGTACACAGGGTCACGTATCCAACGATCTGACAAGAATGCGCAGCCACGGGCTTGTCGCGGCCAGCGCTGAGGGTATTCACACCCGCTACCGGTTGCTGGAGACAGCTGCAGGCCGGATCGACGCCGCCGTTCGAAATTACAACACCGAAGAAACGATCATCGATGATGAACTTTTGCGCTGCCTCATCGAAAAGCGAACGGCTTCAAAGGGCCCTGCACCGGGCATGCCGGAACCAGCGGGCAACCAGGAGCGTAGGTCCGCGCCGCATCTTCAAACCGTCCATCATCCACTCCCTTGACCAGCCAACGACGTCTGCGAATTTTTCCAGTTAGTAAGCGCCGGAGCATCTCATCGCTACTACCGGCAGAGACATTTCATATCAGTGCACGGAGGAACCATGATGGTGACCGGATCCGGATCGCAGTCCATAGGAAAAAGCTGCTGCGCCCCGTCCCGCAAGAATGCAACACTAACCGCTGGGCAACCGCCCCTTGCCGGAGCGGCAGGCCGATTTGCAGAGCGTCCGCCACAAGTGCGCATCCCCGCTGGAACCTTCCTGATGGGCGATGCCTTTGATGAGGGCTATTCGAGCGACGGAGAAAGGCCAGTACACGCAGTTCACATAGATGCCTTCAGCATCGATTCCACCGCCGTCACCAACACCATGTTTGCCGAATTTGTGGCCGACACGGGATACCGCACGGATGCCGAAATTTTCGGATCCTCGGCCGTTTTCCACCTCCTCAAACGTGCGCCGCGTTCCAGCATTCTTGGCTTTGCCTCCGGCGCTCCCTGGTGGCTAAACATCCAGGGGGCTGACTGGGCCCACCCGGCCGGGCCCGCATCACACTGGAAGCACGTAGCGGATCACCCCGTTGTACACGCCTCACACAACGACTCCCTCGCATATTGCCGCTGGGCAGGACGACGTCTTCCGACCGAGGCCGAATGGGAATACGCAGCAAGAGGAGGCTTGGTGGGCCAACGCTACGCCTGGGGGAACGACCTCCGCGGCCCCTCAGGTGAACACCTCTGCAATATCTGGCAGGGCACCTTCCCCATCGAAAACACCACCGAGGACGGATTTGCCGGGACATCACCCGTCAAATCCTTCCCCGCCAACGGGTATGGGCTCTACGACGTCGCCGGGAACGTATGGGAATGGTGCGCCGATTGGTTCTTGCCGGGCTACTACCAGAACTCGCCCGCGACAAATCCTCAAGGACCAATCATCGGCGCAGGACGCGTGATGCGCGGTGGTTCCTATCTGTGTCACGACTCGTATTGCAACAGATACAGAGTGTCATCCCGGAGCTCAAACACTCCTGATTCCTCCAGCGGTAACTGCGGATTCCGAACCGTAGCCTTGCCTCCGGAACCACCGGCCTGAGCTGGCGAACAAATGGAAGACTCAACTGTGATCAACGAACCCACCGACCAGCCCTTCCAAAACAGAGCACGCTTCTCTTCTTGGCTCCTTAAGGGTGGCGCGGAGCCTGACCCCCGTTTCACGTTAGCCAACGAACGAACCTTCCTGGCATGGATCCGAACATCACTGGCCCTGCTCGCTGGCGGTGTCGCGGTCGAAGCATTCATGTCCGGGCTGTTTGCCCCGGAGTTGCGGAAGACCCTCTCCATCGTTCTGCTCACGATGGCACTGCTGATCAGTGCCGGGTCCTTGTTCAGATGGCTGAACGTCGAGCGCGCAATGCGTCGGAAGGCACCTTTGCCGCTACCTCTTATCACTCCTTTTTTAGCGCTGGGTGGCGCCGGCGTAGCCGCAGGCATGATCACGTTCGCGGCGATCCGCTAGAAGGCATCATTGACTACCGACTCCACCCGCCCGAGCCACGACGATCCCGGCCTGCAACCTGAACGAACTGACCTCGCGTGGAACCGGACAATGCTTTCAATGATGGCGTCGGCCGGCGTCTTTCTACGCTGGCTTCCCCAACACGGCTGGTTCGCCGGATGCCTGATAGCAACCGCCACAATCACCACGGTGGCAATCGGACTGGGACGGAAACGACGATTACAACGGGCCATCGAAGGCATCCATCAAGGCATCGTGCAACCCCCCGCCGCCACTGTGACTGCCTTAGCGGCCAGTGTCATCACCCTGTCATTACTAGGAATCTGCGCTATCTTGTTCAATTCTTTGGCAGTGTGAAGGGCGCAATTATAGCCGCGCTTGGCAGCACCTCCACCTCAGACGCTAATCAGGTGCAGGGTTGGTGACCCCATTTCGACCACATATCGAGGTGGCTTCTGGCGGCCCGTCTCACGGCGTGCCTGCATCTCTTGATAACTCCCGACGGGCCAGCGAGCTTCCTGATTGGACACTGTTCTCCACCCCAAAGCATGTTTGCGTGGCGTAGCCAAACAGGAGCACCGTCTTTCCGGAGTCGGGTTCAGCGGTATCCGGAAAGACGTGACGAGTCTGGCCAACTACACCCCAACCCGACATCAGGTTTGGGTGTGAACGCGGGTCAGAACAGGGTCCGCGGAGGCGTTAATGGACGGGTCCCGTGCATGCTCTTAGACTTCAGCCTGACGAACTGTGCGACCAGAACGGCCAGGCGCTGCCAGCGAGCAAGCTGCTGCGTGAAGTTTGACGGGGCGTTCCCGTTGCGTTCCAAAGTCCGATTCATGATCGGGTTCAACAGCACGTTGCGTGACCACCCCTACTCATCCTGACAGCCCGTGACATTAATGGGATCTTCATCTCACTCGGTGCTTCCTTGGGTCGGATCGTGCTTCGGCGCAGGCACCGCAGCAACAGTCAAGAGTGCAACAGCTTGTTGCACTTTTAGCGTCGCTGGTCCCGGCAATACTCGCTACCCGCTTGGGTGCTGCAACGTCACCTGACACTCAACCCACACCCTCATTAACCAGGTTATCGCCATGGCCGCGTCATCACGCTCAGAAAGCCCCGCAGATCTTCCGCGCCGGCTGCACCGCAAGCACCCACCCCGGCCCAGGAAAGATACCCCAGGACCTGGACGGGCCGCTCAGACCCGCTGCGTCCAAGACCAGTCATGTTGTTCTAAGCATGCCCGCCAATGAAGGTATGTGAGCAAACAATCCGAGGCGCACCCTGCACTTAGAAAAGCAGATTTAAGTGTGCAAAATGTGCACACCCTCTTTGGCCGGACAAACCCGGCAACCCGGCAATCGTTGCTGACTGACACTGGACCAGTTCGGAGCAGAATCTCACAAAACATTTGTCAAAGTCATGTCATCGGTACATGCACGGACCATGAAGTCGTGAACGGCCAACAGGGGCCGCCGCAACACCCACAAAGGATGACTGAATGACCCCACAACCCAGCCAGCGGAGCGCCCACCAGCCAGGGCACTGAACCCGCTCCCCCACCCAAACTGAACAGGCCGCACCCGGCGGCCAGGTACCATCCGGGACGACTAATCAGAGGCACGTGTCAAGCTTTGTACACACTTAAAAGCAAAAACCCCTCTGACGAGGGATTATGCCGTGCCCGAGGTGGGACTCGAACGCGATTCCCTGCCTTGTCATTGCTGGGAAGTCGCGGAAACCTGCGGAATCCGGGGCAGTCCGGCCGCTGTACGAGCCAGTCCGGGGCCAAAGGTGTGCACATTGTGCACACCTCCTTTTTACCCATACGGTTAGCCGGCTGGACGACGTCCCTGGCATGGGGATGCAGCGCACAGCGGGGCACGCGGAAAGTACGCATTGGTTGCCGGTGCTGGCTGTTGCCGAGCAAGACATTGGCATCAGATTTCCTCCTTTCGCGTGTTCATAGCGGTTCGAACAGACGGCGACATGACTTGGCGGCTCAGCGAACAACGGTTAGCTGACGGGCTCGCCCGCATGCGCGCCGACAACACATTTCAGATCCGCATCGACATGGCCCGAAGCGTCACCCTCCAGGTGTACGTGGGAGCAACTGGCATGAACGCAGACCCTGTCACTGCCCCCGAGCTACGACATACCTCCGCCTGGTCCCTCAGGAGAGTTACCGTAGTGCAGTTGCTGCAGAAGGGCAGCCAGTTGCCCGTCCACTTTGGGGATGCTGGTACCAAATCTGGCCCATTGCCCGCCGCACAGATGGCGACCCTCGTAGTCGCCGTTCCCGTACTGATACAGAATCCAAACATGTAAGTCCGAAAGAGGCGGATCCAGGAAGGGCGGCAAAAAATCGTTCACATTCGACGGCGGCATGTAGTGACTGAACTCGGCTGTCAGATTCTCCGGAGGCCCAAACGGGTACATCACCAGATGCTTGTGCGGGTACCCACTGAGCTTTTCGGCCAACGCTTGGATTCCGCCGTGCTGCTTCCTGGCTTTTTGCAGCGACTGTCCAAGTAACTGCCAAGGATCAACTGAAGAAGGACGGTGCACAACAGACCATTCGACGCGGTGGCGCCCGTCGGCTGGATGCCGGCATTGTTGAATGCAGTACGCCGTGACGCCACCGTCGAGCGCACCAAGGAAAAGCAGTGGGTTTGAAGCCCTGGCGGGGCCCAACGAATGCTCCGCTAACGGCGGCCAGTGTTCCTTGCAACAGTCGGCCGCTGTGAGCGCCACGACTTCTTCCTGGATCTCGTGCCATCGCTTTTTACCCGTCATTCCCAAGAGCGTGAACGGCACAGCAACCCGAACGCAGTGCGGTAGATCCAAAACAGGTACGGCGGTCAGATGCTGCCGCGCTTCCCGGGCCTTGCCAGGGACAGTAGTGATCACCTCAGCAACGTGCCGTCCCTCCATGGACAGGAGATCGGGCATGTTGTTCGCAGAGCCGTCATCGTAATGGCGGAGACCCAAGCCAAGCTCGGCTTCCAAAACGATTCTCGCGTGCTCTTCTTCCGGGCGAACCGACCATTCCCGTCCTGCCACTATCTTCCTCCCCCAACGATTCAGCCGTACGTTCCTGATCTCAACTTCCTCCCATGCTACGACGCATCGCCCCAAGCCCGATGGCCTCGTGCGATCAGCAACTTCAAAGTGTTTCCTGTGGCAACCGGCCTCCTGCGGCAGCGATCCAGGACGCATACCGGCTCTGGACTGTCATGCTGGGCAGCAATGACTACCCGACCGATTAGGACGCCCTGAAATTCGTCGCCTACTTCCAGTCGGCCCGTATTCGGGACCAGCTCATGGCCGACACCACAGCCATCGACCACCGTCGGCGGCAAGATCCGTGATCAGCGGGTAGATCTGTAGTGGTCATTTTGGGTTGATGTCCCTGGCCAGATGGGCAGCTGCTCGGCGCAGGACCTCGTTCTCCTGCTCCAGCAAACGGTTGCGCTTCTTCAGCTCGCGCATCTCGGCCGAAGAGCCACATCAATAACAGCCTGGCTGAACTCCGCCCCATAAGCCGTGGGCATGGTCAACATCCTTCCACGAGCACAGGCTCGCTAGGTCAAGGAGTCAACAAAACCCGGGGCAGTCCCCTGCACTCTTTGAACCCGCCGAGTACTCGTGCGGTCGATTGCCAGAACTGTTCTGTGGCTTTGATCGGAATCGTTTAGTCGCCCCGGCGCCCCTGTCCCACCGCATGTTCCCCCCAAGCCTGGACAGCGACCACACCCGTCCACTAATCACAAGCTTGATGCGATATGACGTGCCGGAAGGGATGGCCTTGAATCGAGGATGACGCCCATGGATGGTCTAACTAGTAGAACGGGCACGGCTAGACCGAAGCAAGCACTAGTCTGATTAATCGGAAAGTCGGGTCGCAGAAATTCAGGATGGATTTAGCACCTTGTGGATCTTGGTGCAGGTCAGCGTCCAACGTCGCAGGCGGCCCGGGAGTTGCCCCACCTCCCGATAGTGGCCGCACCGACGTCTCGGCGGTGTGGTCGCGGCTAAGTCCGGCAGTATCGTGAACGGGGTCGAGCAGTGCAGAAGTGACCGATCGAGGCCCCGCCGTCGAGGACCAATCCTGTCTCCGCGCGGCCACGGCTTGTTGGTCGCACCGTTTGACTCGTCCCCTTCAGGACGGAGTAGTAGATGCCCGGGCTCGGATCCTGCACGATGACCTGATGAAGGTTGGCGAATCGAGCCCACTTTCGTTCGGGGCTGGGCCGTCACGTTGCCTATCGATCACGGGGCGGTT
Organism: Paenarthrobacter sp. 2TAF44; assembly: GCF_052114885.1. Taxonomy (NCBI): domain Bacteria; kingdom Bacillati; phylum Actinomycetota; class Actinomycetes; order Micrococcales; family Micrococcaceae; genus Paenarthrobacter; species Paenarthrobacter sp. 2TAF44. The sequence goes on along the minus strand of NZ_JBFRFP010000006.1, from coordinate 59,429 downwards.
TGGATCGAGGAACGTTAAGCGAGTGAAATGCCCCCATCCACGACCAGGGTGTGTCCGTTGACGTACGACGAAGCGTCTGATGCCAGGTACACCATGGCAGAGGCTATTTCTTCTGGTGTTCCGAGCCGTCGGCTTGGTGTCCGCGACATGTATTCGTCGTAGACCTCCGACGAAGACCGCATCCAACTGCTCATCGGAGTTTCGATGTAGCCAGGGGCAATCGCATTGACCCGCAGTCCCAGTGGACCCCATTCGACGGCGAGGCATGAAGTCAGGTGCGAGATGCCCGCCTTTGACACGGCGTAGTCGGCACAGTTCGGCCTGCCCTTCAATCCCGCATAGCTGGAGACGTTGATGATGGTTCCCTGGCCGATCTTGATCATTACCCGCGCGGCGGCCTGTGCTGCGAAGAAGGCGCCGCGCAGGTTCACTCCCATCGTGAGGTCCCAGGCCTCAGCAGTGATATCGATTGCCGGGGACCGCCTGAGCATTCCCGCGTTGTTGACCCAGCAATCCAGCCGTCCGGTTTGCGCCACAATCTCACCTGCCAAGGCCGCAACAGCGTCTATATCGGTGATGTCGATTTGTATGCTGGTAACTGAGTCCCTTCCGTTGTTCGCTTCCCGGGGAGTGTCCCGGTCAACGGCGAAAACTGAAGCGCCCTGGTTGACGAAAGCTTCGACTGCAGCGGCGCCAATGGCACCGTTAGCACCCGTTACGACGACTGTGTGGCTTTCAAATTGTTGAGTTCTAGCCTGCGGCGCGGTCATCGTACGGCACCTTCCATGTCCAGTGAGCCTGAGTTGTCGGTCCACAGTGGGGTGGGTCCACTGAGGTGCTGTTTAAACCAATCCGTCGCGGCCTTGCGGGTCTGTTCAAAATGGTCCGTGTAAACGGAGTAGTGGCCACCGGGTACCAACAGCTGTCGTTTGGGATGGTGGGCCCTTTGATATGCCTCCTGCTGTAGTCCGGATGGGGTGGTGACATCCGAGTCTGCGACGATCATGAGGAGAGGCGTGGGGGCGATTCTGGTAACGTACGTGCCGGGTTCATAGGTTCGGGCAAGCTCAAGAGATCGTACCGTCACCTCGTTTCTCCATGTGTCACAGACCTCGGACTGTCCCCCCATATATTCATAGGAGTCAGGACCGGGGTAGGCAACAGCAGCATGTGGATCTGCGCTGATCATAGGAATGGACTGGGCCGGCTCGCCGCGGAACCGCGCTTCCCGGTCTTCTTCAAACCACTGCTGCTGGGCAATAAGGTCTGTGGCCGAAGTACGTTGCCGCGCCGCCTGCCAGCCACTGATCGTTGGAACCTGGGAAACAACACATTTCACCCGCCGGTCTATGGCTGCAACCACCAGGGCATGTCCGCCGCTGTAGCTGCTGCCCCACAGGCCGATACGCTCGCCGTCGACATCACCCCGGGACCGAACATAACTGATAGCTCCCCGGAAATCCTCAACCTGACGGTAAGGATCAATTTCCTGCCGGGGCTCTCCGCCACTGGCGCCCAGATTGCGGAAGTCGAAGGTGAAAGCACCAAAGCCGGCATCTACGAAGGCGGCGGCATACTCTTCCAAGTCTCCGCCGGAGACCATGCCCCAACCGTGCGCCAAAACTATGGTCGGCCACGGGCTGCTTGAAGCATCTGGAGAGTAGAAAGTTCCACGGACTGTTGCCTCCTCGACAGAGAACTCCACGCGCTCCCCCCGAAGACCCGAGGGTGCAGAAAGGGAATCATCTATTGGCACGACACTCATCCTAAAAATCAACATAAATGAACAGTTGTTTAGAGACTAGCACTCATCGATTGCTCCGCCTAGCCCTCGCGGACATGAGGGTTACTGATCACCGTCCTCCCGCCAGGCAAGGCGCTGGGAATCCTTGGAGCTGATGGCCGGGGAAGCAGGAGTTCGGCTGGTGCCTGGAAATTGGGCTGTCGGCATGCCAGGCCTGATGCAGTTTGCTTTGCGTGCCCCACGATCGCACAAGTGCGATGCAGGGAGAGGAACGGGCGACAGCGATTTCGCTTCCCGTCCACAGGGGCTTTGCCCGGTCCGAATACTTCGTGAGGCTGGTGCGAACCGTCCATGGACGCGTGAGCCCTTGAACCTGGCGACGCCCAGCGCCGACTTCACGTTGAGCAGGCCGGAGTCAGCAAAGACGGGTGTCGGTGATTCCTAGTGTCCGAGAATGTGCCAGATGACCTGGAGATATTCTCTGACTACCGTTTCCGGATCGAGTGATGCCGTTTCGGGGCGAGGTTCAGCACTTGCTGAGTCACAGAGGACGAGGATTGCTCGTGCCTGAATTTCCGTACGGGCAGCGGCGTTTTCGCTTCTTAGTTGGGCAACTTCAGCGCGAATCGCCTCGTAGTAGCTGGCTCTGGCCTGCCTTAGGAGGGCGACAGTGTTGGGGTCGACAACCTGCAGAATGGTCTCGTTCATGAGCAGGGTGTCACTTGCCGCGGCGACGGCGCGGTTCTCCATCTGAAACTTGATATGCCTCCGGCATAGGCCCTTCAGTCGCGCATCCCGGCCTGGCGAATCCTGAGGGACCACCACGTCCAGCAGAAACTTCCGGTAAGCCCTGGCGAGGGCTGCAGAAAGGATCGCTTCCTTGGAGTCGAAATGCGCGTAGACGGCCCCCGGGGTGATTTTCACGGCGGCGGCCAGGGACCGTATGGTAGTTGCCTTGAAGCCGTCGGAGGCGAAAGCCGGCATAGCTGCAGCGAGGAGCCTCTCCCTGGTGTCCTTTCGCTCTTCAACTGACCCCGCGCTGGCCTCAGTCAAGCCTGTGATCAGCGATGAGAGCTCGTCACTTACCCCCTGCAAGCCCTCTTCGGCAATTGCGTCAAGAGTCATAACATTGCTTCCTTTTGTTTCTAACCGAACATGCGTTCAAGTACAGGATAGCCCCCGGCCCGGCCGACGAGGCACAAGGAACCCGGCCGCTGACGGCGTCCGGACATTCGCCATCGACCATTGACGGGCTATCTAAACTAATGTTCAATTAGTTTGAGTCGCCCAGGCGTAGGTCGACGATCCCCCTCGTGAAGCAAAGGAGCATCATGGCGAACATTGACTGGAATCGGGTGTCCAAAGGCGTTTCCCGTGAGAACGAAAAGATGATCTGGCGGCCGTACGGCATCCCGACGGTGATGGACCTGGAATCCACGTGTTTCCACGATGCGCCGATTTCTGAGCCGTGGAGCGAAGTGCCGCAGGAAATGATTGTATCCGTAGCCATTACTGGGGCATTTTTCCGCCACGACCAGAACCCGAACCAGCCCCTGACCACCGAGGCCATTCTGGCTTCGGCCCGTGAGGTCGCTGCTGCCGGTGCCAGTGCCGTGCATATCCACGTCCGTGACGATGACGGCTACAATGTCCTGTCCCCGGAACGCTTTGAAGCCGTAATCCAGCCCCTGCACGATGAGTTTCCTGATGTGCCCGTGGACGCCTGCTTGGTCCCGGCGCTGGATGGTGAATGGGACAAGATGAACCAGGTACTTGAGTCCGGGCTTCTTGATGCAGCCCCCATTAACACCACTGCCACCTACGTCGGCGATTCCCTTTTCGTCAAGCCCACTCCGATCCTGTTGGAAAAGACCCGCAGGATCCTTGAAGCAGGATCGGTGCCGGAAATCGCTGTTTACACCGATGCCGACGTTTCCAACGCCGACAGGTACCTGTTCAAATCGGGACTGTTGAAGAGCGGTGCAGTGTGGCTGGTCCTCCCTGCCCTGCCGGGATGCAGCCCCATGGAGAACCCGCGCCAGATGATCTCCGGCCTTACCCGTACTGTTGAAGCCATCCGCGACGTCGATCCGGAGGCTGTGATCATGGTCTGCGCCGCCGGCCGGGCCTCGACGTACCTGGCCACCCTGGCCGCCGTCATGGGCTTGCACATCCGCGTCGGCATGGAAGACACCTATTTCAAGTGGCCACACCGCGATGACCGCATTGAAAGCAACCTTGAGGCTCTCCGTTTGGCGCAGCAGCTAGCGGAAGTCGTCGGCCGCCGGGTCGCAACGCCTTCCGAAGCTCGGGCCATCATGGGCCTGAAGGAACGGACCGCAACAGCGCAGCCCGCTCAGTAGAGGCTCATGCATCCCCCTGTCTTTCAAAGGAGATAGATATGGAACTAAAGGGAACGGCCGCAATTGTCACGGGGGCAGGTTCGGGTCTCGGACTTGCCACGTTGCGCCGCCTCCTCTCCGAGGGCTGCGACGTGGTGGCCATCGACAGGAATATTGACGGGCTGAAGGACATCGGGGCGGACCTGAAAGCTGTTATCGCTGCAGATGTTACGTCCGCTGATGAGCTGGAGGCGGCATTCGAGCAGGCGGCTAGCGCCTGCGGCGAGATCCGGATCCTCGTCCACTGCGCCGGGGTCCTCGGCAACGGCGCAGTGCTGAGCCCCAGCAGGGGAACCCTGCCGCTGCAACGGTTCGCCGACGTCATCGCCGTGAACCTCACAGGCACCTTCAACAGCATTCGGCTGGCCGCGGAGCACATGCAGACGCTTCCGCCACTGGAGGACGGAGAACGGGGGGTCCTCATTACGACCGCTTCGATCGCAGCGTGGGATGCCCTTTCGGGCCAGGCTGCTTATGCAGCCAGCAAGGGCGGTGTGGCAGCTATGACCCTTCCGCTTGCCCGCGAACTTGCAGTGCACGGGATCAGGGTGATGAGCATCGCTCCTGGCATGTTCAGTACCGCATTGCTGGACAACATCCCCGACGAGACACTGGAGCACCTGGTTGCCGACGTGCCTTTCCCCCGGCGTGCGGGGCATGGTGACGAATTCGCTGAGCTGGCCGCGGCCATCGTCCACAACAAAATGCTAAACGGGGAGGTCATCCGACTCGACGGGGCCTTGCGGATGCGCAACCCGGACCGGCATGACGGCAGGTAGCAGTGACCGCTTATCGCGGTCACCCGGCAGAGGAAGGAACCACCATGAACGGTGCTGCCTACAACGGTGAGGAAGTCCCGCAAGGCCAACCACTCAGCGGGTTGATGCAGGACTGGCCCCTGACGCTGGACCGGATTCTGCGGCGAATGGAAACCGCAACCGCATCTGCGACGCTGTCCGTTGCAACGGATTCAGGAACAGCACGATATTCTTTCCGCGAAACAGCGCTCCGGGCACGGCAGCTTGGCGCGGCACTTCACGGGTACGGTATCGGACAGGGCGAGCGGGTGGCGTCCATCGGCTTCAACACCCGCCAGCATCTGGAGTTGTTCCTGGGGGTGCCCGCCAATGGAACGGTGTTGCACACGGTGAATCCACGGCTGAGCGAAGATCACCTCGAATACGTCATAGGGCACGGGGGCAGCCGCCTGGTCTTCGTCGATGCCCTGGTCGCCGGGCAGGTCATCCCGTTACTTAGGCGATCACCCCGGGTCGAACAGATCATACAAATCGAAACCGACGAATACGAGGAGTTCCTTGGTTCTGCACGCTCAAATCCCGGAGCGTCGGTGCCGCTGAATGAGCGGCAGGCAGCAGCACTCTGCTATACCAGCGGCACGACCGGGTTGCCGAAGGGTGTGTTGTACTCTCACCGTTCAAATTTCCTGCACGCACTCGGCATCTGTCTGGCTGACGGAATGGGCGTGGGAAGCAGGGACACCATCCTGCCTATCGTGCCTCTGTTCCATGCCAACGCCTGGGGCTTGCCCCACGCAGCGGGGTTGACGGGCGCCAACATCGTGCTGCCGGGCAGGGACACGTCCGGGGACGCCCTGGCGCGCCTCATCCATGCCGAAAAGGTCACGTTTACCGCTGGTGTTCCCACGGTACTGAGCTCGCTGCTGGAAGCGGCCAACCGGAATCCCGGGGTTTTGGATTCACTGGAAACCGCCGTTACCGGCGGTGCGCCGATGACGAAGTCGCTGTTTGACGGGTTTGCCCGCCATGGAGTGACTGTGTTGCAGGGATGGGGTATGACGGAGACCAGCCCCAACGTGTCGCTCTCCAGGCCGCCCCGGGAAACGGACGGGACTGCCCAGGCAATTCCCTACCTGCTGAGCGCCGGACGGCTGAACGCCATGGTCGATGCCCGTTTGGTCGATGCCGACGGGAAGGAGCTGCCCTGGGATGGCTCCTCGGCCGGGGAAATCCAGCTGTCCAGCCCCCATGCCGCGTCCGGCTACTTCCGCAACCCGGCCGCGGGAGACGAGCTAATGGACGGGCCGTGGCTCCGCACCGGTGATCTCGCGACGATCGACTCCTGCGGGTACGTACGGCTAAAAGACCGGATGAAGGATCTTATCAAGTCCGGAGGCGAGTGGATTCCGACCGCTGAACTAGAGGAAGTCATCCGTTCCAGTCCCCGAGTCGTCGATGTCGCTGTCGTAGCCCGGCCCGATGAACGATGGGGGGAGCGCCCGGTGGCCTTCGTGGTCGCACAGGCGGGATCCTCGATCGATGTCGCCGAGCTCAGGGGCTGCCTCAAGAGTCGCGTTCCCGGCTGGTGGATCCCTGACACGTTTGAGGTCATCGACAGTCTGCCGCTCACGTCTGTGGGCAAAGTCGACAAGAAGGCGCTCCGCAACCAGGTCAGTGCCGTATAGTGCGCTACCAGGTGATCAACAGAAAGTCTCCGCACCCTATGTGGGTGCGGAGACTTTCTGTTGGGTGAAGCCGTGTCCGGCATCCGCCGTTCCGTTTAGCTCAGCACGGCGTCCGCTTCGATTTCCACCAGGAGCTGGGCCGTGGCCAGGGACTGGACATGCAGGACTGCGGTTGCCGGCCGGATTCCGCTGAAAACCTCCCCGTGGATGCGCCCCACGGCTTCGAGGTCGGACATGTTGGTGAGGTAGATCCGAGTGCGGATGACGTCCTCAAAGGAGCCACCTGCCTCTTTCAGGGCGTCCCCGATGCGGTTGAATATTTCGCGGGTCTGGGCTGCGACATCGTCGCCGCCCACGGGCCCCGTGCCGGTATTGGCCGTGATGCCGGCAACGGCGACGTGCTTACCGATTCTGACGGCGCGGGAATAGCCCAGTAGGGACTCCCCTGTTGATCCTGATGAGATGTTTTGACGTTGGGACATTGTCGCTCCTTTTGTGGTGGCGGGCATGTAAAGAGCCGGTCGCCCGGTAGTGAAAGAGGGATAAGGAATGAGGAGCCCCTGCATCGGCATTTTGCGGACGCGGGGGCTCCTCAACGGTGGAGAAGGTGTCGGGGTGAACTTAGTGCTCAGGCAAGAACCGTGGAGCCCTCGTAGAGGAGTTCCGCGCGCGGGACGTTCCAGTGTTCAGCGACCAGGGAAAAGAACGGTTCGGTGTAGAGGATGCGTTCGGGCGGGAATACTCCTGCCGGCAGATCCCGTCCCATGGTGGTGGCCACGGTGACTGCGAAAGGGACACCGGTGCCGATGGCCATCGGTTCGGGTTTGTTGCGGGTAGCGGCGAACTGGGTGACACGCTGCCCATCGCTGCGCCCAGTCGCAGCGACAAAGTAGATGGGAAGGTCCTCCACCCCAGGGTACTGCGACGCATCCCGGGAGGCCTGGGCCCGGACCGTGGCGTCGCGGGCGACCAGGAGGTCGACGGCCTGACCCACCGTCAGCTCGCCGGATTCAATGCGTGCTTTGTAGATGCTGAATTCGGCGGCCCGCTCTGGGGTCACAAGGCAGAGGCTTCGGCAATCCCCCTTCAGCCTGAAGCTGCCGCGGAAGGTGATGGGTTCGGGATGGCCCACGATGTAGCCGCTGCCCTTACCCAGGCCCGGGATGTCGATGGGGTACGGGACGAGTGCGGGCATCTGGGCGTATTCACCGCCGTCCAGAACTGTCACCGTGCCGGTGATTTGTTCAAAGAAGTGCTCAAGTGCAGCCTGGCTTTGGCCTTTGAAGGACCGCAGAAGGTCCCAGTCCTGGTAACTACTGTTGAAGGACCATGCTGAGGTTACGTCTTCGATGTCGGTCAGTCCTCGGGTTGCCAGGACGCCGAGCATGTTCATGAATCCCGGACTCGCCCCGGCGCCGACGATCGCCGTGACGCCGGCGGCCTTGGCCTCGGCGTCCAACCCCAGCATCTCCAGGGTTGGCTCCGGATCGTCGCAAATGTCGTAATACCTGGTCCCGGTGGCGATCGCCGCCTTCAGGATCGGGACACCGAAGCGAAAAAACGGACCCACGCTGTTCATGACCACGTCAAAGCCGGCGAGGACTTCACGAAGCCGGGCATCGTCAGTTACATCCAGTTCAAGGGCGGATGCATTAATGCCGGCGAGCTTGAGCTCGTTGGCAACGGCTTCGGCTGCGGCCCTGTTCCGGTCCGCTACGACGATCTCGTCCGGCGTGGACACCTGCGCAAGGGTGCTGAGGGCCAGGTGGCCCATGGCCCCGGATCCCCCCAATGCCAGTATTTTCATTGCTTCTCCTCGAGGTCAAGCGGCTAAAGTATCTAAACAAACGTATGTTTAAGTTCTAGCCGCTACAGCACCGTAAGGCAAGGCCCTCCCGGTGGCTGCTTCATGAAAAATCTCATTCGAAACCGGGCCTTTACACGAGACCCATCTAACTGTACGTTTGTTTACGTAGCATTGAATCTGTGAGGAGCATCACCATGATCGACATAGCCACTTTGAAGCCCATTATCAGCGGGGACGAATACCAGTCGGGTTCCGACCTGGACGTTTACGAACCGGCCACGGGCAACGTTATCGGTGGCATTCTGGATGTGGGCGTTGAGGGCGTGGAAGCAGCCGTGGCCAGCGCCAAGAAGGCCGGCCTCTCCTGGCGGGCAACCACACCGAAGGATCGTGCAGTCAAGCTGCTCGCCATCGCCGACGCCATCGACGCCAACGCCGAGCAGCTGGGCACGTTGGAATCCCGCGACGTGGGAAAGCCCTTGGCTGACGCGATCGCGGAAATGCACTCCGCAGCCGACAAGTACCGGTTCTTTGCAGGCGCGGCCCGATCGATGACCACTCCTGCCCCCGGCGAGTACAAGCCCGGCATTACCAGTTTCGTCCGCCGCGAACCTGTCGGCGTCGTGGCCGCCCTGACTCCGTGGAATTACCCTATGGGCCTTACCAGCTGGAAAATCGCCCCTGCCCTGGCAGCAGGCAACACCGTCGTGCTTAAGCCGCCGACAGAGGCCTCACTGACCACGCTCTTCCTCGCCCGGCTCATCGCCGACATTCTCCCCGCCGGCGTCCTGAACGTCGTCACGGGCCGCGGCTCCGGAGTGGGCGCAGCCCTCGCCGGACACAAGGACGTCGGCCTTGTCTCCCTCACAGGCGGAACCTCAACTGGCAAGACCATCATGCGCCAGGCCGCCGACACCATGAAGATTGTCCACCTCGAACTCGGCGGCAAGGCCCCGGTCCTGGTCTTCAACGACGCGGACCTGGAGAAGTTCACCGCAACGATGAAGGGCGCCATCTACCGCAACTCCGGCCAGGACTGCACCGCGGCGACCCGCATCTACGCCCACGAGAGCATTAAGGACGAAGTCGTGGAGCGCGTATCTCACATCGCGAATTCCCTTGTGATTGGCAACGGCTTTGTTGATCCGTCGGTGGAGATGGGCCCCGTGGTTTCCCAGCGGCAGCAGGAGGTCGTGGCAGGATTCGTTGACCGGGCACGGGCCACCGGACACATCCGGGTAGCTGCCGGCGGCGGAAGGCCGGATCTCAGCGGCGCGTACTACTCCCCCACCGTTGTCACCAACGTGCGACAGGAGGACGAGATCGTCCAGGAAGAAATCTTCGGGCCGGTCGTATCGGTCAGCTCCTTCTCCACCGACGAGGAAGCCGTCGTCAAAGCCAACGGCGTCGCCTACGGCCTGGCCGCGTCTGTCTGGACGAAGGACGTGGACCGGGCACTCGTCAGCTCCGCCCTGATCGAGGCGGGCACGGTCTGGGTCAACGACCACGGCCCCACCACTGCGGAAATGCCCTTCGGCGGATACAAGCAGTCCGGGGTCGGCCGCGACCTGTCGATCCACGCTATCGAAGAGCACATGCACCTCAAACACGTAGCGATCTCCCATGGCCGCGCACTCTGAGCTTCCGGAAGGGGTAGACCTCATGAGCATCACCAATGACCCATCCCTGTCCCCTTCTACCCAAGACCGAATCAATAAGATCATCGCTGAAATGGACACGCCGGAGCTGCGGGGTGACCTGAAAATCACTTCCCTCTCCGGCGGGGCAAGCAATGTCAACGTCCGCATCGACTCGCCTGCCGGTTCCTACGTGCTGCGGGTCTGCGCTCCCGATGCCCAGCGCTGGGGAGTGGACCGAAAGGCGGCCCTCATCGCCCAGCACGACGCAGCAGCGCTGGGCTTGGCCCCCACGATCGTGGCCTCGCTGCTCCCGGAAGGGCACTTCCTTTCTGAGTACATCGCCTCCACTCCGGTGAACTCCGACGTGGTCCGCACAGAGAAGCTGATCCCCCTGGTGGCCCACACTCTGCTGGAACTGAAGAAGGGATCCACGACAGCCCGTGACTTCTCACCGTTCGATGATCTCCGCACCTTTGTGGAGCTCGGAGACGCCGAAGGAGCAAATGCTCCCGAGGACCTGGAAATCCTGCTGGCTGCCTGCTTCAGGATCGAAGCCCTTTTCGCCAACTCCCAGGCGCCGCGTGGTTTCTGCCACAGCGACCTGGTCCCGCAGAACTTCCTCCTCCTCCAGGACCGGCTCATGATGGTCGACTTCGACTACGCGGGTAACGGATGGGTAGCCTTTGAGCTGGGCTCTTTCGCCTGCCAGGCCGAGCTGAGCGATGAGGAAACCGAGCTGTTCCTTTCCAGCTATGACCCGAAATTCGGCGATGGCGAGCGGGCCCGCGTCGCACTCATGCGGCTGGTCGCCGGGGTGCGTGACGGGGCCTGGGCACTAATGGCAGAACCCATCCTCGGAAACGAGACCGTCCCGCTCGATGGGTGGACATACCAGAAGTACGCCCAGAACAACTTCGCGCAGGCCCGCGCCGTCATCGATAGCGGCGACTTCGCACGGTACCTGAAAGAGGCACGGAATGTCTCGCCACAAGCACGCATCTGAATGCACCCCCGTTGCGGGCTGCAGGGTTGGTAAGAAGATATGACGGACCTTACGGGTAAAACGATTGCCATCACTGGAGGGTCGCGGGGCCTTGGCCTTGAGATGGCCCGGACCGTCCTTGCACACGGAGCGGCAGTAGCGCTGATCGGACGCACCAAAGCGACACTTGAAGAAGCGGCCGGAAGACTCTCAGCCGGAGCAGGTACGCCACTTGGCAAAGGCTCGAGGATCAGCATCCATGTTGCTGACGTCGCAGATGACGCACAGGTCCGGGACGCCTTTGCTGGGATCCTTGACCATCATGGACGACTCGACGGCTTGGTCAACAACGCTGGCATCGCGGAGGAATACGCCTTTCTCGATACCCCCGCGGAGAGCTGGCGGCGTGTCCTGGAAATCAACCTCACCGCACCGTTCACCTGTATGCAGCACGCAGCGCGCGCCATGGGCCCGGGCAGCGCCATCGTGAACATCGCTTCCGTCGACGCCCATGGAGCCGACGGGCCCTACGCGAGCTACGTCGCAGCCAAGACAGGCCTCCTCGGACTCACCAGGGCCGCAGCAGTCGAGCTCGGGCCCCTTGGCATCCGGGTGGTCTCGGTGAGTCCTGGCTGGACGTTGACGGACATGGCGGCAGAGTCGGTGACCCCGGAAATGCTGCACAGCATGCGCACCAACTTCAAGCGCACACCCTTGGGCCGAATGAACACAAGCGACGAAGTCGCCAACACCGTCCTGTTCCTCCTGAGCGACCTGGCCTCCGGCATCACCGGAGAAGACATTCTCGTGGACGCCGGAACCAGGGCCAACCTCTACATTCTCGAGTCCCTCGAGACAGGAACACCCAGCGAAGAAGGATCTACTCCGTGACTATCAGAATTGCCGTCATCGGTGCCGGAACAGCCGGCTCCGGAGCAGCCCGCCGGGCAGTGGAACTCGGCGCCTCCGTTACCCTCATCGAACGTGATGCCCCGGCCAGCGGCTCGTCCGGGCGCTCCGCGGCCATCTACAACGTCCAGACGGTCGATCCCCTGCACATCGAACTGCGGATGCGGGCCCGCGAACTGTTCTTCCGTCTCGAAGCCGAGCACGGGCTTCCGCTCAAACGAATCGGCAACGTCCGTGTGGCTTGGAGCGATGCTGACCTCGAGCGCCTCGAAGCTGTCAACCAGGTTCAGCGGGAACTTGGCCTCGGTCCCGAAGATGCCCTGCTGATCAATCGCGAGGAACTTCAGCAGCTTGTCCCCGATCTGGACACCACCGACCTGGCCGGCGGTCTTTTCGGTCCCAGGGACGGCACCGTCAACGGTGAAATCATGTGCCAGGCGCTCGTGACCGAAGCCGTGGAACTAGGCGCCGTCTACAAGAAGGCAGAAATCCTCGGACACGTTCGGCAGGACGATGGCACACACCTGCTCAGCACATCCGACGGCCATGTGGTCGCTGACGTAGTCATCAACGCTGCAGGAGCATGGGCCGGCATTGTCGGCGACATGCTCGGACATCCCGTCCCGGTCCTTCCCCAGGTCCACGACATCGTCAAGGTAACGCTGGAAAAGCCGTTGAGCTACACCGTGCCAATGGTCAATCTGTACATGCCCGGTTCCGACGAGGAAGCCCTGTACTTCCGCCAGTTCGACGAAACCACCCTACTGGCCGGCTTCCACACCTATAAGGTCGTCGAAGGCCACCCCATCGCCGACCCGAACAACTTCCGTGGCGAAGTGGAACCGAGCTACGTGGCCGCTGTCCAGGAGGCCATCACCGAACGCTTCCATGTTCCCGGCATGACCGCCCACGCAGGCTGGACCGGCCTCTACCCCTGCACCGCCGACGAGGAATTCATCATCGGTCCCGAACCGGGCGACAACTCCGTGATCACCTGCACCGGTCTGGGCGGCGTAGGCGTGACCTCCGGTGCAATCGCCGGCTACAGCGCAGCCGAATGGGCCGTCACCGGCCAGCCCACAACCGTTCCCGGCGCCACACGATGGCTGCCGGGCCGCAAGAGCCTGAAAGGAACCACCAAATGAGCATTCTTCTGGTCAACGACGACGGAGTAGAGTCCCCCGGACTGCATTCCCTCCGGAACGGACTCATCAAGGCAGGGCACCGCGTCATCACCATGGCCCCGGCCGTTCCCCGCAGCGGGACCTCCCGCAGCGCCACTTTTCGGCCCCCGGTCCTGTTCACCCAGGTCGACGGCGACGAAACGAACCCCGTGTACGCCTGCGACGGTACCCCGACCGACTGCGTCCGGGTGGCTTTGATGTCCGACCTCGCACGTGACGTCGAACTCGTCCTCTCAGGAATCAACGAGGGCGGAAACCTCGGCGATGACTCGACTTACTCCAGCACCGTCGGTGCAGCCATCGAAGGTTCGCTCTTCGGCTTGCCCGCGATCGCAGCTTCCCAGCAGTCCCGAGACGGGCTGTTTCGTCTCGTCGACCTTGACGGCTACGACTGGGACTTCGGCGTCGACTTCACTATCTGGCTGGCCGAGGCAGTCCTCAAGGCCGGAATGCCTACCCGAACCGTGATCAACGTCAACGTTCCCGGCCAACCCAGCGGTGACGCAGCCCCCCTGCTGACCCGACTCGGAAAACGTGCATGGAAGCGCAATGAACTCCAGGTCGAGACCTACGGCTCACTCCGTGGTTACTTCACTTTTGGCGTCAACCACGAAGGAAGTGCCCCCTTCATCGAAGAAGAAGGCACCGATTTCGCGGCCCTGGCCCAGGGACGTGTCAGCCTCACCCCGCTGTCCGTCCACTGGTCAGAACCCCATGCCGTCCGCGAACTGCAGGACTGGCTGGAACAGTTTGTCGCAACAGGCAGCGCCCCCACCCCCCAACCTGCCAGCCTCAAGCAATAACCCCTACCCCTCCCCAACATGTTCAAGGGATACAGCTATGACTGAGATATTCCCGGCAGCGACCGATCTGAAAAAACCCCAAGGCTCTCACAAGCTGACCGGGACACTGAACACCGCAGACATCGTCTTCACCGTTCTGGCCTTCAACGCCCCGCTGTCCGTTTTTATCGGTTTCATCCCCGTTATCATCGGCGCCGGCAACGGGCTCGGCGCACCAATGGCCTATGCCGTTGCCGGCGCCCTGATCCTGCTCTTCACCGTCGGTTTCACCGCCATGGGCCGACGGCTTCCAAACCCCGGCGCTTTCTACGCCTACATCACAGCCGGCCTCGGCCGCCCGACCGGTCTGGGTGCGGCTTTCCTAGCCGTAATCTCCTACTTCTTCATCCTTGTCGGCGGCTATGCCTTCGGTGGCATAGCCCTCGAAACCCTGGTCAGGGACGTCTTCAACGGGCCCGACATCAGCTGGTGGGTCTGGGTCCTGGTGCTCATGGCACTGGCCGGAACCTTCGGCTACTTCCGCATCACCCTGTCAGCCAAAATCCTGACTTACTTCATGATCGCCGAACTGATCGTCATCATCGCCTATAACGCTGTCGTCTTCGCCACCGGAGGAGCCGAAGGCGTCTCCGCCGAACCGTTTATAGCCAGCAACATCCTCTCCGGCAACGTCGGTCTCGCCTTGCTGTTCGGCATCGTTTGCTTCTCGGGATTCGAGGCGACGGCGGTCTTCCGGGAAGAAGCCCGGAACCCCGCGCGGACCATCCCCCGGGCCACCTACATCGCCGTTGCCATGATGGCGGGCCTCTACGCCCTTTCAGCTTGGGCGCAGATTACTGGAGTCGGGGCAGGCCAGATCGTGGACCAGGCAGCGACCGACCCCACAGGAACCGTTCTGGCCTCGGTCACTGCATTCCTGAGCAAGACCGTGGCCGACATCGTGAACGTCCTGCTGGTAACCAGCATTTTCGCCGCCAACCTCGCCACGCACAACGTCACCGGAAGATACGTGTACTCCCTCAGCATGGACCGGATCTTCCCGGCCGCGTTGAGCGAGGTACACCACAAACACGGCTCACCCCACCGCGCCTCCATCGTGACCTCGGTGATTGCCGTGCTCTTCCTGATGGCACTCGTCCTGGCCAATGTTGACGGCCTCACCATCTACGCGGTGCTCATCGGGATCGGAGGCTACGCCCTGATCCTCCTGCTCCTGATGACCAGCGTCGCCGTCGTCCGATACTTCAGGATCCCATCAGCCGAACCTGTCTCGATATGGAAGCACACGGTCGCCCCGGCAGTTGCCGCCCTCGGACTGGTCGTTGCGCTCGTTCTAGCGACACAAAATGTCGCGGTCCTCATCGGTGGCGACG
Source organism: Paenarthrobacter sp. 2TAF44 (assembly GCF_052114885.1). Lineage (NCBI taxonomy): Bacteria > Bacillati > Actinomycetota > Actinomycetes > Micrococcales > Micrococcaceae > Paenarthrobacter > Paenarthrobacter sp. 2TAF44. The sequence goes on along the minus strand of NZ_JBFRFP010000006.1, from coordinate 44,142 downwards.
AAACCCTCGCAGCCGCTCTCATGGCTCTCTTCTACGGCTCCGTCGTCGTAGGGATCGTCTACGCGCTCGTCCTGCGCAAGAAGAACAATGCTGTTTACCTTCGCATCGGGCGCCAGGAACTGTAACTGAGGGTTGCAGAAAGCCCGCCACCTCTCCTAAAGGAAAATCCCGCATGACCACCAGCAGCACCGCCCACACTATTCACGGCTCTGCCGAGGAACTGGACAGAGCCGCCTGCTTTATCGGCGGTGGCGTGGCATCCGGGCTCAGGCGGGCTCTGCAGCCCCAGCCCCTCTCCTTCGATCATGGCTCGGGGAGCCACCTGACCGACGTCGACGGAAACGACTACATCGACTACGTGCTGGGTTGGGGCCCGGCGATACTTGGCCACAACCACCCAGCAGTGACTGAGGCCGTTCAGCATCAACTCCACAAGGGCCAGGTCTTCGGAGCCATCCACGCTGGGGAGCGCCGCGCAGCCGAACGTCTCCTGGACTGCCTTCCCGCGTTCGAACGCATACTGTTCAACAACACCGGCACCGAAGCAGTCCAGGGGGCACTGCGCCTGGCACGCGCAGCCACGGGAAAAAATCTCATCGTCAAATGCGCCGGCGCTTATCATGGCTGGCACGACACCATGCTCCTGAGCTACCACGGCCACCCAGGCGGCCACCGCCCCGTCGCCAACAGCCTCGGGCAAAACCCGCGCAGCCTTGATGACGTCCTCGTCGTCGAATTCAATGACCCCGCAACCCTCTCGGACGTTTTCTCCCGACACGGACAAGACATCGCAGCCGTCATCATCGACCCGATCATGTCCAACAGCGGCGTCATTGCACCCACCGTTGACTTCCTTCACGCCCTGCGGGAGGAATGCAACCAGGCCGGTGCGCTTCTGATCTTCGATGAAGTCATCTCAGGCTTCCGCGTCGGCCTCGGCGGCGCGGTGGAAGTCTATGGAGTCGTGCCCGACCTCGCCATTTATGCCAAAGCCATGGGCAACGGCTTCCCGATCAGCGCCATCGCCGGCCGGGCAGACGTGATCGATCTCGTCACCAAAGGCGTGGTCCACGCGGGAACCTACAACGGCAACGCCGCCGCGACCGCCGCGACGATCGCGACTGTGGATACCCTCGCCGAACCAGGTACATACGATAATCTCCGCGCGACAGCCAAGTCCCTGGCCACAGGTCTGCAGGAGATCTTCGCGGGTGAAGGGATAAACGTCAACGTCCACCATCTCGGCCCAATCGTGCAGCTTCTATTCGCCGACACGAGCCCGACCACAGCGGACAGGTTCGACAGCACCGACTGGAGTACCTGGGACCGGTGGACACGTTCCCTGTCTGCTCACGGTCTGTTCCTCCTGCCGCACGGCAGATTGTTCCTCTCCGTCGCCCACACCGCTGCAGACGTAGAAGCAACGCTGCAGGCCTTCAAAGCCATCGACCTTCAGGACACCACTCAATGACTAACCCCGCAGAGCACCCCTCGGACCGAACCGCCAGCCCCAGGCCCACCGCGCTCATCACGGGAGCAAGCGGAGGTATCGGCCTCGCCGTCGCACTGGAATTCGCAACGACTCACAACATCGTGGCCATCGACCGGGACGAAGCCCGGCTCGCGGACCTGGCAACTGAGGCCGACCTCCGAGGTGCTCAAACGCTCACCCGCGGCGCGGACGTCACCGATGAACAAGCCCTGATCACCATCGTCGCGGAAGCGGAGCAGGCCTTCGGTTCACTGCACGCCGTCATCGCCTGCGCCGGCATTGCCCCCAGCGGCACTGTTGAAACCACTACACTTCAGGACTGGCAGCGGGTCCTCGCGGTCAACCTCACCGGCGCCTTCGTCACCGCCCGCACCACCATCCAGTCCCTCAAGAAATCCAAAGGTTCCTTCATCGCCATCGCCTCCGATGCAGGAACCACCGGCGCCCAGGACCTTGCTGCCTACGTCGCCTCAAAGCACGGAGTTGTCGGGCTCATAAAGTCCATGGCACTGGACTTCGGACCCGACGGAGTGCGGTCAAACGCTATCTGCCCCGGCTTCGTCGAAACAGCAATGATGAAGCACATCTTCAAAGAGTCCCCTGAAGGCACCGAAGACTATTACCGGAACACCGTGCCGCTCGGACGCTTCGCGCAGGCCATCGAAATCGCAGGAATTGCCCGGCACCTCACCGAATCCACCTACGCCAACGGCATGACGTACGCGGTGGACGGCGGGTCCACCGCCGGCTACTTCCAATCCTCCACGTCGCCCCAGAACTAACCGCCCCCTCGCCTCAATAAGGAACCTCTCCTCGATGTACACCCACCGCAAAGAACAGGACTCGAGCAGCCTCGAGACCAACCAGCTCGTAGGCGTAGAAGAACATGGACGACCGAAATACCCAGCGACCATTGACGCCAAGACCGAAGACTCCACTGTCCTTTCGATACTGCCGCACGGGGACCACCACCGGGCCATCCATTCCGTAGACGGCGCAGTGCTTGACCCGCAGCCAACACACGCACAGCCCTAACTAACCACGGACCGACATACACGGTAGCCCGAAAGGAATGGTTCAGCCATGACAAAGACGTCGCTCAAGAACAAAGAACTGGACATCAGTACCTCCACCGATGAACACAACCGCGCCAAGGCAGTGATCCCCGGCGGGCTGGTCTCTCTCGTCCGGCGTAGGGACCACCAGGTGGTCTTCGAACGGGGCGAGGGAGCCTACCTTTGGGACGTTGACGGTAACCGATACATTGACTGCGTCATGGCGCACGGTCCCGTGCTCCTGGGACATGCCCACCCTGAAATAAACCGTGCCGCCGCCCGCTCCCTTGACAACGGCATCCAGTTCGGCGGATCAACCCCGGGGGAAACTGCGCTGGCGGAGGCAGTCCTTAAGCAACTCGGATACGCCGACAAGGTCACCTTCATGACCACCGGCACCGAAGCCGTCCAGCTAGCCATCAGGGTGGCCCGGACAACCACCGGCCGAAACCTCATAGTGAAATTCCACGGGCACTACCATGGGTGGATTGACCCGGTCTACGTCAACATCCCTGGCTACGACGTCCAGGGCCCGTCCACGCAGGACGGCGCTGGGGGAGCTCCCGGAAGCCTGGCAATCCAGCCCGCAGTGGACGGCTCGGCTATCCCCGAAGGCATACTGGTCACGACCTGGAACGACCTGGACGGCTTCGCCCGCCTCATGGATGAGATCGGAGACCGGACAGCTGCGGTCATCATGGAGCCCTTCCTCACCGGTTTCGGAACCTTCGAACCCGCCCCCGGCTACCTCCAGGGCTTGAAGGACATCTGCCATGACCACGGGGCGCTGGTGATCTATGACGAGATTGTCACCGGCTTCCGGGTGTCCCCGTCTGGGGCCGCGGGCATCGTTGGCGTTTCCCCGGATCTGGGCACCTACGCCAAAGCCATGGGCAACGGCTTCCCCATCAGTATGGTTGCTGGGACGCAGGAAGCGATGGCATGCCTCGAAGACGGAACCGTGCCAGCGGCAGGAACCTACAGCGGCACACCGGCCTCCGTCGCCGCCGCAAGAGCAACACTGGCCGAGATCGCTGAAGAAGGACCCAGCTTCTACGCCTATCTCGACCGCATCGGCTCACAGTTGCGCCAAGGGCTCGAACAAGAAGGACAGTCACGGTCCATTTCCATCAGAGTGAACCAAATCGGATCACTCGTCCAAATCCTATGCGGGCTGATCGAGGATCCCCGATCAGTCGAAGGAGCCTACGCCTCTGACCGGGACTTCGTCACCGAAATCTGTGAAGCCATGATCGGCCGCGGCATTTACATGACCCGCAAGGGCCTCATCTTCCTGAGCAGAGCACACACGACGGCCGACATCCAGGAGATCGTGTCCGTATTTGGCAAGGCCTTGGACAGTGTCCAGCGTGGGGCATGAGTTCGAGTGTTGCCGGGATGTGGCGTTCACACTTATATCGGGAGAAGCAAGGATATTTGCGGCCCGGGACCCGTCCGGGGGAGGACTACCTTAATAACCGACAGCCCCCGGCAAACAACATTCCGCCACGGGCAGAGCCGCAACAAACTCACATTTTCACCAGACGCAATGTGGGCAGGCACGCCTTCCACCGCAACCGGAACGGCCAAACTGGTATTTTTCCGTGATTTAGGAAGACAAAGGTAGCACTTTTCGCAGTGACGCTCTGGCCCAGCCTTCATCCAACGGTTCGTCCAGGCCCAGGCCGTACAGCATGATTCCGTCGAACATCGCAATCACCAGTCTGATGTCGTCCTCAGAAAGGTGAGGCCTCAGTATCCCCGCAAACGCGATCTCCCACCTTTGATTTAAGGGGCGCAAGGCCGGTCGCCGGTAGGCCAGAACATGCACTTCATATTCAAGGATGCTCACATCCCGCCTGTCGTTGGTGTAGAGAAGCACAAGGTCCACCAGCGCGTTTTCGAGGTCTTCGCGCAGGTCCCATGAAAGGCGCCACTGCTCAAGGACACGCAGTTCGCCTTCGCTGATCCACTCCAACGCGGCGGCCAGCAGGCCATCCAGATCATCAAAATGGTAGGTAATGGATCCCAGAGGCACGTCGGCGTAGGCAGCAACGGCTCTGTGGTTGAGGGCCAAGATCCCATCACGCTCAAGCACTTCAGCCGCGGCTTGGGTCAGGCGTTTCCTCCGGTCCGGATCATGCCTTCTGGGACGGCGCACGGCTTTTGCTGGGTTTGTGTTTGCTTCCACAGGCGGAGTGCGGGGTGGCTTGGCGGAGCTCAGTTGACCCGAGTCATTTCCCATCGAGTTGATCTCCTGCACCTGCGGCGGTCACTGGCTTGTTTGAGTCGGTACGGCCCGTTCTCGCATCAGTTTCCAGGCGTCGTCCGGTCCGGCTGCGGCGGGCGGCACCGCGCACCGAAGACTGTTTACCAGGGCTAACAATTCTCGCTGTAACCAATTGTGGTAGGGAATCCATCATCCGGAGCACTTTCAGCGAAACATGCAGGTCGACGACGTCGTCCATGCAGTCCAGTCGGAGGCCCGTGAGTTCGGTGACTCGGCCTAGTCTGTATCGCAGTGTCTGGCGGTGAACCCGTAGTTCAGTGCTAGCCGACTCCCATGAACGGTTGGCTTCCAAAAAAACTTCCGTTGACCGCACCAAGTCACTGCGGTGGCCCACGTCGTACTGGAGTAGTGGGCCTAGGACCGATTCAACCAATTCTTTCGCTTGCTGCAGGCTAACCGGAACCAGTCTGCGAGCCGCATGGACTCTTTCTTTATTGCTCTCGGAGTCCAGCTGCCTTCGCCATGCGGCGGACTGTGCCGCGTCAATCAACGAGTCCAGCGCCCAAAAGGGTTCACTATCGAAAAACTGGTGGTCGCCAGAACATGCCAGCCAACGCTCGTCGAATTTTTCGCCTCCGACAAGGACCGACGCTCCCCCGTCGTATTTGAGTGCCAGATGAGGAATGCTCTGCTGCCCGAGTCTGCTTCGAAGCGTGGCACAGTCCTCAGCGCGGCAGTCGATCATTCTCCATGGTGCAAGACCCAGGCCACGCCGGGCCAATGACGACATCATGGTTTCGCTATCGATGTGGCCGCTGAAGTACTCCATCATGTTCTCCCGCAGCGCATCGGCGTCGTGTTCATCCTGGAGACGACTGCGCTGCAGCTCGGCAGAAAAGAAGGAGCAGAGTTGCTCCAGCGCCTGCCCACCTAAGAGCGTCTGTGCCGTTGAGACCCATAGGGAAACGTTGTGTCCGCCCACAGGGCACACAAAGTAATCGAGGCCATTGAGTGTTACGGTCTTGCCGCCTGTGGAAGGCCCATACTTTCTCCGCGTCTGGCATATGTCCTGACCGGCGGGTGACCGGGTCAGCAGAGACATGCCCGTGAGGTGGTCGACGAGTTCGATCCGCACCCCCACGATCGCCGATACGTCGTCGCTCAAAAACACCCGGACTTTTTGGCTGTCGGCCCCGTTGCAAGCCCTGTACACCTCAATGACTTTGAGCAAGTCGTCCCAGGCGTGCTCGGCTACGTGGGCGGCTACGGCGGCGAAGGGCGTCGCCCATTTGACCTGAAGCAACGGGAAGCCGAGCCTGTTGGCGGTCTCTCGCATCGCCGTTCCAAATACGAGCCGCCCCTTTGTGTCCGATACTATGAGCCCTGCCATCCCCTGACGGTCAAGAAGCTGGACCAGAAGCTGCTGCCGATGGCTGTCGACCGGCAGAGCCGTGCTGGGCAACATAAGGAGTTCGCCAGCGGCAAGCCAGCGCCAGGGTTCCGGTTCAGAGCAAACATTTGCCGCTTTAATAGCCCGCCCCTCGCCCGCACGCCCAGCTTCAAGCCAAATCCCTATCGAGGGGCAATCAATGAGTTCTCGAATGGTCAGCATCTTCGCTCCTGCATCTGCATCGTTATGAACGATTGTACATATGGGTGGGATGTGTGCCACAAGTATGAACAGATCAACGATATTCATGGGTCTTCCGGCAAATCTAAGCTGGCTGAAGCACCCCCGCCTCCCGGTCGGGCAGATCCACGGCATGTGGGCCGCTCCCGTAGGGGTGGAGGCGTCGAATGCAATCCGCTGCATTACCTGGACCGATGCGGCCTTGATCTACGAACAGGAACCACACCATGAGCTACGTTTGGACCCCGGAACAAATCCAACGGTATTTCGGGTACTACGACGGACTCGCGACCCGGAACACATACTCCTACCTGACGTTTTCCACGACGCCGGAGTTCGCCCACGCCGTCCTGCCACCCTGCCTTGAACCGACAAATTCCCCTGAGATCACGGTCTCGTTCATGTCGTTCATGGAAGTGGCGGATGGGCGCACGAACAGAACCGGCAGGGACCGGTGCGCCATGATCCACATCAACGCCAACTTTGGCGAAGTCGAAGGTATCTACTACCTCACCGTGCTGGAGACGGAGGAAGTGAATCTGGAAACAGGGCGGGAACTTTGGGGCATGCCCAAGAAGCTGGGTACCATCGACTCTTTCGACGATGGTGAGACGCTTTTTGCAGTAGTCGAACGCAAGAACCACCGGATCATCGAGTTCGAAGCCGAAATGGGCATGGAGGAGGGCAGCCAGCCCTTCCAGGAAGAGTTCTACTTCGAACTCCGCGGACACTTCGGCGCAGACGGATTCAATCTCCAAAACCGCGAGCTAGTCGTCTTCAAGCTGGGTTCGACCGTCAACCGCTACCGGCCACTCCGTAACCCCCATGTCGTTCTCCAAGGTTCGCCCTGGGATCCAGGCGTCGGGACTGTCCCCCTGGGAGAATTCACGACCGGGGGCATGACTGGGGGCCGAATGACGTGGGACATCGTCGACGTGATCAACCTCAACGAGGACGGCAATGACTACGCTCCGTACATCCTCGGTCGTCTTTATGACGACTGGCCGGACCTGCGCAGCGACGACAGCCGCCGTCCCAACATCGATGCATCCCGGGATGCTCGATCCGAATTGGCCTCGGCCTGAACCATGGGTCAGCGGCAACCGGGATGCTTTAGGCCAAGCCATTGGTGGCAGGGCTTTCAAGATAGTCAATGGAGACTCTCATGACACAAGACAATGCTGTTAGTTCCCAGCAAACAAATGAATCAACACTTCGTCACGGTCAGACGTCACTTTTCTCGGTGACCGTGCTTGGATTGTCCGCCCAACAGATCGGCCCGGGTGTTGCCTTGGCCGGGGGCTACATGATCGTTTACGCCGGAGACGCCTCATGGGTGTCCATGCTGATTGCGCTCATCGGTGCCTGCACGATCGGGGCGATGGTGACGACCTTTTCCCGGCGTCTTGTCGCAACAGGCGGCTTGATGTCGTATGTTGCCTCGGTGCTTGGGCCGTACGCCCGCGCTCTGGTCGGCGCCGGGTATATTCTGGGCATCCTGATCGCAGTCGCGGCGGTAGTGACAGGGGTCGTGATCTTCAGTTCCAGCTTCTTGGTGGAAATGGGAATAGACTGGGCCGCGACACCCGCCGGGCAGGCACTGTCGGCTGTTGTCATAGCAGTCGCTGCAGGTGCGATCGCTTATCGGGGCGTGGACGCATCCGTAAAAGTCTCGGCGGTGCTGTCGTTCATCGGCATCCCCTTCGTCATCTGGGTCACCGTGGCCGCAGCGGGAGCAACCGAAGGCTATTCCTTGGCTCCTCAGTTCAATTTCTCCAGCGACACGATGTCATGGGACACAATCCTTCAAGGCACGTTGATCGCGATGGCCTACTTCGTCGGCTTCGAGGGTCTCAGCGCCATGGCAGGCGAAACCAAAGATCCCAAGCGTAATGTTCCACGCCTGGTCGTATGGCTCCTCGGTATCACGGGTTCAGCATACATTCTCATCTTGTGGTTTCAGATCCCGTCCTTGGGCGCCGGCCTCGACCAACTGGCCGCCGGCGAGTCACCGGCCGCCGTCCTGGCCCACCTCGGTGGGGTTGAATACCTGGCAGCTCCGCTGGATCTTCTTCTGGCTGCAGCGACGTTTGCCGGCCTCATCGCAACTTTCAACTACGGCTCGCGCATCGTGGCAACTGCAGCCTCGGCAGGTCTCCTGCCTCACCGCCTGTCACATATCCACAAGCGTCACCGCTCCCCTTCCGCTGCGGTGTTCTTCATGACGTTTATAGCGGCCGGACTGCCCATTGCCCTGCAGTTCGTCTCCGCTGCACCGCCGCTGGAATCCTCCGTGTATCTATATACACTGTTCTCCTACTGCTACCTGCTCCCGTATGTCGTAGGGGCTGTGGCTGCCGTTGTGTTGGTCGTCCGTGAAGATCGATCCAACCCGGTTCTCATCGCTGTGTTTGTGATCGGCGGAGCCGCCTGTGCCTACTTGCTGTACTACGCCCTCACAAGCGCAGGGGAAGGCATCTTCGGGGCCCTGCCTTGGATCGCCCTGGCCTTGACGGCCGTAGCCTTTCTGGCCTTCGTGGTGGCCCACAAGCGACGGCCCGCGGCAGAAGACGAACTATCTGATCTCCTGTAGCAACCGTCAACCACCTGTGCGGGTGCGACAGCGCTAGAAAACCGAACGCCACAGCAAATCGAGCCCATTCTGTGGCTGGTGGGACAGCGAACCAGGTTTGTTACGCAAGGGCCCGTGATTAGGACAGGGACCGAGGACACCATGGTGTCCTCGGTCCCTGTCGGCTTGCAGGGCGAACGGGGCAACATCCCAATCAGTTTGATCAAGACGAGGAAACGTCCATTGAGGCCTTACTCGCCCTACCCAAATGCTTCGTGCAGAACCGACCGATCAGGTCGTCGACGGCGGTCCCGCGGCCGGATACCTGGAAGTCGAGAACCAAGTCCCATGGGCTCGTGCTTACCAAATGTCATGCCACGGCGGCCATGGAGAACGCCAGTTCCTCAACACGTGTAATCCGCACATTCTCTACTACCGGCCCCCTCCCTGTCGCCCGCGCTGTTCGCTCAGACCATGAAACGTTCGCCTGCTCGCAGGTAAGAGACGGCGTCTCCTGTAGTGAATCACCGTTACGCGCTATTGCACACCCTGAGTTGTCAGTGCTGTCGGACCGCTGCCCAACACGTACGAAAGTGATCAGAACGGTCAAAACGAGGACCTACCCGTTACGGTGATAACCATCACAAATTTTTGCATGAGTATGATGACCCTCACAATTTCATTGCTTCGTACTATTGGGTGGCGCAGCGAGTGGTGGTTTTGTTGGTGTTAGCACCCTTGCAGCCCTAGACCAAGGGCGCTACACCAGCTAAGAAAGGGCATCTCATGCCGGGATATGTGAAGACCAAAGAAGAAGTTCAGAGGATCGAGGACTTCGTTGCGCCGTCCAGGTTCACTTGCGACGAAATCGGCGTCTATTTCAAGACGACGTGGGACTACGCCAAGTCTGTCCTTCCTCCCATCTTTGAGCCCCTGGGCGACGAAGAAGCCGGGACTTGTGACGCATACGCGAACGTCACCCAGTACGAAAGCGCCTACTGCGGAACTTTCGACGGAGCCATCGTTTCCATCCTTTGCAAGTACGGTGACATCGAGGGTTACTGGATGTTGACCGAGATCATTTCGCCCGAACTTCCCGTGGCGATCGGACGCGAGCTCTGGGGTGAAGTCAAGAAAAACGGCAACGGACGGATCTGGCGGGATGGTGCAAACGTCCGCGCGACGGGTGACCGACGTGGTATCCAGGTCATGGAAATCAACGCCGACATCACCGGCCCTGACCAAGGACCACACGTTGTTGACAGCAACGGGTTCGACATCAAGATGTTCCCCCACTCCAACGGGCGTGGCCTCCAGTACCCGCCGCTGTTGAACATTTGGGACATCAAGTACGAGTACACCTCCTACCGCGAAGGCACCGCCACTCTCGAGTGGGGTCACTCCAAGTGGGACCCTACGGACACCATCCCCATTGTCTCCGTCGACAAAGCCATTGACGCCCAGTTCGCCGGTTACTGGCCCCTCGGGCAGCAGATCGAACTCGAGGATCCCGATAACGTCTACGCCGGGTACATGTGGGGTCGCGGCTTTGATGATCCGACCTGGATGCCAATCGCCCACCGCTTCAAGGGCCTGGACCAGTTGAACCCTGATCCTGACCGTCAGACAGCAAAACTCAACGCCTAAAGCCGCCGAGAATCCAGGCTTCAAATTGACTTCTCCGAGATGGAGCCTGGATCTCTGGGGGGCTGCCGGGCCCGAAACCGGCATCCCGCTCCATCCGATCATTGGAAGGAACCCGCAATGATGTGGCCGCTTCTCATACTCGCTATAGCAGCAGAGGTTGCGGCAACAACCTTGCTGCCGAAAACCAAAGAATTCCGACGATTGAAACCCACACTCGTCGTTGCCTGTCTGTACACGATCGCTTTTGCGCTGCTTGCCCAGATACTCCGGTTCACTGACATGGGGATCGCATACGCACTCTGGGCCGGCCTGGGAACAGCAGCCATCGCGGCTGTGGGGATCATTTTCCGCGGCGAGCAGGCTAGTTGGAAGCATGGCCTAGGGATGGTTTTGGTCGTGTCAGGCATCGTGGCACTGAACCTTCAATCCCATTGACCCACATTCAATCGATGGCAACATCCCTGTAAGGACGAACATCATGCACACCAACAAACGGCTCGAAGGTATGACGGTCCTGATTACCGGCGGCGCCCGCGGCATGGGTGCAAGTCACGCAGAGGTTCTCGCTCAGCATGGAGCACGGATTGTCATCGGTGACATCCTTGACGGCATCGGTGATGAATTTGCAGAAGCCGCAAGTGGGCGGGGCCTGTCCATCCGATACGTCCACCTGGATGTCACTGACGAAGCATCATGGGCAGACGTGCTCACGGATATCAATGGTTCCGAAGGCGAAGTCAATGTTCTGGTCAACAACGCCGGTATCACTGGCGCACCGGGAGGCTTCGAAGTCGAAGACCCGGCAGCCTGGAGCAAGACCGTTGCTGTGAACCAAACAGGTTCCTACTTGGGCATGCGCGCGGTTGTCCCCTCGATGCGCCGCGCTGGGGGTGGTTCCATCATCAACATTTCCTCCATCCTCGGTTACATCGGCGATGGGGAGTATTTCGCGTATAACGCGACGAAGGGTGCGTTGCGGCTTATGACCCGCAGCGCCGCAGTAAAGCTCGCACCTGACAATATCCGGGTAAACACCGTGTGCCCGGGAATGGTGCGTACACCGATGAACGAAGCGGAGGTCGACGCTGACTCCTACGTCGCAGCCACGCCCATGAAGCGGATGGCTGACCCGGCGGAAATCTCCAACGCAGTCCTGTTCCTGGCCTCCGGCGAATCATCCTTCGTCACCGGCACGGACCTAGTAGTGGATGGAGGATACCTTGCACTCTGACGAGCAAACCCTTCCCCACGAGCGCACTGGAATCCCGGCCAGGAAAATGCCGATGAGGGGCTGGCTGTTCCTTTCCGGGGCAATTGGCGCCGAGATTACCGGCACAATACTTCTTGATTACTCTGAAGGATTTCAGCTCCCCGTACAAACTACGACGGCGCTCACACTCTATGCACTCTCGTTCTACCTCTTAACACATGCCCTCAGGTCTGTCGCTCTGAGCATTGCCTACGCCACATGGTCGGGCATCGGCACCGTCGCCGTGGCAGCCGCCGGAGTCCTCCTGCACAACGAAGTGGTTTCCTGGGGGAAAGCCGCCGCCATCGCCGCCGTGATAGGCGGAGTTGTTCTTATCAACTTCGCCAACCGTCAGCAGCAGCCGCCACCCGGAGCCCATCCGGCCCCGGAACAGGCCCACTGAAGAACCTTGTCCCTTCTACGCAACTTCACCTGCTTGATTCTGGGGACTCAGCAGGACCTCGTTGCACTCCCTCCACCCGCGCAATCCCGCGCTCATATCCTTAGTCAAATTGGAGCCAGTCATGAGCACCGTTAACGATCTAACGGCCGTCCCCGATTCAGAACCAGGGGCACCAGCCTCCGGCCGCCGACTCACCGGCAAACTCAGCACCTTCGACATCGTCTTCACCGTCCTGGCGTTCAACGCGCCCCTGTCGGTGTTCGTCGGGTTCATTCCAGTCATCATCGGCTCCGGCAACCAGCTAGGGGCTCCAACCGCCTACCTGGCCGCAGGAGCGTTGATTCTGCTGTTCGCTGTCGGATTCACCACCATGGGCCGGCACCTTCCGAACCCGGGAGCCTTCTACGCCTACATCACTGCCGGCCTCGGAAAGCCACTGGGACTAGGGTCATCCTTCTTGGCCGTTGTTTCGTATTTCTTCATCTTGGTGGGCGGTTACGCCTTTGGGGGCATTTCCCTGGAGGCCCTCGTCACGGACGTTCTGGGAGGGCCCGAGGTACCGTGGTGGGTCTACACATTGGTGCTGATGACAGCTGCCGGGACTTTGGGCTACTTCAAGATCAGCCTCTCGGCCAAAATCCTCACTATCTCAATGATCTGCGAAGTGATCCTGATGGTCGCCTTCGACATCGCAGCCTTCATCAACGGGGGCCCTGAAGGCATCAGCGCCAAACCCTTCGAACCGGCAAACATCGTCTCCGGCAACATCGGCCTGGCCCTGCTGTTCGGCATCGTCTGCTACGCCGGATTCGAGGCGACCGCAGTCTTCCGAGAAGAAGCACGCGAACCCGAAAAAACCGTCCCGCGGGCCACCTACATCGCGATCCTGTCCATGGGCGCCATCTACGCCCTGACCGCTTGGGCACAGATCACGGCCATCGGCACGGGAACCGTTGTCGAAGCCTCCGCGACCGACCCAACCGGAACCGTTCTGACGGTCGTCTCCCAGCTTCTGGGCAAAATCGTCATGGACGTCATGATCGTGCTCCTGTGCTCCAGCATCTTCGCGGCCAACCTCGCAACACACAACATCAGCGCACGCTACCTCTACTCCCTGAGCGTCGACCGTGTGTTCCCGGCCGCACTGAGCCGCGTACATGGCAAACACGACTCACCGCACGTGGCCTCACTGTCGACCAGCGTAATCGCTTTGATCTTCCTCGCAGTCGTTGTCGCCGCCGGAGCAGACGGAGCCACCCTATATGCCGTCCTTGTAGGCGTCGGCGGATACGCCCTGATCCTCTTGCTGATACTCACCAGCGCAGCCGTGGTGGTCTACTTCCACAAACGCCCGGAACTGAAAGTCAACCGCTGGAAGTCGCAGATGGCTCCCGTCCTGGCAACCCTGGGATTGATCGTCGCCGGCGTGTTGGCCACTCAGAACATCGCCATCATGATCGGCGGCGACGAAGCCCTAGCCACATTCCTGATGGCGTTGTTCTACGGATGCATCGTCCTTGGGATCATCCTTGCCCTGATCTTCAAGCGCACAAAGCCTGAAACCTATGCACGTATCGGCCGCCAGGACCTCTAAACGCCCTCAAACCCATCGATAAAGGAACCGAACATCATGACTTCCACCAACAAGCCTGTCGCTCTTGTGACCGGAGCAGCGGGTGGCATCGGCAGGGCAACGGCGCTGAACCTGTCCCGGACCCACACGGTCATCCTCGTGGACCGCGATCAGAATCAGTTGGAGAAGTCCGCGAATCTCATCTCAGAAGCCGGAGGAAGCCCGGCTGCGTTCGTCGCCGACGTCACGGATTTGAACTCGATGCAAGGCGTCGTACGCGACGGCGAAGCGTTCCTGGGACCCATTAGTGCAGCCATTGCCTGCGCCGGGATCGAAGTACAAGGCAGCGTCCTGGACCTGACATTGGAGGAATGGAACCGTTCCTTGGCGGTCAACCTCACCGGTTCTTTCGTTACGGCCAAGACCACCATGAAATCCCTCATCGCCAGCAATGGAACTTTCACAGCCATCGCTTCCGACGCCGGTACCAACGGCGCGCAGGGCTACTCAGCGTACGTCGCCGCCAAGCATGGTGTGGTTGGTCTGATTCGATGCCTGGCCTTGGATTTTGGACCGGCAGGTGTCCGGAGCAACGTGATTTGCCCGGGATTCGTGGAGACGCCCATGGCACGACGTCTGTTCGCCCAAAGCTCCGAGGATGAGGTGCAATTTTACAAGAGCTCGGTGCCGCTTGGACGCTTCGCCAAGCCTGAGGAGATCGCGGAGACTGTTCGGCACTTTGTGGAATCCACGTATGCCAACGGCAATGTCTACGCGATCGATGGCGGGGCCACCGCCGGCTACTTCGTGGGTGAGCCGTTCCAGCAGACCCACGTCGCCTCCTGACTTCACAGGGAACGGCTCTGTTGTGCAGCAACGCTTTCACCAGCTGCATAACGGAGCCGTTGGTGTTTAAGGACGTTTCCGACTAAAGAACGTCCCCTGCTGCAGCACCTTCCCGGGGACGATGACGAGAAACCGTTCCACCCCTACTCTTCGAATCATCTTGCATTGATATAAGAAGGTCCGATTATTCTGACATTTACAGTATGGAGATGCCATTCCGGCTCATCTAAATTCGAAGGTACTCAGCTGTTAGCCCACTATTCGCTGATTCGACATTCTCCCCCATCGCGGTTGGCGTTTCTTCACGTACCCCCTGCTTTGATGGGCTTCCCCTAGGAGCAACCTATGGAGCACGATCCCACACGAGAAGTGATTCTCTCTCTCAGCTGTCAGGACACTGTCGGTATCGTCCATGCCGTTTCAGGTTTTCTGGTCGAACAAGGCTGCAACATCCTTGCCAGCCAGCAGTTTGATGACGCATCAATAAATCGCTTCTTCATGCGCGTCCAAGCGAGCTACCCGTCTTCCGTCGCCATCGGCGACTTGAGGGCGGCTTTTCAAGCAACGGCCGATGAATATGCCATGAATTGGACCATGTCCGACGCTACCAACAGGCCACGGATTGCGCTCCTTGTCTCGAAGGCTGAGCACTGCCTCAACGACCTGCTCTTTCGCTGGAGGGCAGGACAGCTAAAGGTTGACTTCCCCTTCATCGCGTCCAACCATGTGACCCTGCAGCCGGTGGCCGAGGCGAACGGCATCCCGTTCTTCCATATCCCGGTCACCCCAGAAACAAAACGGGCAGCAGAGGAGAAGCTTCTGGCGCTGCTCGCCGAACACCAGGTGGACTTGACTGTTCTGGCCCGGTACATGCAGGTACTCAGCGATGACCTCTGCAGCGAACTTGCCGGCAAGGCAATCAATATCCATCACTCGTTTCTTCCCGGCTTTAAGGGCGCCAAGCCCTACCACCAGGCTTTCGACCGCGGCGTCAAGCTTGTCGGGGCCACCGCACACTATGTGACAGCTGAACTCGACGAAGGCCCGATCATCGAGCAGGAAGTGCTTCGTGTAGGCCACGACTACAGCCCCGCTCAACTGGCAATCACCGGGCAGGACGCCGAGCGCCTTGCCCTGGCACGAGCCGTCCAGTGGCACGCCGAACAACGAGTCCTGCTTAACGGCAACCGCACTGTTGTCTTCAACTGACGAACCAACGACATCCCTGCGCCCCTTCCAGGGGGCACCCACCCGAAGAGAAGTGAGTATTACCATGGACCGCCTCGTCGACCGCACCATCAGTGCAAAAGCTTTTACAGACTCATCCCGGGATCCCCTGCCCCAACGGGTACGGACGGTCGTCGTCGGTGGTGGGATCGTAGGCAGCAGCATCGCGTACCACCTGGTAGCAGCAGGTGACAACGACGTTCTGCTGCTCGAAAGCAACGTTCTCGGCAGCGGAACCTCATGGCACGCGGCCGGTCTTGTGACAGGGGCGCGCGGCTCCTCCACTCTGACCAAGCTGGCCAAGTACGGCCTGGAGATGTACGCCCAGCTCGAGGAGATGTCCGGCATTGACGTGTCCTTCCAACGATGCGGATCTCTGAGCGTCGCCCGCACACCTGGGCGCCTCGATGAGATCCTTTACGCCAAAGACGTCGCCGACCAGCAGGGTGTCCGCACCGAACTGCTCAGCGAAGAACGCTTTGCAGACGTATGGCCCTTGGCCAGCCATGCAGGGGTTCTCGGCGCATTGCTGCTTCCAGATGACGGACACATCAACCCTGGCTACGCCACCATCGCATTCGCCAAGCTGGCTCACCAGCTGGGCGCGCAGATCCGCGAAGGCGTGACGGTCGAGAAGATCCTGCAGGAGGACGACAAGGTCGTGGGCGTCCGCACGACTCAGGGCATTGTCGAGTGCGACCGGGTGGTTCTGGCTTGTGGACTGTGGACACGGGACCTGGCCCGCAGCGCCGGAGTTCATGTGCCGCTGTACGCCGCCGAGCACGTACATGTCCGGTCCGGCCCGATAGATGGTGCCGCGCCCGAGCTGCCCGTTTTCCGCGATCTCGACAGCAGCTACTATCTTCGCCACGAACAAGGCAGCCTGTTGGTTGGCGCCTTCGAACCGGACGGGCTCCCCCGCCCGGTAGAAGACATCTCGACAACCGGTTTTGCCGAATTTGATCCTAACTGGCATCATTTCGCACCGATCCGGGCGAAAGCTGAAACCACTGTCCCGATGCTGTCCACGGCCGGATATGACCGTTTCCTCAACGCACCAGAGAGTTTCACTCCCGATGCGAACTTCGCCATTGGGGAGACCTCGGAAGTTGCCAGCCTCTACGTCGCTGCTGGTTTCAATTCCCAGGGCATCATTTTCGCCCCTGGGGTCGGTAAAGAGCTTGCTGATTGGATCATCTCAGGAGCTACCCGCTTTGATTCTTCCAGTGTCGACGTCCAGCGCTTTTCGCGCCATCAGAACAGCCGCAAGTACCTGCAGGCCCGGACCAAGGAAGGTCTCGGTCGGCTTTATGCCATGCACTGGCCGAACCTGCAGATGGAGACGGCACGGAATGTACGCCGGACGCCTCTCCACCACCGGTTGGCCGAACTCGGGGCGTGTTTCGGGGAAGTCAATGGTGGCGAACGCGCGAACTGGTATGGGGATCCGGGGACACAGCCTGCCTATGACTACAGCTACGGTCGCGCCAACTGGTTCTCGAGGGTCGCGGAGGAACACAAGGCCGCGCGCGAAGGTGTGGTTTTGTTCGACCTGAGCCCTTTCGCAAAGTTTGAGGTCGCCGGCCCCGACGCGTTGGCCGTGTGCCAGCAGGCTGCCACAGCCGACATTGACGTTGAGGTGAACAAAGCTGTCTACACACTGTTCCTCAACAACGCCGCAGGAATTGAGCTCGACGGCACCATCACCCGCCTGGGAGAGGACCGGTTCCTGGTCGTGACCCCTTCCTTCACACAACAAAAATCGCTGGCGTATCTGAAGCGTCTCGCAAAGGGCAGAGCCGCATCAGTGTTTGATTGCACAGCCGCCTTGGCCACCATCGGAGTCATGGGGCCCAAGAGCCGGGAGCTGCTTTCCCGTATCTCCCCGGAGGACTGGTCGGATGAAGCCCAAGGGTACACACACGGCCGTACCGTAGAAATCGCCGATGGATACGCGTACAGCTTACGGGTCAGCTTCGTCGGTGAACTCGGCTACGAGCTTTACCCCAGCGCAGACCTGGCTGTAAACATTTTTGACGCTCTCTGGGAAGCGGGCCAAGACCTGGGCATCCGTTTGGCCGGCTACCACGCGCTGGACTCTCTCCGCAGTGAGAAGGGGTTCAGGCACCTGGGCCACGACATCGGCCCGATCGATGATCCGTATTCGGCAGCTCTTCGTTTCACCGTTGCTCTGGACAAGCCTGGCGGGTTCGTTGGGAAAGATGCGTTGCTTAAACTCGATCCTTCAGCCCCGGAGCATCGGACCGTCTACATCGCACTTGAAGACCCCGAGCCGGTGTTTGTCCACGACGAGACCGTCTACTGCAATAACGTCCCCGTTGGCAGGATGACCAGCGGAAGCTACGGGCACACGCTGGGGAGGGCCGTGGGAATCGCAGCAATCGAGCCGGACACGGACCTAACTGGTTCGTTCAAAGTGCAGTGCAAGGGCCAGCTTTACCCGGCAACTGTTTCCCGGCGTCCGTTCTACGACCCTAAGGGCGAACGTCTCCGCGGCTAAGAGTCTCGCAACCACGTCCGCAGCTCCATCAGGAGCTGCGGACACAATGCCTGCCCGGGTGAATCCCGGTGCCCCATGAAAGGAATGACCGATGTCAGAGAACGTATTGGAACGGGAAAACTCCGTTGCCCACCACGGTTTGGGCCGCGTCCTGGACGGTAAAGCCATGGCTGGAACCATCAAGGGCGAGCTCGCCGAACGAGTAGCCGCATTGAAGGAAGCCGGCGCGGCCGTAGGCCTGGGCACGGTCCTGGTCGGGGATGATCCTGCGAGCCACTCGTATGTGGCCGGTAAGCACCGCGATTGCGCAGAAGTGGGTATCGAATCAATCCGCAAAGATCTTCCCGCTGACATTTCACAGGACGAGTTGGAAACGGTCCTGGATGAACTCAACGCTGACCCGGGCACGACCGGATACATTGTCCAGCTCCCGCTGCCGGCGCACATTGATCAGAACGCTGTCCTGGAAAAGATCTCGCCCGAAAAGGACGCCGACGGTCTGCACCCGATTAACCTTGGCCGGCTCGTGCTGAATGTCGCAGGTTCGATCGACTCTCCCCTACCCTGCACACCCAGTGCCATCGTTGAGCTCCTGTCCCGGCATGGGATCGCGTTGCAAGGCTTGGAAGTGCTTGTGATCGGTCGTGGTGTGACCGTTGGCCGGCCGCTTGGCCTGTTGCTTACTCGCCGCGCCGTCAACGCCACGGTGACACTTGCCCATACAGGCTCGGCCGATCTGGGCAAACTCATCTCCCGCGCTGACGTTGTCGTTGCCGCGGCCGGAGTGCCGGGGATGGTCAAGACCAACCAGCTCAAACCGGGCGCGGTAGTCCTTGACGTTGGTGTATCAAGAACAGTGGACGATGCTACCGGTAAGTCCAAGCTCCAGGGTGATGTTGAGTCCGGGGCCGACGCTGTAGCGAGCTGGTACTCCCCGAACCCCGGCGGCGTTGGACCGATGACCAGGGCTATGTTGCTGGTCAATGTCGTGGACATTGCTGCACGAATGGCCTTGAGCGCAGACTAATTTGACCATCAACCCATGCTTCGTCGTCCCCAGCGGCTGCGCAGGCTCGCAACAAGCTCACTACTCCCGCTGAGCATAACGACGAATACCGGCGGTCGGGCATGGATCGGTCCGCCACAGCGAAGTGCCCCGCTTCTGAGGAAGCGGGGCACTTTCGTTGTCACTGCCCTGGCCATAAATCGGCTCCTGCCTTTGGAAATGAACCTGGGGATCAAACAGCAGCAGCGCGGGTCTTTTACGGCCCGCGCTGCTGCTGTTTTGTGTCAGACTCTGTAGAGGGTCAGCAGATCTTCGCTCAGGTGCAGGGAACTCCATCCGATGGGTTCGCTCCGGAGCCAGATGATGCTTCCATCTTCGAAGAGCGCGTCCACGACGGCGCGGGTGATCCGGCCATCGCCGGGATCGACAAGTACTGGCTGGCCAAGAGTCAGCTCCTTCCAGTCGGAGATTTCATTGGTCCGGGCGCGATCCGCGGCCGTGGTTCGGCTCATGGCTGCTCGGTTCCTTCTGTGCGGGGAGCGATCCAGAGGGTCTTCATGTTGGTGAATTCGCGGATGCCGTGACGACCGAGTTCGCGTCCATAACCGGATTTCTTGATGCCGCCAAATGGCAGGCGTGGGTCTGAGACCACCATGCCGTTGATAAAGACCGCTCCAGCGTCGAGGCGGCGCACAATGTCCCTGGCCTTGTCTGTGTCCTTGGTCCACAATGAGGCCGCCAGTCCGAATTCTGTCTGGTTGGCAAACACGATCGCTTCTTCGGTGGACGCGGCACGGGTAATGGCAGCGACCGGGCCAAAAGTCTCTTCGTCGAAAGCCGCCTGCCCCGGGACGACACGATCGATGATGGTTGGCGGGTAGTAATAGCCAGACCCTGCAGGAAGCTCTCCTCCCAGCAGGAGCCGTCCACCGGCTTCCAGGGTACGTTTGACCTGATCGTGGAGCGTGGCCCGGAGGTTCTCCCTGGCCATGGGGCCGATATCGGTTGCAGGGTCCAGCGGGTCACCGAGAATCAGTTCCCGGGCTTGGATTACAAATTCAGCAACGAACTCGTCAGCGATGTCGTCGGCAATGATGAAGCGTTTGGCATTGATGCAGGCCTGGCCGGCGTTGGTGAAACGGGCCTTGACTGCCGTCCGGGCCGCTTCCTTGATATCGGCGTCCGACAGAACGATGAACGGGTCGGAACCGCCGAGTTCCAGAACCTGCTTTTTCAACGCCGCTCCGGCCTGCGAAGCAACGATGGCACCAACCTGAGTGGAGCCCGTCAGCGCGACGGCGGCGATCCTGTCGTCGGCAATGATGTCAGCGACCCGCTCCGGTTCGATCAGGACCGTGGCACAGAGGCCGGGCGCCAAGCCTGCCCTGTCCAGGATGTCCTGAATAGCCAACGCCGAGCGTGGAACGTTGTTCGCGTGTTTGAGGATTACCCCGTTTCCAGCTGCCAGCGCAGGAAGCGCGAAACGGAAAAATTGCCAGAAGGGGTAGTTCCAAGGCATGATGGCCAGCACCACGCCCAGGGGCTCGTAGGCGACGCCGCTCTCTTGAACACCTGCGTCAA
Organism: Paenarthrobacter sp. 2TAF44; assembly: GCF_052114885.1. Taxonomy (NCBI): domain Bacteria; kingdom Bacillati; phylum Actinomycetota; class Actinomycetes; order Micrococcales; family Micrococcaceae; genus Paenarthrobacter; species Paenarthrobacter sp. 2TAF44. Next base: position 23,110 of record NZ_JBFRFP010000006.1, on the reverse strand, counting down.
TGGATTCGAAATCCAAGAATCTCGCAGCATTTTCCGCGTAGAAGTCCGCCGTAGCGGCAGACTTTTCAATTTCGGCCCTGGCCTCGGAAATGGGCTTACCCATTTCAAGGGTGATCAGATGCGCATATTCGTTGACATTCTCACGCAGGATCTTGGCTGTGTTCCGAAGGATTTGCACGCGATCCTCTACCGGTATGAGCCGCCAGGCCCTCTGAGCATCAACGGCGGCAGTGAGGATCCCGTCCAGCTGGAAGTTTGAGTGCGTATCGAATGTTTGCAGTTGTTTGCCCGTAGCCGGGTTGATCGTGGAGATCATGGGATTCTTCCTTTGGGAAAGCGGATAAATGTCCCGTTGTTGGACCAGTCCGGGCAACCGCGGGAAAGTACTCCGCCGCCGTGTTCCGGCTGCGCTTATCAGTCAGAACACGGCGGCAGCTTGGGCTGGTTTACCAGTTCCGTCGCACCAAAGAGGTCATCCGTGCGGCCGTGCCAACAAGGTTGAGAACTTGTGGTCCGATGACCTCAGGTGTCCTAGGGTCAGGCTCCTGCAGCTGCATATGAGTGGGAGCTCTGGTCAGCAGATTCTTCGCTGGTCTGGGCACCCTGCCAGGCTTCCTTGTCCTGGTAGGGGAACCACCAGAAGTCGTGGCTGGAAGCTGCCGGGTCGATCATGACGAGCTTGGTGTGACGGAACGTATCCAGGCCCTCGGCACCGAGTTGGCGGCCGATGCCGGACATCTTACGACCACCGAAGGGGCCTGCGTCATTGTCGAGAATCGGAGCGTTGATCCAGACCATGCCACTGACGATTTCGTTGGTGGCCCGGGTGATTTCTTCGACGTCCTTGGAGTACAACGTGGCGCCAAGGCCGAACGGGGAGTCGTTGGCGACTTTCAGGGCCTCTTCGAAGCTGGAGACCTTGTACACCGGAGCGACTGGTCCGAAGACCTCAGTGGTGAAGAGGTCCATGTCAGGGCGCAATCCTTCAAGAATGGTGGGTGCGTAGAAGAACCCGTCCTGCAGTTCCCCACCGAGGTTGAGCCTGTTTCCGCCGAGAGTGACGGTGGCGCCTTGTTCGACGGCCCGGGCTACGAGCTGTTCAACACGGGCAACCTCTCGTGCGTTTTCCATGGGGCCGAAATCGACCTTGTCGAGGCCGTGTCCGATGCGCAGCTGCTTGACGTTGGCGATGAAGGCTTCCATGAACTGCTCGTAGACGTCTTCGTGGACGAGGATCTTCTCGGCAGAGGTGCAGACCTGGCCAGCGTTAAAGAAGGACGCAAAGGTTGCCGCGCGGGCGGCGACGTCAATGGGAGCAGACGGCATCACCAGGAAAGCGTCACTGCCCGAGGCTTCAATGAGGTGCGGCTTGAAGTGTTCGGCACAGGCACGAGAAACGGCCTGGCCAGTGGCGACGCTGCCGGTGAAGGCGATCATGTGGGTATTTTTGTGGGAAACGAGCTGCTTTGCGGTGTCGGCTCCACCGGAGACGCACTGGACCAGTCCGGCTGGCAGGTGACGGAAGGCCCGCATGAAGGAAAGAGTGGTCAGTGAGGCGTTTTCCGAGGGCTTGACGATCACGGAGTTACCCGCTGCCAAGGCGGCGGCAGCGGACCAGATGAACAGCAGGATCGGGAAGTTCGCGGGCAGGATGCTCACCACCGTACCCATGGGTTCTTTCAGCGTGTAGTGGGTCTGCCCAGGAACGGTAGAGCCAAGAACCGAGCCAATGGAGTGCCGGCCAAGTTCTGCGTAGTAGTCCACTGCCGAGACCGACCACATCAATTCGTCGGCGCTTTCCTTGTAGGGCTTGCCGGTTTCAAGGGTGAGAAGTTCCGCGATTTCGGGAGTGAGCTTCTTGATCTCAGCGGCTACTTCGTGGAGGATCTCCGCGCGCTCAAGTGCAGTCCGGGCGTACCAGGCTTTCTGGGCGGCGTTGGCTGTGGCGACAACGGCTTCGATGTCGTCGTGGCCGACCTCGGCCATTTGGCCGATGACTTTGTTGTTGGAGGGATCCACGACGTCTCGGCCCTGCTCTGCGGGGACGTATTCCCCGTTATGGAAAAAGGTGTTGCTGACTCGAGCGAATTCGAGATTGGCATTCATGAGTGATTCCTTACGTTGTTCATTGGTGAGGTAAGAAGTAAAGCGAGTGGAGAGGCCAAGCTGGTGTCGATGGTTGGTTTGTTGGTGAAAGCCCTACTTTGTCCGGACGATGGAATACGACTTCACGAGCTCTCTTTGTACCTTCCACCGGCCCGTCCATCCTTCCGGGAGGGCCACAACGGTCCCGGTCCGGAGCTCTATTTCCTGCCCTGTGTCCTCGATGAGTTGCCCATGGCCCTCTATGATGTGGATGAACTCCCGGTAGCCGGTCAGTTTGGTGGTGAATTCGCCGGGAGCGACCTTCCAAAGCCCAGAGTCCGTGGTGGGATCGCTATAGAGCACCAGCGTGCTGGCTGCCGGCTCTCCCGAAATAACGCGTTCGGGACTGATAGCGACAGGTGCCGGCCACTGGATATCATCCGTCGTTGTTACTGCCGTGGTCATGCGCTGACCGCCTCGGCCTTTGGGCCCCGAACAGCGGTTCGGATCCTGGCCGCTGCGCGTTCGCCGCTGCGCAGTGCACCTTCCATCAGTCCGGTGAAGTCCGGATCAGCGTATTCACCTGCGAAGAAAATGCTGCCCACAGGGCGTTCGAGCTCTTCTGAATCCTGTTTTCCGCCGCCAGGGGCGAAAGCGCCGTAAGCACCGCGTGCGAGAGGGTCGTTGCGCCAAACGGTGGTTACGGCCTCGCTGTCGCTGAAGTCCAGTTCCGGGCGAATGTACCGGGCATGGGTGATCCAGGCGTTGAAATCCCCGTCGCCTTGTGCACGATCCAAGGCCCCAGGGGAGCCCATGAAAGAATTGAGTACAGGAGTGACCGTGCCTGTGTTATCCAAAGCAGTCCAAGTCCAGAACCGACCGTTCGTCGACATAACCGCACTGGTTTTTGGGACGGACTTCAAGGGAAGGTGAAGCTTTGCGGCATGTCCTTGCAGGACCCGGTTCAGTGCAGCTTTCTTCCACCCGGGAACCGATATAGCAATCGCGGACGGGTCACGCACGATAGATAACGGAAGGGCTGCAACAACTGCATCGTAGACGGCACTGCCGGTCGATGTTTCCACGAGTACTTCGTCCCCGAGGTCGGTCACGGAGTGAACGGATTCCCGGTAGCGTACAGCAGTGCCAAGACGTGCGGCCAGGGCCCTTGGGAGTTCCTGGTTTCCGCCGCTTATTCTCCAGCTCGGGCGTGGTTCGAAAGAAGCTATGTGCTCAAGAGTGTCAGCGCTGACTTGATCTGCCGCAACGGCGGTTGAGATTTCGATGCGCCCGCGGAGTGCATCAACGAGCCGGTCGTTGCCTTCCAAGCGTTGCAGGACGGTTTCTGCTGATGGCGGGGATGGGTAAGTCCGGGCGATGGTTGCAGCAGCCCGGCCTGCTTCGACCACGTCCTGGGTGCTGATTTCGGGAGTGTCCGCCAACGCTCGAACGTAGTAGCTCATGCCGGTGTCCACGAGCGAAAGACCGGTCAAATCCAGTAACCGCCGCATCGTCGTGTAGCCATGCAAGACGAACTCCGCGCCTCGCTCGATGACGCAGGGCCGGTCGTGGCCGGCAGTAATTGTCTCTGACCATACACGGCCACCGGACCGGTCCCGAGCCTCGAAAACGGTTACATCGAATCCATCGGCTTTCAGCTGCGTGGCAGCTGCCAGACCGGCGAGTCCGGCGCCCAGTACCGCGACGCGCGAACCTTCACGAAGTGCGCTCATGATGCAACCTCCATCCAACGGGCCAGGGTTACGCGCGCCCGGACACCACTTCTCCACGCTGCGGCCCGCACCGCGGAGGAAGGGGCAATATCTGAGGCCATGTCTGAGTCATCTCCTTTGATGAGTTTTGTTGTTGTGTGACTCACAGTAATGACCGCAACATCAGAGATGTATCGTACAGAAGTAAGAATTTTGAGGCCTATTAGTATAGGTGTAATGTTTTAGAGATGGAACAGTCAGTGCTGACGGTCAACGACCTCGTGGAGACTCAAAGCTTGGGAACCCGCGTACTCGCCGGCGCGAGCGGTCTCGAACGCCAAGTCCTTTGGGCCCACAGCTGTGAACTCAACGACCCGGCGCGGTGGCTCGGTCCCCACGAACTCCTCATGACCGTCGGTCTGTGCGTTCCGCAAGGAGCTGAAGATCAAAGCGAGTTCATCCGCAGGCTGCATGAGGCCGGTCTTGCGGGCGTGGCCCTCGGCGACCACCCCAGTCTCCCGGCACTGACGCAAGAGCTCCTGGATGAAGCCGATAAATTGGGCTTTCCTGTCCTTCTGACAGCCGAGGAAACACCGTTTGCTGCAATAGGCCGCACCGTCGCGGCTGCCACAGCCACCACACAAACACTTCAAGTCCTCAAGCTCAGCAAGCTATACCAGCTTTCAACTTACGCGCACGCGGACCCCGAACGCCTCATAGACGACTTGCAAGCCCTTTTCAGGTCTCGACTTACAGTCCAGGACGTCCATAGCGGCCTGACCATCCTAGAAGGACCACCGCTCCCCTCACTGACCTCAACCGCACGGCAACGCTCCTACACACTTCCCGGCGAGCGTGGCGTCAAACTGCTGGTTGGGGAATACCCTGGTGAGGAAATCAGCAGTTTTCTGCTGATTCACATTCTTCAGGTCGTGGACGTGGCCGTGAGCCAACTGTTGACTTCGATCCGGGAACGCGCGGAGCGCTACAGGATCATGCTCGAAGCGATTTTGGAAGGACGCATTCCTGAGAATATCGATGATGTCCTCAAGCCCAGCGCCATGACTGAAGGGTACAAGATCGTCGCCATCAAAACCGACGATGGGCCGAAAGCAGCAAGGGCGATTTCTATCGCCGCGCTGCCCGTCCTTACGGGAGCGGGACGGAAATCATACTTTCTGATGGCTCCCGAGCCGTCTCTTTCCGACACGCGCAAACTCATCGAAGACCTCGGCATCCGCGCCGCAGCGTCCTCGACATATATGGATGTCCGGGATGCAAAAGTCGCAGCCGAGGAAGCTTATAAAGTCCTATCCTCCGGTGGGGCCAACGACAACTGGGTAGACTTTTCAGGGGCACCGATATCGCTCCTGGCCAGATCAAGGAAAGAAGCGGCTGGCATCATCCAGCAAGTGCTCGGAGAACTGGCAGCCGCCGATCCGAAAACAACGGCCCTGCGGAACACGCTCTTCAGTTTTCTCGAAAATGACCGCCGATGGAACGAAACGGCGGCAGAACTGGGAATCCACCGCCAGACGCTGTCTTACCGACTGTCAAAAATCAAAGAGACAACCGGAAGAGATACGTCGTCATCGGCCGACTTCGCCGCCCTCTGGCTTGCCTATCAAGCATGGCTGTCCTATCCGCCAGTGAATGGATAGCAGCACAGGGGCTATTACGATTCGGTGCAAGCGTCAGGCCGCACTACACCCGAGGTCATAGACCTCATCCTGACAGTCCGACGGATTCGAGACAGCGAAGCGCCGGAACAGCGCCATGGTTTTCGCCTGGTCATGTCGTCATATCCGGCGAGCGGAATGAACACGTGACGGCAAGAAAGAGAGCAGACCGTGGTCAGAAACAAAACAGACTTAAGTGTGCACACTGTACACACCCCCTTTGGCCCGACAAAGCGACTCTTCGCCACCGGCACAGGCACGGAAATCTCATGGCTGAAACCGACGAAACAAAAATCCATCGAAGTCATGTCGTATCTAATCCATTAGCCCATGAACATGTGTAGGCCACTCCAGACCTACCGGACAGAACCGAAAGAAGGAATCGACATGACCCCAGCTCAGAGCCAGCGGAGCGCCCACCAGCCAGGGCACTGAGCCCGCTCCCCCACCCCAACTGAACAGGCCGCACCCGGCGGCCAGGCACCATCCGGGACATTGAGGCAGAGGTACATGTCAAGCTTTGTACACACTTAAAAGCAAAAACCCCTCTGACGAGGGGTTATGCCGTGCCCGAGGTGGGACTCGAACCCACACACCTTTCGATACCGCATTTTGAGTGCGGCGCGTCTGCCAATTCCGCCACTCGGGCGCGGATTACCGGGAAGTTAATTCTCGCTGACTGCTCTCATTGCTGTGAGCAACGCGATCCTTTCCCAGCACGCGAAACTACTCTACATGCAGATAGGCTGTTTTTCAGAACTGGGCGCGCGAGTGCAACAAAATCATGTGCCGCAGCGGTCCACACTAAGATGGACTAGAACCCGCCGAACCTTTTCAAGGAGATCCCGTGACCGAACAGACGGAGTCCACACCCGCAGCCCAACTGGCCCGACGCGTCGTCGTAGCCGAGGATGAGACCCTCATCCGCTTGGACATTATTGAGATCCTGAAGGGCGAAGGGTACGACGTCGTCGGCGAGGCAGACAACGGCGAGAAGGCCGTGCAGCTGGCCGAAGAACTGAAGCCGGACCTCGTCCTCATGGATGTGAAGATGCCTGTCATGGATGGCATCTCGGCTGCTGAGAAGATCGTCAAGGCCCGCATCGCCCCCGTAGTCCTGTTGACTGCTTTCAGTCAGAAGGAACTTGTGGAGCGTGCCCGCGACGCCGGCGCCATGGCTTACGTTGTGAAGCCGTTTACGCCCGCTGACCTCATCCCAGCCATCGAGATCGCCCTGTCCCGCCACGAGGAGATCAAGGCCCTCGAAAACGAGGTTTCCGATCTCCAGGAGCAGTTCGCCACCCGCAAGCTCGTGGAGCGCGCCAAGAGCCTCCTGACCACCAAGATGGGCCTCACCGAGCCGGAGGCCTTCCGCTGGATCCAGAAGACCTCCATGGACCGTCGCCTCAGCATGCGTGAGGTTGCTGAAACGATCATCAACCAGGTCAACTAGCACCAAGCAATTAACGACGGCGGCCGGTCACCTCAGCGATAGGTGACCGGCCGCCGTCGTGCCCGCTCAAGGCACGAAGCCACACAAAAAAGACAACACAAAAACAAAGCGGGCCCCGCCAAACGGCGGAACCCACTTTGTTCAAACCAAACCCAGAAACTTAGCTCCTGGTCTTGCTCTTCTTTTCCGGCCACGGACCCACAGGTTCCTTGCGCGAAGCATCAACCTTGGACGTGTCGGCGAGGTCGCCCACCTTGTGGACCTTCAGCGAGTTCGTGGAACCGGCCTGTCCGGGAGGGGAACCGGCAGCGATGACAACGAGGTCGCCTTCATCGACGATCTTCATGTCCAGGAGGCTGCGGTCCACCTGTGCGGTCATTTCGTCGGTGTGGCCCACGGAAGGAACCAGAACCGGCTGGATACCCCAGGTGAGGGCCAGCTGGTTCCACACGTGCTCAACAGGCGTGAACGCGAAGACCGGCTTGACCGGACGCAGACGCGACAAACGGCGTGCGGAGTCACCGGACTGGGTGAAAGTACAGATGTACTTTGCGTCAAGCTGGTCTGCGATTTCGACGGCGGCACGGGTGATGGCGCCACCGCGGGTCTTGGGCTTGGTGCCCAGCGGGGGGACGCGCTCGAGGCCGTGTTCTTCGGTGGACTCGATGATCCGGGCCATAACCTTGACGGTTTCGATGGGGTATTGACCCACCGAAGTTTCGCCGGACAGCATGACTGCGTCGGCGCCGTCGAGCACTGCGTTTGCGCAGTCGGAAGCCTCGGCACGCGTCGGACGCGGGTTGTCGATCATGGATTCCAGGACCTGCGTTGCCACGATGACCGGCTTGGCCCAGCGGCGTGCCAGTTCAATGGCGCGCTTCTGGACGATCGGCACCTCTTCGAGCGGGAGCTCAACGCCGAGGTCGCCACGGGCAACCATGATGGCGTCGAACGCGTCGATGATTTCGTGGAGCTGCTCCACGGCCTGGGGCTTTTCGATCTTGGCGATCACCGGAACGCGGCGGCCCTCTTCGTCCATGATTTCGTGGACGCGCTTGATGTCAGAGGCGTCGCGGACGAAGGACAAGGCAACCAGGTCCACGCCACGCTTGAGGGCCCAACGGAGGTCGTCCTCGTCCTTTTCGCTCAGTGCGGGGACGTTCACGGCAACACCGGGCAGGTTGATGCCCTTGTTGTTGGACACCTTGCCGCCGACCGTAACGGTGGCGACAACCTTGACGTCGTCAACTTCGATGGCGCGAAGGGCAACCTTGCCGTCGTCGATCAACAGGGCATCGCCCACATTGACGTCTTCGGTGAGGCTCTTAAGCGTTGTGGAGCAGATGTCCTTGGTGCCGGGGACGTCTTCGGTGGTGATGGTGAAGATGTCGCCAACAGCAAGCTCGTGCGGGCCGTCAACAAAGCGGCCAAGGCGGATCTTGGGACCCTGGAGGTCAGCCATGATCGCCACGGGCTTGTGCAGTTGCGCCGCAGCCTTGCGGACATTCTCGTAGGTGATGTCGTGCACGGAGTAGTCGCCGTGGCTCATATTCATGCGGGCAACGTCAACGCCGGCTTCCAGCACTGCGAGAGTGTTGTCGTAGCTGGAGATTGCCGGGCCGAAAGTTGCCACAATTTTCGCGCGTCTCATATACCTACCCTAAGTAGTGTGCTGCTGATTGAGTTAAAGATCATTCCTGCCGCCGCTATAAGACCGCGATTGCCCGGTCGGTGGGGGCGACCGGTGCCGGAAGGATTGTGCTTCCCATAAGGAACTTGTCCACTGCCGCCGCGCATGCACGGCCTTCGGCAATGGCCCACACAATCAGGGACTGGCCACGTCCGGCGTCACCGGCAACAAACACGCCCTCGGTGTTCGTCATGTAGTAGCCGTCGCGGGCTACGTTGCCCCGACCGTCGAATTCTGCACTGACCTGCTCGGTGATACCGGACGGTTCAGCACCGGTGAAGCCGAGGCTCAGGAAGACGAGGTCAGCGGGAATGATCCGCTCGGTACCGGCCTTCGGGAGGCGCTTGCCATCCACGAACTCCGTCTCGGCAACCTTGACCCCGGTGAGCTTGCCGTTCTCGCCAACAAACTCCACCGTGGATGCCAGGTATGTACGCTCGCCGCCTTCTTCGTGGGCGCTGGCGACCTCGAAGAGTGTGGGGAACGTCGGCCACGGCTGGTGCCCTGCACGCTCAAGAGGCGGCTGCTTGCCGATCGCGAGCGTGGTAACGGAAGCCGCCTGGTGACGGTGTGCTGTACCGATGCAGTCCGCGCCGGTATCGCCGCCACCAAGGATGACCACATGCTTGCCACGGGCGTCAATGTGATTTTCCGGGCTCTCCCCCGCCACTACGCGGTTGGAGGGAACCAGGTAATCCATGGCGAAGTGGACACCTTCAAGGTCACGACCCGGAATGGGAAGGTCGCGCGCAACCGTTGCGCCGGTGGCGATCACCACGGCGTCGTAACGGCGGCGCAGCTGTTCCCAGGTCACGTCCGTACCGACTGCGACGCCGGTGCGGAAGCGGGTGCCTTCGGCCTTCATCTGCTCCAGGCGGCGGTCAACCTGTTCCTTCTCCATTTTGAAGTCGGGGATGCCGTAGCGGAGCAGGCCGCCGATCTTGTCGTCACGCTCGTACACGGCAACAGTGTGACCAACGCGCGTCAGCTGCTGTGCAACTGCGAGGCCTGCGGGACCGGACCCCACGACGGCAACCGTCTTGCCAGTGAGGCGCGTCGGCGGAAGGGGGTGGACCCAGTCGTTGTCGAAGGCTTCGTCAATGATGGAAACCTCAACCTGCTTGATGGTCACGGCAGGCTGGTTGATGCCCAGCACACAGGACGCTTCGCAGGGTGCCGGGCACAAGCGACCGGTGAACTCGGGGAAGTTGTTCGTGGCGTGGAGGCGCTCAATGGCTTCCTCACCCTTGTCCCGCCACACGAGGTCGTTCCACTCAGGAATGAGGTTGCCCAGCGGGCAGCCCTGGTGGCAGAACGGTACGCCACAGTCCATGCAGCGGCCTGCCTGGCTCTTCAGGACACCCTTTTCCTGGGCTTCATACACTTCTTTCCAGTCCATGATGCGGACCGGAACGGGACGGCGTGGCTGCGTCTCGCGCTGCCGGACTTTCAGAAATCCGCGTGGATCAGCCACCGGTTACCTCCAGGATTCGAGACCATACTTCTTCGCCGTCGGGGTCAAGGCCCTCTTCGATGGCGTCGAGACGGGTTTGCAGGACTGCGGCGTAGTCGCGCGGCAGTACTTTGGTGATGCGGGCGGCGGTGTCGTCGAAGTTCTCGAGCAGACGGCCGGCCAGGACGGATTCGGTTTCCTCGGCGTGCTTGGTGAGCAGGCCGTGGACGATGTCGCGGTCTTCGGCGTCCAGCTCAAGGAGCTGAAGTTCGCCGGAGTCCAGTGCATCCTTGTTGACGCGCTCATGCTGCAGGTCCAGCACGTAAGCAGTACCACCGGACATACCCGCACCGAAGTTGCGTCCGGTACGGCCAATGATCAGTGTTTGACCACCGGTCATGTACTCGCATCCGTGATCGCCAATACCTTCTACGACGGCGGTCGCACCCGAGTTACGCACCAGGAATCGTTCACCAACCTGGCCACGCAGGAACATCTCACCGCTCGTTGCGCCGTAACCGATGACGTTGCCGGCAATGACGTTGCGCTCGGCCTGGAACACGTTGGTGCGGTCCGGGCGGACGATGATGCGTCCACCCGAGAGGCCCTTGCCAACGTAGTCGTTGGAGTCTCCGTACATACGCAGCGTGATGCCGGCAGGCAGGAAGGCGCCAAGAGACTGGCCGGCGGTGCCGTTGAGCGTGATGTCGATGGTGTCCGTCGCCAGCACATCGGTGCCGAACGTCTTGGTCACCACGTGGCCGAGCATCGTGCCCACGGAACGGTCCGTGTTGATGACGTCCAGGGTGATCTTGACAGGCATGCGGTCACTGAGCGCTTCGGCGGCCATGGTGATGAGCCGCTGGTCGAAGTGCTTGTCCAGCTCGTGGTTCTGGGTGGTCATGTTGCGCAGCGGCACGTCGTCGTCAAACTCAAGACCGTGCAGGATCGGATCCAGATCCAGCCCTTCGGCCTTCCAGTGGTCGATGGCTTCACGGGTGTCCAGTACCTCGGCGTGGCCGATCGCCTCTTCGAGGCTGCGGAATCCGAGCTCTGCCAGGATTTCGCGGACTTCTTCTGCGAGGAACTCGAAGAAGTTGACGACGAACTCGGGCTTGCCGTTGAACCTTGAACGCAGTTCCGGGTTCTGGGTAGCAACACCAACGGGGCACGTGTCCAAGTGGCAGACGCGCATCATGATGCAGCCGGAGACAACCAGCGGAGCCGTTGCGAAACCGAACTCTTCACCACCCAGCAGGGCGGCAATGACCACGTCACGGCCTGTCTTGAGCTGGCCGTCCACCTGAACCACCACGCGGTCGCGGAGACCGTTGAGCATGAGCGTTTGCTGGGTCTCGGCCAGGCCAAGTTCCCACGGCACACCTGCATGCTTCAGCGAGTTCAGCGGCGAGGCGCCGGTACCGCCGTCGTGACCTGAAACAAGCACGACGTCGGCCTTCGCCTTGGTCACGCCGGAGGCCACAGTGCCGATCCCGACTTCCGAAACCAGTTTCACGTGTACACGGGCCGAAGGGTTGGCGCGCTTGGCATCGTAGATGAGCTGCGCGAGGTCTTCGATCGAGTAGATGTCGTGGTGCGGGGGCGGGGAAATGAGTCCGACGCCGGGCGTGGAGTGACGCGTCCGGGCTACCCAGGGGTAGACCTTCTGGGCCATCAACTGGCCACCCTCGCCGGGCTTGGCGCCCTGGGCCATCTTGATTTGGATGTCGTCAGCGTTGGTCAGGTACAGACTGGTGACACCGAACCGGCCGGAAGCGATCTGCTTGATGGCAGAACGGCGCTCCGGATCCAGCAGGCGGTCAACGTCTTCGCCACCTTCACCCGTATTGGACTTGGCGCCCAAACGGTTCATGGCGATGGCGAGTGTCTCGTGCGCTTCCTTGGAGATGGAGCCGTAGCTCATGGCGCCGGTGGAGAAACGCTTGACGATGCTGGAAACCGACTCCACTTCCTCAAGCGGCACGGCCGGGCGGACGTCACTCTTGAACTTGAGCAACCCACGCAGGGTCATCAGGTTCTCGGACTGATCGTCAACGCCCTTGGTGTAGGCCTTGAAGATGTCGTAGCGACGCTCACGGGTGGCGTGCTGCAGGCGGAACACAGTCTCCGGGTTGAAGAGGTGCGGTTCACCGTCACGGCGCCATTGGTACTCGCCACCACCGAGCAACGGCTGGTGCGGATGCTCGATGCCGCCCTCGGGGTAGGCCATCTGGTGGCGTGCGGAAACTTCGGCGGCAATGACGTCCAGGCCAACGCCACCAAGTTGGGAGTGCGTACCTGAGAAGAATTCGTCCACGAGTTCCTGCGACAGGCCCAGTGCCTCAAAGGTCTGGGCGCCGGTGTAGGAAGCAACTGTGGAGATGCCCATCTTGGACATGATCTTCAGGACACCCTTGCCGAGGCCCTTGATGAGGTTGTAAACGCCGTCTTCCGGAGTCACGCCCTCAACGTCGCCGTTGGAGATCAGCTGTTCAACCGATTCCATGGCGAGGTAGGGGTTCACTGCCGATGCGCCATAGCCAATGAGTACGGCGACATGGTGCGTCTCGCGGACGTCGCCGGCCTCAACCACGAGTGCCGTCTTGGTGCGGTTTGCACTGCGGAGCAAGTGGTGGTGGACAGCGCTGACCAGCAGGAGCGAGGGAATAGGTGCCCACTGCGCGTTCGAGTCACGGTCGGACAACACAACATACTGCACGCCACGGTTGATCGCGCCGGAAACCTGCTCGCAGATCTCTGTCAGGCGGGCACGCAATGCCGCTTCCCCACCCTCCGGGCGGTAAAGGCCACGTACCTTCATGGCGATGCGGTCGCCGTCGGCGTTTTCAATGTTCGAGATCTTGGCGAGCTGATCGTTGTTGATCACGGGGAACGGCAGGGAGATCTGCGGTTGGCGGACCTGCTTGCCATCCAAAAGGTTGCCGTTCGGTCCGATGGCGCACTTCAGTGACGTCACCAGCTCTTCCCGGATGGCGTCCAAAGGCGGGTTGGTGACCTGGGCGAAGGACTGCACGAAGTAGTCAAACAGCAAGCGCGGGCGCTTGGACAGCACGGCAACCGGGGTATCAGAACCCATGGCACCCAGGGGCTCGGCGCCCGTGCGGGACATGGGGCCGAGCAGGATCTTCAGTTCCTCAGTGGTGTAACCGAAGGTCCGCTGGCGGATGTTCACCGATGCAGCGGTGTGGCGTACGTGCTCGCGCTCGGGGAGCTCGTTGATGTCGATCAGGTTGTCCTTGAGCCATTCGGCCCACGGGTTGGCTGCTGCGACCTCGGCCTTGACCTCGGCGTCGTCGATGATGCGCCCGGCTTCTGTGTCCACCAGGAACATCTTGCCCGGTGCGACGCGACCCTTCTTGACGACGTTGGAAGGTTCGACCTCGATAACGCCCACTTCCGAGGCGAAAATGATCAGGCCGTCTTCAGTGATCCAGTAACGTCCCGGGCGCAGGCCATTACGGTCCAGCGTTGCGCCAACGAGGTTGCCGTCAGTGAAGGAGACAGCGGCAGGACCATCCCACGGCTCCATGAGCAGCGAGTGGTACTCGTAGAAGGCGCGGCGTGCCGGATCCATGGTGGCGTGGTTCTCCCACGCTTCCGGGATCATCATCATGATCGAGTGCGTGATCGGCCGGCCGGACAGCCAAAGGAGCTCGGCTACTTCATCGAAGGAAGCAGAGTCCGAGGCACCCGGGGTGCAGATCGGGTACAGCTCTTCGGGGGTATCGCCCAGCAGCGGGCTGGCCAACTGCGACTGGCGTGCGCGCATCCAATTGCGGTTGCCCTTGACCGTGTTGATTTCGCCGTTGTGGGCGATGGTGCGGAACGGCTGCGCCAAAGGCCACGACGGGAACGTGTTCGTGGAAAAGCGTGAGTGGACAATGGCCAGCTTCGTCTTGAAGCGCTGGTCCGAAAGGTCCGGGTAGAACGGCTCCAACTGGGCCGTCGTCAGCATGCCCTTGTACACAATGGTGCGCGAGGACAGCGACGGGAAGTACACGCCGTACTTGTTTTGGGCGCGCTTGCGGATTCGCCACGCACGGGAGTCAAGTTCGTTGCGCTCAAGCTGCTCGCCGGTTGCAGATGCAAAGAAGGGCTGCGAGAAGTACGGCATACATGCCCGTGCCATGGCACCCACGAGGTCCGCGACCACGGGAACTTCACGCCAGCCAAGGACCGTGAGGCCCTCATCTGCCGCAAGCGCTTCGATACCGGCCTTGGCCGTAGCTGCTTCGCGCGATTCAGCAGGAAGGAAGGCGGTGCCCACCACGTACTGGCCCGGAGCGGGCAGTTCGAATTCGGTGACGGCCCTGAAGAACTCGTCCGGAACCTGCATCAGCAGGCCCGCACCGTCGCCAGTACCTTCATCGGCGCCCACGGCGCCGCGGTGTTCGAGATTGCGGAGGGCAGTCAGAGCCGCTTCCACGATGTCGTATCCCGGTTCCCCGCGGAGCGTGGCAATAATTGCCAGGCCGCAGGCGTCCTTCTCCTTGTCCGGGTTGTAAAGACCCCGGGCCTCCGGAAGCGCAGCAAAGCGCTTGAATGGAGACATGGCACCCTGCGGTTCGATATTTTCGGACCAACCGGGGTTATGAAGATGGGTCATGGGAGACGTCCTTCCTCGTGATCGTGCGTATGGAAGGGACAACGTTGGCCCCACCTTGCATGCCCTTGTGATGGGCACAACAAAGCGCTAGTTATTGGAATTGTAGGCCAGCCAATCAAGCGCAACGAACAGTTACGCAGACCACTGGCCCCGGCTTGACCAGTGAACATCGGTATGCTGCGATCCGGTTTCCGGGGTGCCACGACGCTGTGGACTGGGCCCTACGAGCGGTGACTCTGTTGCCCCTTTGCCGGAAGCGACTACTTGGTGTCGTCAGCTTCCAGCGAGGATCCGGGGGCCTTCCTTGCGGCAGTCGCAGCAGATTCCGATTCCGCCTTGGACGGTGAGTCCTTTGCCGAATCTCCTGCTGCATCCTGCGGCTCGTCAACGTGGCCCGGATCGCTTTGGTTATCTGGGAGATTACCACGGGAACCACTATCCGAGACAGATGGGTCCACATCATGACTGGTGACGCTCGTCACGGATGCCTCATCTTTGGCCGGCATGGCTTCAGGTTCCTTGCCCGGTGAATAAGGGGTATCCGGCTGCGGCCGTCCTCCCCTGCCGAGAACAAGGAAGATCACCAGCGCCGCAATGAAGACGAAGATACTCGTCCACACGTTCAGCCTGGTGGTGATCCCGAAGAGGCTGATTTGCTCGGCGTCGTCAATCCTGAGCGCTTCGATCCACACGCGGCCCAGCGTGTAATACATCGCGTAGAGCCAGAACAGGCGTCCGCGGCGGAAGTGGAACTTCCGGTCCAGCAGGAGCAGAATGGCGACGCCCAGGATGTTCCACAGGAATTCATAGAGGAACGTCGGGTGGAAGAGCGTGTCTGCCGGCATACCCGCTGGGAAGTTGGCGTTTGCAGGGTCAATCTGGAGTCCCCACGGCAACGTGGTGGGAGCGCCGAAGAGTTCCTGGTTGAACCAGTTGCCCCAACGGCCGATCGCCTGGGCAAGCAGCAATCCGGGAGCCGCGGCATCCAGGAACGCCGTGAGCTTGACGCCCGCCCGACGGCAACCGATCCAGGCACCCACGGCGCCAAGCAGCACGGCGCCCCAAATACCCAGGCCGCCTCGCTGTATCTGCGGAATCAGGGAGAGGTCACCTGTGCCATCGAACCCAGGGCCAAAGTAAGCATCCGGGGACGAAAACACGTGGTAAAGCCGGCCACCGATGATGCCGAAAGGAATCGCCCAAATGGCGATATCCCACAGGCTGCCCTCCGGGGCTCCACGGCGCTTCCATCGGGCGGCCGTCAGCCAGAGGCCGATGATGATGCCCGCCAAGATGCAGAGGGCGTAAGCGTGGATACGCAGCGTCCCCCACGGCAGCGGAATGTCGAAACCGGACCACGACGGGCTCGGGATACTCAGTGGAACCATTGCCGCTGCGTGGAGGACGGTCTGCATGGGCTTCGCTGTTTCCTTTTCCTAGGCGTCTGCAGCTGCGCGGCCCAAGCCGGCGCTGAGGTTCTTGGTGAGTTGGCCGACGGCGTCAACGCCGCCGTCGCGCAGGGCCGCCACCAGGGCGGTGCCGACGATCACGCCGTCCGCATAGGCAGCTATCTCGCGGACATGATCCGGGTTGGAAACACCAAGGCCAACGCAAACCCGTTCAGCACCGGCAGCGTGGGCACGTGCCACGACGTCTTCGGCTGTACTGCTGACGGACTGGCGTGTACCGGTCACACCCATGATGGAGACGGCATACACAAAGCCACGGCTGGCCTTGACAGTCATATCCAGGCGTTCGGGCGTGGATGACGGAGCCACCAGGAAGACCCTGTCCAGTCCGTACTTGTCCGAGGCCTCGAACCATTCACTGGCTTCATCCGGAATAAGGTCCGGAGTAATGAGGCCCGCTCCCCCGGATTCAGCCAGGCGGCGGGAGAACTCATCCACGCCCATGCGCATGACGGGGTTCCAATAGGTCATGACCAACACGGCGGCGTCCGTAACGGCAGTGATCCCTGCAACGACATCGAAAACATTGGCGACCCGGAAACCGTTGTTGATCGCTTCCGTGGTTGCAGCCTGGATTACAGGTCCGTCCATCACTGGATCGGAGTAGGGAATACCGATCTCGATGAGGTCCGCACCGTTCCGTGCCAGGGCAATGCCTGCCTCGATGCTGTCCTGGACAGTGGGGTAGCCCGCCGGAAGGTATCCGACAAGGGCTGCCCGGCCTTCAGCCTTGGCACGGTCGATGGCAGCAGCAGATTTGCTGGCGAATTGTTCAGTCATCAGTTCTGGTCCTCGTTTACGTCCACGGCTGCTTCGGAGGTGCGCTCTGCAGGACCTTTGGGCTTGCGGGTAGACAGGGTGGTGCCCTTGACGTGACCTTCTTCGTCCAACATGTTGAACCATGCGGCTGCGGTTTCCACGTCCTTGTCCCCACGACCGGACAGGTTCACGATCACGGAGATCTCGGACGGGTCCTCTTTACCCTCGGTGAGGCGCTTGCCCACCTTGATGGCACCGGCAAGCGCGTGCGCAGACTCGATAGCGGGGATGATCCCCTCAGTCCGGCACAGGAGGCTGAAGGCGTCCATGGCTTCGGTGTCAGTGATGGGCTCGTACGTCACGCGTCCAATGTCCGCGAGGTACGAGTGCTCGGGTCCCACGCTGGGGTAGTCCAGTCCGGCAGAGATCGAGTGGGATTCGATGGTCTGACCGTCTTCGTCCTGCATGAGGTAGGAACGGGCACCGTGCAGCACACCGGGACGTCCCAGGGAGATTGCTGCAGCGTGACGCCCGGTCTCTACGCCGTCGCCACCTGCCTCAAAGCCGTAGATCTTCACGGATGCGTCGTCCAGGAAGCTGTGGAACAGGCCGA
This sequence comes from Paenarthrobacter sp. 2TAF44, assembly GCF_052114885.1. Taxonomy (NCBI): domain Bacteria; kingdom Bacillati; phylum Actinomycetota; class Actinomycetes; order Micrococcales; family Micrococcaceae; genus Paenarthrobacter; species Paenarthrobacter sp. 2TAF44. Next base: position 5,570 of record NZ_JBFRFP010000006.1, on the reverse strand, counting down.
TGGCATTGGAGCCACCACCGATGCAGGCACAGATGGCGTCGGGCAGCTTGCCAGTCTGGTCCAGGATCTGAGCGCGGGCTTCCTCGCCGATCACTTCGTGGAAGAAACGAACCATGGCGGGGAACGGGTGAGCTCCGGCCGCGGTACCCAGTAGGTAGTGGGTGTTCTCCACGTTCGAAACCCAATCCCGCAGGGCGTCGTTGATGGCGTCCTTGAGGGTCTGCGAACCATTGGTCACGGGAACCACAGTGGCGCCGAGCAGTTGCATGCGGGCAACGTTCAAAGCCTGACGGCGGCAGTCCTCCGCGCCCATGTAGACAACACATTCAAGGCCCAGGAGGGCGGCTGCCGTCGCGCTGGCAACGCCGTGCTGGCCTGCGCCGGTTTCGGCAATGACCCGGGTCTTGCCCATGCGCTTGGCCAGGAGGGCTTGCCCCAGGACGTTGTTGATCTTGTGCGAACCGGTGTGGTTGAGGTCTTCACGCTTGAGGAAAATCCTCGCGCCACCAGCGTGCTTGGAGAAGCGCTTGGCCTCTGTCAGCAGCGACGGACGCCCGGAGTAGTTTTTGTTGAGGTCCTTCAACTCCGCGAGGAACTCGGGATCGGCCTTGGCTTTTTCGAACGTGTCCTGGACTTCGTCGAGTGCGGCGATAAGTGACTCCGGCATCCAACGGCCACCGTAGTTACCGAAGTAGGGCCCGGCCGCGTTGCGCAGCGAAGTGCCACCTTGCAGGAATGCGTCGGCCGCATTCTCTTCCGAGCTGGCTGTTGGCGCGTCCACCATCAGTCTCACCGTCCTGTTCGAAGTTAGTTCATCGGGTAGTTCCACGTGCCACAAGGCAGCCGCAGGCTCATGCCCGGGCTGCCTCATGGCTGTCGCCTTGTTTCAGGTACTGCCTCAGTTCCTGACGGCGATGGCGGCAGCTCCAGCTGCCTTGAATTCGGTGATGCGTTCGCGCGGGGTTGAGTCGCTGACCAGCGCCTCCCCCACCAAGATGGCATTGGCGCCGCTCGCGGCATAGTGCGTGACGTCCTCGGCCGTCCGCACGCCGGACTCCGCAACAATCACTGCCTCAGCCGGAATCAAACCGGCCAGTGAACCGAAAACTGAACGGTCGACGTCGAGCGTCTTCAGGTTGCGAACGTTGATGCCGATGATCTTGGCCTGCGCAGCGACGGCACGCTCAATTTCCTCTTCGGTGTGCGTTTCCACGAGCACGTTCATGCCAAGCTCATGGCTGAGGGCGCTGAAGTGAGCCAGCTCCGAGTCGGACAAGGCCGCAACGATCAGCAGAATAAGGTCCGCACCGTGGGCGCGGGCTTCCCAAATCTGGTAATCGTCCACCGTGAAGTCCTTGCGCAGCAAGGGAATATCGACGGCGGCACGTACGGCATCGAGATCTGCCAGCGACCCGCCGAAACGTCGCTTCTCGGTAAGGACGCTGATGACCGAAGCTCCGCCGTGTTCGTAGTGCACCGCGAGCGAGGCCGGGTCATCAATGGGCGCGAGGTCGCCCTTGGAAGGGCTTCGACGCTTGATTTCAGCAATGACCTTGAGATCCTCACGGCTTGAGGAGGGACCACCCAGGGCAGCCCAAGCGTCACGCGCGGGGGCTGCACCAGCAACGCGGTCCTTCAGCTCAACGAGGGACACAAGCCGGCGGCGGGCTTCCATGTCCTCCTTGACGCCGACGATGATGTCGTCAAGAACGGTCACGATTAGTGGCCGTTGTTCTGCAGCTTGCTGCCACCCACTCCGTAGCCGGCCTTGCGCATGGCCCAGCCCACGATGAGGCCGGCCACCATGACCACGACACCGCCGATGAAGATGGGGGTGCTGGCAATGACGAAAGCAATGGAGGAAATCAGGGCGCCGACCAGCATCACAATCACGCAGGTCCAGGCAGCCGGGCTGTTACCGTGGCCGATGGCATCAGCGTGGCTGGCCATGGTGGAGGTAGCTTGGTTTGCGGACACTGTGGTTTTGCTCATGTGGAATCTCCTCAGGATGAATACTGCTTACATTCTGCCATTTATTGACGGCGGCCGGGACATCGTCCGACGTCAGGACCGGCGCCGGCGCTTATGTTGCGCCAGACCGGCCCGAAAGACTGCTGGACGGCCTAGGTTGGGTCTTCGCCGCGGGAAAGACTGTCCCAACTGTCGATCTCGTCCACGGGTCCACTACCACGTTCTTTGACGGCAGCGGCGTCGTACTTGGTGCGGGTTTTCCAATGCCGTCCGGCCAGCGGCAAGACCACTGCACAGACTGCCAGCAGGGCACCCGCCACGATTGCCAGCACTGGGAAGACCGTCGTGGTCACGCTCGCCTGACCTCCCGAGATACCGGTTGCCGCAGCGATGGAACCCTGGGCTGCGCCGAGAGGATCGGACAGGACCGTGGCGGCTGCGAGGATAATCCCGGCAGCGGACAGGGCAAGGAGGGCCGCGATGATCCAGCGGGCGATCCGCCCCGCGATGGAGGCCGCCAACCCACCGGCAAGTGCTACAAGTGCCAGTGCGGTAACGGCCGTGGCTGCCTTGCTGCCCTGAACGTGGAGGTCGCTGCTGGAGGCGGCCGTGGGATCAAGACGGACCTCGATCCAGGTCTGCGTGGTGGTTCCAAAGACAGCGAGTGCCAGGAGTGCCGTTGCAAGAACAAGAGTTGACTTCCGTGCCCAACGCGGCGATGGGGTCGCCGTCGGTCCCGGTGCTTCAGCGGTCATGAGGTGGGCGTCCCGCCGTCGATGGTTCCTGCGTCCCGCACTGACTCGGCGGAAATATTCTGCAGCGATCCGGCCGTGTGCACGGCCCGAAGCGGCGCAGCAGCCTTGTTCACGGTTTCAAGGGCTTCCGACGGCTTGTGTGAGTCAGCAACGATCCCGCCGCCGGCCTGGACATAGGCACGGCCTTCCCGCAGCAACGCAGAACGGATGGCAATCGCCATGTCCATGTCACCGGCAAAGTCGAGGTAACCCACAACGCCACCATAGATACCGCGGCGGTGCGGTTCGAGCTCGTCCAGGAGGCGCAACGCCCGTGGTTTCGGGGCACCGGAAAGGGTACCTGCCGGGAACGTTGCCTTGAGGACGTCGTAGGCCTTGGCATGCGGAGCCAACTCCCCCACCACTGTGGACACCAAGTGCATGATGTGGCTGAAACGCTCCACCTCCATGAACTGGGTGACGTCCACCGTGCCGGCAACGCAGACCTTTGAGAGGTCGTTACGTGAAAGGTCAACCAGCATGAGGTGCTCTGCACGCTCCTTCTGGTCGGCCAAAAGTTCCGTGGCCAGGGCTTTGTCAGCTTCAACAGTCTTGCCACGGGGACGCGATCCGGCGATGGGGTGCGTAATGACTTCGCCGCCGGTTACCGTCACCAACGCTTCCGGCGAGGAACCCACGATCGAGTACTCGCGGCCGTCAGCATCTTCGAGGCTGAAGATGTACATGTAAGGGCTCGGGTTGGTGTTGCGCAGTACGCGGTAGACATCCAGGGGGTCGGCCTTGCACTCCATTTCGAAGCGGCGCGAGATGACCACCTGGAAGACCTCGCCATCGACGATCGCTTCCTTGCCGCGATCGATGGCTTCCAAGTACTTGGCCTCGTCCCAGCGTTCCTGCACGCTCGACGCGAAATCCAGTGCGGCCGGCTCCAGCACCGAGACCGGCTGGGAAACAGGGGTACTGACCTGGTCCAGCAGCGCTTTAACCCGCGCCACGGCGTCGTGCCAGGCGTCATCCACACGCTCGGAACTGTTGTCGAAGTTGATCGCGTTGGCGATCAGGAGGACTGTGCCGTCCACATTGTCGTGCACTGCCATGTCGGTGACCAGGTTCAGGGCCATTTCAGGCAGCTGGAGGTCATCTTCCGGCGGTGCCGTCAGCTTCTCCCAATGGCGCACGGCTTCCCAGCCCAGGAAACCGACGAGGCCGGAAGTAAAGGGCGGCAGCCCTTCAAAACGGTCCGTTTGCAGGGCGGCTATGGTGTCACGGACTGCTTCCACCGGGTTGCCAGTCACGGGAACGCCGACGGGCGGCTCGCCAATCCAGTGTGCCTGGCCGTCCTTCGTGGTCAGCGTGGCCCGGGACTTGGCACCAATGAAGGAATAGCGCGACCAGGCACCGCCAACGGCAGCCGACTCAAGGAGGAACGTTCCGGGCTGGCCCTTGGCGAGCTTACGGTACAGGCCGATGGGGGTCTCGGCGTCGGCCAGGACTTTGAGTCGGACAGGGATGACACGGCTGTGGACGGCGAGTTCGCGGAACTCTTCCAGGCCCGGGCTGATGATTCCAAGGTCCTGCATGGCTATTGTTCTCCGCCTTTGGTCTTAGGTGGTGCGTCAGGGAAACTAGGGGATGCCTTAATCGCGGTGGCCCGTAACGACCGAAAAGTCGCGCCCGTCGAAGCAGGTGCGGGTACCGGTGTGGCAGGCTGCGCCGATCTGGTCCACGCGGACCAAGAGGGCGTCACCGTCGCAGTCAAGGGCGACTGACTTCACGAACTGAACGTGTCCCGAAGTGTCGCCCTTGCGCCAGTATTCCTGGCGGGAGCGCGAGTAGAAGGTCACGCGTCCCGTGGTCATGGTGCGGCGAAGTGCCTCGTCATCCATCCAGCCAAGCATGAGGACCTCATGGGTATCGTGCTGCTGGATGATGGCGGCTACTAGACCTGCCGAGTCGCGCTTAAGGGCACTGGCGATCTCCTGCGGCAGGGCGTCCGCGGGGTCGCTGGAGAGCTCCACGGCAGGAGTTGGACTGGGGGCGGACTGCTCTGACATCAGATCAAGTCTAGTGCCTTTGATGGGAGCCGGATTCTGCGGCGGTTCCACTGCGCAACCTTGCCCTGATCGTGCTAGTTTCACAAGTGATGCATTTCGTCGATCCTTCCCGAGAAGTACTGGCCGAAACCCTGTTGGCGGCCGGACCTGACTCCCCCACGCTCTGCCAAGGGTGGCTCACCCGGGACCTTGCGGCGCACCTCTACCTGCGCGAGCGTAAAGCAGCCGTGGGCATTGGCCTCTTGATTCCCAGCCTCGGTAAGGCTTCGGACAAAGCAACGGCCAAACTTGCTGCCAAGCTGAAGACCACTGATGACTACGCGGAGCTCGTCAAGACGTTCCGCGCAGGCCCGCCAGCCCTTTCCCCTTTGAAGATCAAGGCGCTGGACGAGACGTCGAATCTCATCGAATATTTCGTCCACACCGAGGACATCCGCCGCGCGGGTGACCGTTGGGCGCCCCGGGCCCTCGACGAAGCGTACTCGGACGCCCTGTGGGATGAACTCATCAAGCGGGCCGCTTTCCTTTACCGCGGCGTGGACCTCGGCATCGTTCTGGTGCGGCCCTCCGGCCCCCGCCATGTGGCCAAGCGCGCTCCGGTGTCGGTAGCGATTGTTGGCGAACCCGGCGAATTGCTGATGCATGCCCACGGGCGCACCAGCCAAGCCCTCGTCACCTTCGAAGGCCAACCGGACGCCGTCGCGCTTTTGCAAACCGCAGACATCGGCCTTTAAGACAAACAACGCGGGGTCACTTTTGGCCCATCATCCTTGCGGAGATGGGCCAAAAG